>CAYXUZ010000176.1:0-11624 GCA_964467705.1 uncultured Ardenticatenaceae bacterium | reverse complement strand
TGTTGTGAATGGTGAGTCCGGCAAGTGCGGCTCGGTAGTTTCTCAGGTCTGCCGCCACTGCATCGGCGGCGGCCTGGGCAGCGGCGAATGCTTCCTGTGCGGCATAGCAGTTGATCTTGTAGACAGCGCGCACGTGGTCTACGGTGGTATCAATGTTGTATTGGGTCTGATTCCCATCCGGCTTCCTTTCGTACATGATGCAGGGCAGCACGGCCGTGTCCGGCACCATTTTCGCCCTTAGCCCCACCCTTCCCTATGCCATCGGCGGCTTGTTATCACTCTTTACCCTACCCCTAGTTTTTGCGCTGCATAAGGCATTGCCGGTTGACCCCAAAACAAACCCGACAACGGCCGTAACCGACTGATTTGTAAATTGAAACACATATTGCAAGGACGGCCGTTTTATATAATGCAACACCTTGCCGAAACAGGTTTTCAGCAAAAATCAAGACAGACCTGACGGGTTTTTTGAAACCTACCAGGGCTATTGGAATGCAGAATTCGACATGACTATTTTTACCACTCTCCTGCTGGCGCATCTGCTGGGAGATTTTCCGCTACAAACCAACCGCATCTTCCGCATGAAATTACAAGGGCCAAAAGGGTTGGCCCTACATACCGCCATTCATGTGCTGGTAACAGCCTTGCTGATCCAAAACTTCTGGCAGGTGTGGCCTGCTTTGCTCATTTTGGGCATCTTGCATTTCCTGACGGACTGGGCCAAATTGCGTTACGCGAGCACTCCTCTCACCCCTGGCTTTGTGCTAGATCAGGCCGTTCACCTGATCACGCTCATCATCATCGCTGCCTTATCCCCCCAAATTATCCCCGTCTTTCCTCTCTGGTTCCTCATACCGGCCATACTGTTGGCCTCCATTCCCGCATTCCTTACCTTCGCCTATGTGTGGGCCAGCGACCAATGCCGCGCCAATACCCCCCCCACCACAACCATCCAATGGGCCTGTGAACAACTGCTTCCCCTCTCTCAAAAAACGGGCTGGATCATTGTTGTTATGCTGGCAGCCACCGGTCTGCTGATAGCCGCTTAATAGCCCGGTGTGGGCGATGGTGTGCCTGCTGGCAAGGGTGGTGTATTGGTTGCGCCCGGTCCTGGGTAGGGATTGGGCTGTGTGGCCGTGGCCGCAGGTGGCGGGCTGGTCGCGCCCGGCGTACTTAATGTGCCGGTGGGCGTGACGGTAGCCGTTGCCGACCGTGTGCCTGTTGGCGTGCCCGTGACGGGGCGAGTGGGTGTGGTCGTGACTGTGCCCCCCACACCGAATGTTGGCGAAGGTGGTAGCGGTGTGCCTGTCACGGCCGTTCCCGTTCCCCCCACCACGCTTAATGTCGGGCTGGCAAACAGCGTCGCCGTCGCCTGGCTGGTAGGCCCAGGTGTACCAGTTGGCCCAACCGTGGGGAACATGGGTGTACTGATACCCATAAAGGCAAAAGCCGCCGGATCGGCCGTCGTCGCCGCCAACGGATTGGGCTGCACAATACGCTCCACCTGCAAATACCACACATCAGCCGCTTCCGGCCCCTTGCCACAACCATAAGGCCCGCTGTGCAGCCGCCAGATACCCTCTATCGTCAATGCCGTGCCTGGCGCGGCCAGCGCCAACGCCCGCTCAAAACCCTGGGCATTCAACTGCAACCCCTCTGACACCAAAGACCAGCTAAACAGTGGCCCATTAAAAAAGGCACAATCAGGTGGCGACAAAGGCAGATAATAACCGGTCAAACGAATACGCTGGTTCAAATAAGTCGCGGCGTTTTCACTGAGTTCCGGGAACGTCACCAACTGAGGCTGCCCGCTGATGACCAGGGCAATAGCGGTCGGCTCACCGCGAAACGGCCGTAACGACCGTACCTCGCCCCGCAGCAGCAATACGGCCGTAGCCAAGCACAATCCCAACCCCAACAACGCCACCAAAGCCATCAGCAAAAACGGCTGGCGTGCGCGACGGGGTGCAGTTTCATCTTCGTGCAGTAATTGGTCATCGCTCATTGGTTATTCGGTAATCCGTAATCGGTGATCGGTTTTTTTGTACTTCTTCGCGTCCTTCGCGGATCACCGTAGTTTTAACTTTGGCAGCTTCGTGCCCCGGTGGTGAACCCACCACTCCAACAGCAGCACCACAAAGGCCAGCGCCACCAGCCAGGGCCAGAATTCACGCTGGCCAACGTCGCCTTCTTCGGTGGTGGTCACGGCCGTTTGCCCCACCTGCACCTCCGCCACCGGCAAAATGGCCGACTCGGCCGGATTAAACAAATTCACGGCAAAACTACCCGCCGGGCGCTCTTCGCCGCCCACGCCACCGTCGCGCAGCCGCACCTGGTACGGCCCCAACTGGTCGGTCTCTGCAAATACCAGTTCGCCCTCACCCACTTCCGCCGTCCAGGCTGCACCATCTGGTTTGATGATGGTCACGGCCGTGCTGCTGGCCCCCGGCGTGATGGAAACAGGATCACCCGGCTGCAACCCGGTCGGCGCATCAAACGCTCGCCCCGGACTGAGCCAGCCAGTGATATTGGCCATCAAAATGGGAAAGGCAACCTGCAATGGCAAGTCCGAATCGCGCAGATCAAAATTGATAAAAGCGATGCGGTGTCCACCCCGCTGCCCAATTTGCAACAGCGGCCCACCCTGCGCCTGCACCAATGTTTCCGCCCAGGGCGCAACCACATCTTTGGCCTGGCGCACATTCACATCCCGCCAATCCACAAATTGCAGCAGGGGTGAATTTGCCAGCCGGATGGCAACGGTGTCTGAAAAGATGCCGTTCACGGTGAACAACTCACCGCTGCTTCCTTCTGGTGGGTTAATGATGAGCATGTCGGCAGCGGGTGTCGGCTGTGGCAATGGCACACCATCAAACACATACAGGTCAAAAGCCGCATCGCCGTTTTCGTCCAACAAATCGCTGCCCGGCGTCGTTTTGAATGCTTCCACGCCGGGCAAGACACTAAAAACCTGTTCTAAAAAGAGATTGCCTTCCGTCACCAACAGGGCACGATTACTGACGCCACCTTCATGCACTGCCCAGGCGGTGTCATCCAGTGCCAGGTTGTCCCCCTGGTGGTCAGAGAGGTGAGCTTCGATCACGGCCGTGTCCGGCGGCAGCAGCCACGTCACACTGGCCGTACTCTGGCCGGGGGCCGTCACCCGGCGCGAATCAAACAATACCCCATCCAGCGAAATGGTGAGCAACGCCTCCTGGTCAATCATCCCCTGGTTGGCCACGCTGGCAAACAGTTCAATACCATTGGTGGTAGCGCGGGTCGCCAGCGCCGTAATCGCCAGATTTTCGCCGCTGCTGCCCACCGGCACATAGACCAGTTCGGCCGGCAGCGGCGGCAAATTGGTGGGCAAACCACCATCCGAGATGAGGATGATGCGGGCATCTTGGAAACCTTGCGCCGCGCCAGAGGCCAGGGCAAAAGCGGCCGACCAATCGGCAGCGCCATTTTCAGGCTGCGCCTGGTTGATGGCGTCACGCAGAGCGGTTTTGTCGGTGGTGGGGGGGGACAACACGGTGGGTGTTTGCCCGGCCAGGATAAGGGTCATCTGGTTGCCACCACCCAGGTCGTTCACCAGGCGGTAGGCTTCGGCCTGAGCCGCCGCAAAACGGGTGGGGTCGGCGTCACTGGCTTGCATGGATGCCGAACCATCGAGCAAGACGACCACGCTGCTGTTGACAAGGGAAGGGACGGGCAGAAACGGCCGTGCCAGCGCCAATACCAATAGCCCCAAAATAAGCAGTTGCAAAAAAAGCAGCAGGTTGCGCCGCAGCTTTTGCCAGGGGGCGTTGGCTTCCCGGTCGCGCAGCAGCTTTTGCCACAGCAGGGTACTGCTGACAATCATCTCCCGCCGCCGCAAACGCAGCATGTACAGCAGAATGATGGGCAATGCCAGTAAACCAAGAAGCAGAAACAGGGGCGCTAAAAATGCCATGCGGCTGGAAGATTACCATAGAACGAGTGATTAGGTAATTGGGCAACAAGAAAATTACCCAATTACTCAATTACATTTTGTGGGCAAACGGCCGTTGGATATTGCATCCGATCCAGCGGCCAGGGTTCGGCATACCAGAGCAGGTACTCCGTGAGATGCTGCGGCCAATAGCTGTCCTCGTGCGCCCCCTCGTTGAGAACCCAGGTGTGGGGAATGTTCTGTGCGGTCATATCATTATGCAGTTGTTCGGTGTTCGGCCGTAGATAATCGCGGTCGCCAATGTCCAGGTAAATGCGCAGGTCGCCCAGATCATTGCTCAGGGCGGTGTATTGTGGGTTAATGTCCGGCCCGGCGTGGGAATCAATGAGGGCGGCGCTGTGCCCACCCACGCTGGCAAATTGGTCCGGGTGGCGAAAGGCGATTTCCAATGCCCAATAGCCACCCCGCGACAGGCCGCCGATGGCCCGGCCGTCTGGCTCCGCCCAGACACAGTAGTTTTGCTCAATGTACGGGATGAGGTAATCCAAAATGTGCGCTTCGTAGGAGTTGGGGCCGCCTGAGGTGCTGTTGGCGATCCAGCCGCCGTCTACCATCACCAGCAGCACGGGCGGGATAAGGTTTTGTTGGATGGCGGCTTCGGCGGCTTCGTCCAGGCCATAGTTGTCCCAGGCGCTGTCATCCTGACTGTTGCCGCCAAAGAGGCAGATGACGGGGTAGGCACGGCCGTCCAGCCCATAACATGGTGGCAAATAAACACGATACTGGCTTTCGCCGGTGAACTGGCTGGGGAAAAGGCCGGTTTGTATCTGTCCGGGCGGGCAGGGGGTGGGCGTCAGGGTGGGTGTTGTGGTGGCGGTGGCGGAAGCGATGGGGGTTGGGGTGAGTGATGGGGGAATGGTGAAAGTGGGCGGGATGGTGGCAGTGGGCACGGCCGTGACGCCCGGCGCGGCGGTGGGGGTGGGCACGGCCGTTGCTGTTTCTGTGGGCAGCAAAACGGATAGGGGTACGGCCGTGGGCAACGGCGGCGACGATGCACAGGCAACCCCACCCCACAACATCAGCAACAAGATAAAAAGTTGTATTCGCATTTCTTGATTATCAGATCGCTTGCCAAAATTGACACCCTCAAATCCGCGCAAAAAGTAGCACGCATGTTCTATTTGTGCTATACTCTTTCTCCCGGCGCAGGCTGGGAAATCATTTTCCGTCAATCAGTTTTCACAAAAAGGAGAGTTCCCATGCAAGTTGTAAAACAGTATCCTGATGGCATTTTTTGTTGGGTGGATTTGGCAACCACCGACCCGGCGGGCGCTAAAGCATTTTATTCCGCCCTCTTCGGCTGGGAGAGTGAAGACCAGCCCCTTGAGGGCGGCGGCGTTTACACCACCTTGCGCCTGGGCGGACACCGCGTGGCCGGTATGGGCGAAATGCAGGCGGAAATGCAGGCGCAAGGCATCCCCTCTCACTGGTCTTCTTACGTCAAACACGACGATGCACAGGGCGTAGCCGAACGTGTAGCCGCAGCGGGCGGCATCGTTCTCGTGCCACCGATGGAGATCATGGAGGAAGGGAGCATGATGGTGGCCCAAGACCCAACGGGGGCCATGTTTGGCGTCTGGCAACCAAACCGGCACACAGGCGCGGAGTTGGTGAACCAGCCCCATACGCTGGTGTGGAATGAACTGCAAACCAGAGATGGCGCTGCCGCGCAAGCGTTTTACCAGGCGGTATTTAACTGGGAATCACAGATAGATGCTCCCAGTGGGTATGTGATGTTTGCTGTGGACGGCCGTCGCCAAGCTGGCATGATGCAAATGGATGAATCCTGGGGGGACGTGCCGCCCAACTGGGCCGTCTATTTTCAGGTGGAGGATGTGGCGTCCACTCTGGCACACGCCGAAGAGTTAGGCGCAAACGCTCTGGTGCCCGTGACGCCGGCTGGCGAAATGGGAGAATTTGCCGTCATTCAAGACCCGCAAGGCGCTGTTTTCACCATTATGAAATTTAATGGGCCATCCGATCCGCCACCGGGTTACTGAAAGTAATTGAGTAATTGGGTAATTACGCAATTACCCAATTACTCAGTTACCTGCTTTTCCACCAACGCCACCGCCCCCCACAACGGCGCGTCATCTCCCAATGCGGCGGGCACAATTTCAAATTCTACTTGAGGCAATGCCGTTTCGCGGGCAGTCTGGCGCACTTGTGCCCACCAGGCTGCCCCTGCTTTTGTCACGCCCCCACCTAAAATGATGCGCTGCGGGTTAAGCAAGTTAGCCGCATTGCCAATACCCACCCCCAATGCCCAGGCGCCTCGCTGCAAAATAAGCATGGCCGCTTCATCCCCCCAGGCGGCCATTTCAGCCACATCTTGACCGGTTATTTCATTCTTGGGCAGAGCCAGCGCGTCGGCCAGATCAGCCGCCATGTAAGGGCCGGAAGCAAATCGCTCCACGCAACCACGCTTGCCACACAAACAGGATGGCCCGGCCGGGTCGGCTACCGTGTGCCCGATTTCACCCGCCATACCGTTGTGTCCGCGATACGGCCGTCCGCCCAAAATCCACCCGCCACCAACGCCCGTACTCACGGTCACGTACAACAAATCGGCCAGACCCGGCCCCGCCCCAAACCGCCATTCGCCCAATACGGCTACATTGGCATCATTGTCTACACGAACAGGAGTATGGAATATCTCTTGCAATCGTTGCTGCAAGGGCATCTCTTCCCACCCGCTCACGTGGTGAGAAAGCCGCACCGTGCCAGTGTGGTAATCGGCCGGGCCACCAAAACTGACGCCAACGGCCGTGACCCTTTGCCCCGCCAATAACTCCTGCGCTAATGCGACCATCATCGCCAGATCATCATGCGCACTGCCATCCGCCGGCGAATACACTCGTTTGTGCGCTTGCCAGGTGAGATCGTGCGTCTGGTACACCGCATCATCCACCACCCCCGCCGTCAACTTCGTCCCACCAAAATCCAAAGCCAGAATCAACCCCATTTTCCACCTCCACGATATACTTTGGGTTCGAGTGCTTACGTGAACACCTGAACACTCAAACAAACCTATGTTAGCTAATCGTTTGCGCAAACGACAACGCCATTTGCAAAAATGGGCCAAACGGCAAGATATTGCCTGCTACCGACTGTATGAACGGGACATTCCCGAATATCCGGCCATTATTGATTGGTATGATGGTGCGGTGGTGGCCTGGCTCTACGGCCGTGCCCGCGACGAAACACCGGACCAACAAGCCGCCTGGCGGGAGCATACCCTGGCCGAAATTCAGGCCGGGCTGGACGTGACTGCGGCCCACATCTTTGTCAAAGAGCGGGCGCGGCAGCAGGGCTTGGAGACGCAGTATGAACGGCTGGCGCAAACAGGGCACACGCGGCTGGTGCGGGAACAAGGGCTGATTTTTGAAGTGAACCTGAGTGATTACCTGGATACTGGTCTGTTTCTTGACCATCGCCAGACGCGGGCGCTGGTGCGGGAGCGGGCTGCCGGGAAACGGGTGCTGAACCTGTTTGCCTACACGGGGTCATTCACGGTGTATGCGGCGCACGGCCGTGCCCAGACCACCACCACCGTTGACCTCAGCCAGACCTACAGCGAATGGGCAGCGCGTAATCTGGCGCATAACGGCTTTACCATTGGTAAACAACACCGAATTATCACCGCCGACTGCCTGCAATACCTGGCCGACGCCGCTTCCCGCCATGAACAATTTGACCTGATCGTTTGTGATCCCCCGACCTTTAGCAACTCCAAACGAATGCAGCAGGCGTCGTTTGCCGTAGACCGTGATCATCCTGCCCTGATCCAAAATTGTCTGCGGTTGTTAACACCCGGCGGTGAACTGTTCTTTAGCACCAATTCACGCCACTTCAAACTGCACCCATCGGCCGTACCGTCAACTATTACCTGCACGGAGCTAACCCCCCAAACCATCCCCGAAGATTTCCACAACAAGCAGATTCACCGCTGCTGGCGGCTGCAAAAAACGGGTTAACGTGACAGGTGATTCACCGCTGCCAGATGGCGATGAATCGCCTACTACAAACGAAACGCGATCAGGGAAGTTCTTGCCAATCCAGCACCCGCGCCCCTGGCGGCAAATAGACGTTGATTTTGGCTGTGAAATCAGGCGGGACGGTGAGAAAGTAGCCCTCATCGGTTTGGTAGAGCAGGTAACGGCCGTCGGGACTCCAAATAGGGTGTTCCTTAACGCCCAAATTCATTTGAAATGCTCTATCATTGGACATGACCCAAAGACCAAACCCAGATTCTTCTATGTCAATAGCGAAGAAGGTAACAAACTCACCATCAGGACTCCAAACAGCTTCATCGCCCCATGTGTCACTTCCCAATGGAACACAAGAGTGCAGCACAAAATTGTTGGGTGGATTGCGTTCATAAATGACTAAGCCTTCATATGATTGCCCCGTTGTGGGATTTTCAAGAAAGGCCAGCCAGGCGATTCGTTCTCCATCTGGTGACCAAACTGGCTTTCCAACAAATTTGACCGATGGAAGCTCCTGCGAATCAAAAAACAATTCTTCAACCACACCATTTTCATGGTACAGGGCTGGACTACCGTCAATGTCAAATGCAATAGTCGTACCATCAGGTGAAATATCGGGCCAAGTGGTGAGACGGCTAGTAGTCAGAACTTCATAATCACCTTCCAAAGAAACGAGTAGCATTTGCCAACGAAAATCGGGGTCTTCGGGATGCCGTTTCACTATCAAAATCGAGTCATTTTTCTCGGGCCACCATTGTGGATCATATTCATTCTCATCCGTTGTGTTAGTGAGGTTTTGGTTTGTGCCTGTAGCTAGATCAGCCAGCCATATGTCGCCATCCTGTTCGTACAAGAGGCGACGGCCGTTCGGCTCTAGCACGCCTGGCCCATCAAACAACAACTCCGGCTGCCACTGCGCATTAACGCGCCATAGACCCTCATCGGTGGTATACACCATACCGGGAAAGGGCGGTACAGGCGTCGGCGTGGGGATGGGGTCGGGCGGCCAGGGAGTGGTCGTCAGCACGGTGGGGTCAACTGTCGGCGTGTGAGTGGCTGTCGGTGGCCAGGTTGGCGTTATCGTGGCGATGGGCGTGGGTGGTGGGGTTCGGGTTTCCTGGAGAGAGATGGGGGTCGCCGACGGCCGTACTACCACCGTCGCCACTTCAAACAAATCACCGCTGGCCGGTTCCACTTCGCCCGTCGCCGTACAGGCTGCCAGCAACACCATCAATCCACTGGTAAACAAAAAGATAAGTGATTTCATCAGACGCCTCCTTTGGGTTACGTCCGTGACTTTACCCCAAAAGAAGCCGCTGCGTCTGGACGTATACAGATCGTTTCCTCTACTAAACCAGCACGTATCCTTTTTCGCTATCCAAAGCGGGCAAAATCGAGCAGTTCAGCCAGCGAGCAGGTAGCCAGGCCAATAACGTGGTCGCCACCGCCGTAGTAGACGTAGACCGTGCCCTCCACCACCGGATTGGCACAAGAAAAGACGACGTTAGGCACGTCCCCTTTTAACTCCCATAATTCTTGCGGGGCAAACACGGCCGTCTGCGGCCGCTTGATAATCCGGGTGGGATCATCCAGATCTACCAGCACCACGCCAAACTTGTAGATATGGTCATCATCGTAGCCATGATTCAGCAGCAGCCAGCCATGTTCCGTTTCAATGGGGACACCGTTGCTGCCCACGCTTTTGCGGTCCCAGGCATCAGCTTCTTCCACGCGCGGGCCATAGAGCAGCGCCATGTCCGTTTCACGCCAGGTCAGCAGGTCGTCGGAATTGGCGATCCAGACATTGGGCCAGCGGCGGTGCAGGGCGGCGTAACGGCCGTTCACCCGCCGCGGAAACAGCACATGATCCTTGTTGTCTTCACCACGCACAATTGGCCCCAGCCGCTGCCAGGTAATGCCGTTATCGCTGACGGCAATCATGGGCAAAATGCCACCGCCGACATGGGTGGGTTGGGCGCCGCTGTAGTCACGGCCGTAAGCGGTATAGGTCATATGCAAACGGCCGTCCAGCCACACCACGCGCGGGTCTTCCACCCCCCGCGAATCCGTGCCATCCGTAGGGGCCAATACCGGTTCGCGCAAGCGATTCCACCGAATGCCGTCCTCGCTGACTGCATAGCCAATACGGCTCACCCAATCTAACCCCTGCGCCCGGTACCACATGTGGAACAGGCCATTGTGATGCAGCACCGCCGGGTTAAAGACGTTATAACATTCCCAGGCCGATAGCCGATCGGGTAATAAAAGTGGACTGGCTGGATGTCGTTTCAGTTCCATAAAGCCTTCGCGCTCCGTGGATTGATTTTCAATGCAGAGACGCGAAGGCGCAGAGGGATCACTTTTGTGCGTCTCTGCGCCTCTGCGTTAAGTCATTTTGCGAGAGCCGGTTCAGAACGGCATGGTTGGCCATCAGGGCGACCAGGATGCCACCGGCGGCCATGATGACCAGGAAGAAGAGAGTGCTTACCAGCAGCACCAGGACTAAGGCCGCTGCCAGCGCCAGCGAAAACCCAACGTTTTGGCCGAGCATGACGGCCGCATTCCGCCACGCCAAGCGCAATGAAGGTTCTTGCTGCTCAAACAGGAAGGGTAGGGCATACAACTGCAAAAAGAGCCAGATGACCAGTACAATCAGGTAAAACCCCTGGGCGAATCGTGCCAGGGCCGACTGGCTCAAATAGCCGGTCAGCACCACATCTCCCCAGAGGAAGAGCAGGATAACCACATTGACCAGCCCCCAGCGCCAGGCCAGGCCGAAATAGTGGCGCAAGGCAAAGAAGAAATCGCTGACTTCGGTCACTTCGCCGTGCGCCTTGCGGTTGCCCACGTAAAAGAGGGCGATCATGGCCGGTGGCGCGGTGACAATGAGCAACGTCAGTATGAGCCAGAGCAAGTTGACAACGGCCGTGACAAACAAATCATCTGCCGTATCCCGCAGCGCCGCCCGCACAATAGACCCAACACCTGGCGCTGTACGGCCGTCATGCATCCCTGTTACACGCATCTCTCTTTCCTTAACCAACCTGCCACCTGCTTACTGCTCACTGCTAACCGCTAACTACCCCTTCACCCCCGCATAGGACACACCTTCAATGTAGTACCGGCTGAAGAAGAAGAACAATATCAGGATGGGAATTGCATTAAACATCGCCCCCACCAGTACCAGGTTGTAATTGGCGTCATACTGGTCGCTAAATACCGAGAGGGCCACATTCAACACCCACATCCGCGGCGCATTCAAATACAACAGCGGCGTCAGGAAGTTATTCCACATCCCCTGAAATTGCAGGATAAACACCGTCAGCAGCGCCGGCCGGGACAGAGGCAGCAACACATCCTTATAAATCTGAAAACGGCTGGCGCCATCCATAAAAGCTGCCTCTTCCAGATCACGGGGAATGGCCTTGAAGAATTGGGTCAAGATGAAAATGCCACCCGCGCTCACCAGACCCGGCAAAATCAATGACCAATACGTGTTTAACAGTTGCAATTTCGCCATCAGCACAAAGGCTGGGATGAGGGTGACGGCGCCGGGGATCATCATCGTTGCCAGCATAAAGGCGAAAAGTGCGTTCTGACCGGCAAACCTCATGCGGGCAAACGCATACGCGGCCATAGAGCAA
>CAYXUZ010000175.1:10408-13504 GCA_964467705.1 uncultured Ardenticatenaceae bacterium | reverse complement strand
GCGATTTACAACTTATCGCTTAAGTCAGAATGACTTTTGCAAGAGGTCTATTTATATTGGTGTAATTATTTATGGTGCGGATTCATTATATAACGAACCGTCATTATCCACCCATTGATAGTTCTGAAACAGAAGCAGGTAAGTTTATTTCAACCTGCATTTTGGTCTCCGGTGTAATAATTAAGGGATATATAGCTATATAGCCGTCAAACTCCACCATCTGCATGTTTAACGGCCTATATCAATATCAGCACGGACAATTGAAAATTCATGGCTTCCTCCCTTATCTGGCAGCGTAAGCGGATGACCTCTCACCCTGTCACCCATTGCGCATGGCGAGCAGCACCCGGTCATACTCCGCAATCGCCATCGTCACTTTGGCAGCAATGTACTGGTCGCGGTGGCGAGCCATCGTCTCAATTTCGCGGAACAGCGGCTCCAGCGAAACCATGCCCATGGTGGCACAGCTTCCCTTGAGAGCGTGGGCCATGTGGCGGGCCGTTTCCAGATCGTCGGTGGCCACGGCCGTTTGCAACTGTGCTAATAATTGATCACTTTCACTCTGGAAAATGTGCATCAATTCTGTTAACCGGGCATTGTCCCCCCCCGTCACCTGGTTCAGCATTGATCGGTCAATCGGCCACGTCTGGGCCGCGCTGTTCACCTGAGCCGTCGGGTAACGACACAACGCCGTAATCAGCATCTCCGCCTGTAACGGTTTGCTTAGAAAATCATTCAACCCATCGGCCAGAAAATCCTGGCGGCTTTCATGCAGCACATCGGCCGTGACGGCAATGATCCAGGGCTGTTCCTGTGGCGACAGGGTGGCGCGGATGGTTTGGGTGGCCGTACGGCCGTCCATTTCCGGCATATGCAAATCCATCAAAATCACATCATACGAATGGCGTTTGAGGGCAGCCAACACTTCCAGGCCGTTTCCCGCCACATCGGGCCGGTAACCCAAATGCTCCAACATCCAGACCATCACCTTCTGATTGGTGATATTGTCCTCGGCCACCAGGATGCGCAGGGGAAGCTGCTGGGCCATATCGGGGTCAAACGGCCGTACCCGCTCCCATGTTGGTGCGGTTGGCGGTGGCTGCTCTGTCACCGGGCTGGGGATACTCACATGAAACGTGGAGCCTTTGCCCGATTCACTCTCTGCCCAAATACGCCCACCCATCAATTCCACCAATCGCTGCGAAATGGTCAGCCCCAGCCCCGCGCCACTATAGCGGCGGCTGCGCCCGGCGTGCCCACGATGAAACGGCTGGAATAGCCATTCATGATAATCAGGCGGCAAGCCAATACCTGTATCCTGCACAGAAAGATGAATTTCATACGTGGCGGTGTCCAGGTAACGGCCGTCCGCCTGCACCAAAATGGAACCGGTATGAGTAAACTTGATGGCGTTGCTCACCAGATTCACCAATACCTGCCGCAGCCGATCACCATCACCAATAAATACCTGGGGCATATCAGGCGCAAAACGAGCCTCCAGCTTCAGCTTCTTTTCATCCGCATTTGTTTTAAGTAAATTAAGGACTTCACTGACGCCGTTACGCAGGTGAAACGGCCGTAATTCCAACGACAACTGCCGCGCCTCAATCCGCGACAAATCTAAAATATCATTCAAAATGGTCAGCAGCGTATGACTGCTGCGCCGGGCAATCTCCACAAACGTCTGCTGGTCAGCCGTCAATTCCGTATCCAGCAGCAAACTGGTCAATCCCACAATAGCATTCAGCGGCGTGCGAATTTCGTGGCTGGTATTGGCCAGAAATTGCGTTTTCGCCAGGTTAGCTGCTTCGGCTGCTTCTTTAGCCGCCAAAATCGCCATTTCTGCCTCTTTACGCGCTGTAATGTCGCGGGCAATGGCAATAAACTGGCGCTCCCCCTGCACCATCATCTGGCTAATGGTGAAATCCAACGGAAAGAGGCTGCCATCCTGCCGCTGCCCGGCAATCTCATTACGAATACTGACGATGTCGGCACGGCCGTCTTGTTTGTCCGTTTGCAGCGCCAGCGCCTCTTGCTCAATCTGATAGCGGTCACGGTTAGGCAGCAACAGTTCCAAATCCGCCCCAATTACCTCGGTAGCGCGGTAACCAAACATCTGCTCGGCCGCCCGATTGAACCATTCGATACGGCCGTGTTCATCAAAAGTAATAATTGCATCGGCCACATTATCCAGCACCGCCTGCAACCGGTCTTGCTCCGCCGCCCGCTGTCCATATGTCTGGCTCATGTGCGCCAACAGCGCCGCCCATGTTTCTTCGTCAGGCAACTGCCCACCTTCCAGGCCAAACTCTCTTAATTGTGCCGCTAACAACGGATTCAACATTTGGCAACCTCTGGCAACTTCTGCATTGCCGCCGAAACAGTTGATAAACGATACACGGTTATCAGCTTCCCGCTCACCGCTTATCGCTCACTGCTCACTGTAAACTAGGCCATTTTTCCTATTCTAGTACCCACTACCAGAGCAGGCACTCCCCTATCGGTACTGTGCCCCACACCATTTTAACGTTATACTTGCCATCTGGAAAATCCCTATGCAGCAAATCTGGATCAGCAAAGCCGGTCCCCCGGAAACCCTCAAATTACAGATCGGCCCTGACCCCATTCCCCGCACCGGTGAAGTGCGCATCCGCGTGCAGGCGTGTGGCGTTGGTTTTGCTGACCTGTGGGCGCGCATGGGTCTGGATTGGGCCACCCCGAGGCCTCCTTTTGTGCCCGGTCTGGAAGTGGCCGGTGTGGTTGACCTGGTAGCCCAGGGTGTGCCCACCCTCAAAGAAGGTGATGCAGTGTTGGCGCTGACGCAATATGGAGGTTACAGTGATACCGTCTGTGTGCCTTATCGCCAGGTCTTCAAAAAGCTGGATTGGATGAGCATGGAAGACGCGGCCGCACTACCCGTTAACTATTTATTGGCGTATCTGGGGCTGGTGGTGATGGGATCATTGCGGGCCGGGGATCGGGTGCTGATCCACAATGCCGGGGGTGGGTTGGGTGTGGCGGCGCTGGATGTCTGCCGCATTTTAGGTGCAGAAACATATGGCACAGCTTCGCCGGAGAAACACTCTTTCTTGATGG
>CAYXUZ010000175.1:0-10398 GCA_964467705.1 uncultured Ardenticatenaceae bacterium | reverse complement strand
ACGCGGCTTGAACCATCCTATTGATTACCGCAATTTTGATTATGAACGGGTGGTGATGGATTTGACCGGCGGACATGGGGTACATGTTGTCCTCGATTCTTTAGGCGGTATCCACTGGCCGAAAAATTACCGGCTGGTGATGCCTACCGGCCGGTTGATACATGTGGGGCTATCCAGCATGGCTCCCGGCAAGACCCGTTCCCGGCTACGCTATTGGCGGGGGGCGATTATGCTACCGTTTTACACATCGTTTCGGCTTATGCGGGAGAACAAAGCGGTGGTCGGGGTGGATTTGCAGCATTTATGGGGTCAGGGGAATTTGTTACGGCCGTATCTGCAACAAATTATCACCTGGTATGACGATGCTCTCTTCCGCCCCCACATTGATACCACCTTCCCTTTTGCCGATGCTCCCCTGGCACACCATTACTTGCACAACCGCAAAAATAAGGGGAAGGTGTTACTGATCCCCTGAAAAACTGAATGAACTACATCAACTCGGAGGATGGCGATGCGCCTGGAATCATTAAACTGCCCTAACTGTCATGCCCCACTCGATTATTCATCCGGTCAGACGCTTTGCATCTGCCTGTATTGCAATTCCACCATTCGCATTCACCACGATACCCCACAACCAGAGGCTACGACGGAAACAGAAGTGAGTGCGGCCGACATGGCCGAGATCAAGGAGCTTGTGTTGGCGGGGCAAATAGACACGGCCGTGCAGCGCTACCAACAAATTGCAAAATGCAGCCAGATTGAAGCGCAAACGGCCGTGACCAACCTGAGCAACCAGATTTCTTTCACCACCCTGCGCCAGCAGCAACTTTCGCGGGGTGGGTTTATCTTCTTTGTGGTGGTGCTGGTAGGGCTGGCCTGGGCATTGTTCGCCGGTTTTACGGGGTCAGCGCATCCTGTCCTGCCGATTGTCGTCGCTGTTTTTGCGCTGCTGTACATTGCCCTGTTTGGCAAGGGGTTTCTGGTCAGTCTGCGTTATCTGCGTGCGGCAGAAGGGGTGGCAACGGTACAGCACTTGACACGCATCAGTACCAGCCATTCGGGGAATCGCACATTTCACCTTTTCCGCATTATCGTGGAGGTGCAGCCGGAGACGGGCAACCCATTCCTGGCAGAGATGATGCTGCCGGTGCGCGACCGCAGCCTGGACAAACTGCACCAGGGCACCCGTTTTGGCGTCAAGTTCCTGCCCGGTGCTGAAGACAGCGTGATTTTCAACAAATTGCTTGAACAATAATCCGTAGATCGAGGCGGAGTTCACATCCTCAGATGCGAACGGTGGGCATCTGAGGATACCCTCTCCTCTCATTCAAATGGATTGATCAGTTGTGACCAGAAAAGCCAGTTCGGTGGCAAATTCAAAGCGGGTGATGCGCCAACCACGGCCCGAAGCGGCTTCACCGTCTACCAATCCCCAAAACTGCGCTTCATAATTTTCTACCATGCCCTTGCCGCGCCCACCCAGGCTTTGCACCGGATAGGAAATGAGCATGTGCCGCGCCCGAATGGTCTCCAGCAAACGCCTGGCTGCACCTTTCTCCGCCTGTTCCAGGCAGGGCAGGGTTTTGAGAATGAGGGCCAGGTCGTCCGGCTCGGCTGGTGGCTGGCCGAGAATGTCTTGATGGTGCGCCACCCCATGAACACCCATCAGGTCAAAGTAACCCTGCAAAAAGGCCATCATATCGCCGTAAATATCGTAAGCGTGGTAGGTGACATCGGCCGCCAGCGGCATCCAGGCCAGGGCCAGTGGATTCAGCCCACAAGCCATGTCAATGACCGAACGAATGGGTGGCAAACCGGCCAGAATGGTAGCGTAAAATTCATCGAGAATGGGTAGCCGTTCGCGGGTGGAAGCGTGCAGGCGCATCAGGTCACGGCAGGTCTGGCGGCGGGCGGCCTCCCCGTCGGCATTTTGTAAACGGGACAGGAGTTTGGGGTAATCTACGGCCGTGTCCCCATACGCCCCCCCCACCTGATGCAGCTTATTCTTTGTCCCCTTCACCGCCTCCTTGAAATTGCCCCGTTTCGCCAACTCCGCCGCGCCAATACGCCGGATGAGGTCAGGGGCAACAGTGCGGTACTTGGGGGATTTGGTCACGGCCGTGACCAGTTCGAGGATTAAATCCGACATTATTTTCTTCACACTTGCCAGAGTTTAGTGAGCATCATCTTTGCTTCCCACCCTTTCTTTGTAAGCGTCTCAATAAACGCTGCCTCCAAGAAGATGATTGGTGGCCTTGCGCCTCCCTTCTTTCTTGTCGCTTAATTTCCTCAAGAACTTTTTTCTCAAAAGCAACACCACGTTTCATGGCTATCTCTGGATCTTGCTCAAATGGGAAACGCAAAATAGATGCAACCTGCCGGAACGCCACTTCTGGCGCAAAAACAACAGCTGCATCCTGGCCACCTGTATAAAGAGATAAGAAGCGTTTTGGTTGTCCTAAATCGGCCAGAGCCCGGTTGAAACCTTCAGTGACAGCCCTTACATCATACCAATCACCTAGATTTTGAGCGGTGAATGTAAAATCCCTTCCATTGCAAACGAAACTTATCACCGAGTCACCGCTGGCATTGTCCACCGTTTGCGTAAACGCCTCCGCTTTGAAAACACCCTGACTGCTCGCCAGTAATTGCGATATTAATTCAAGATAATTGGGGGTTGATAGACCCGATTCTGTATCAAACCAGGCAAGTTGATTTCGAAGGAGAGAAAACATGATATGGTGTGGCAATCGCCGTTGCTCCCACTCATTTTCTAGCTCTAAAAGAACCTTCTCTGATAGCGGAGGTATCACATCTGCCTCCACCAACTTTTCAGCAGCTATACCAGGGGTGATGTTGTTTGCTAACCAATACAGACGCATCTCTTCGTTGGGTTCAAGGCGGCTTGTAATTTCCTCAGGAATCGCTTTCATATCAGCATTAAGGGCAACCAGGGCATCAAACAACTTGGTGAGTACCTGCGGACGATCTTCCTGTTGTGCAACAACAACGAGGGCATTCACCAATTGTGGGTCATCTTTCCCCCTAGCGCCTACCGCGATTCCTTCAGCAGCAAACTGACGTAACCCTGGGTCGGCAAGCGCTCTTCTCAATCGGTCAAGCCCAGCACCTCCTTCCAAGTGAGCCAAATGGCGTAGCGCTACACCACGCCGCCAATCTTTGACAGGGCTGGCAAGAACTTCTTTTAACACTTGCTCTCGCTGTGGATGCTGCGCTATCACGATGCCATCAAGCGCGTGCCAGAGATGATTTGTAATGTCATTACCAGGGCGGCTCACATATGTTCGAACAAAGTCAATGAGCAAACTGGCTGCCTGTTGCGAAAGATAACGATCTTGGCTTTTACAGTAAGTTTCCAATGAACTAATAACTGAATGAGTTTCCGGATCCTCCTCCAATAAATCTTTGGCTGTAGCCATTGCTCCCTTATCCTCACCGCGTCTTGACATATGAGAGAGAATAATGCTACGCACCCGCGTCGGGCCATTTTGTAGCAGAGGAAGGATAAACGGTTCAGCCTCCGGTAAATCTAAACGTAAGGCATTGTTCACAGCCAGAAATTGAATGCGTGATTCAATTGAAATTGGTCTGGGATCGGAGGGTATTTCGAGCAGTGGCTTCAAGGCATCAAATAAAAGCTCTTTTTTAATCGGCACCACCACCTTCCAGCCCATCGTACTACCCTCCAATGGCAAGATAGTAAGAGAAGAGAGGACTCGAATTTGAAACTCAGGGAGATCTTCCTGCAAACAAGCAACAATTCCATCTGTCCCTACCGATTCTCCCAGATGCAGCAATAACAGGCTGGCACAAAGTCGTGCTTCACCTCGTTCCTCCGACATGATTTGCATCAAACCTGGAAGTAAATCGGCCTTTACTGCTCTGCACCAACCAATGAACCAGAAATCAATGGTATCCACCGATTCTATATTGTTGATAACTTTGTCTGGAGTCCAGTCATGAACTCTGGCTTTTGTCCAAATCATATCTTCCTGGCTCGGAAATTCATCAGACATTATGTTTTTCTCCTCCCATTACTATACTAGCATAGGGTAACATCTCTGTGAATTTCACCTCTTTCCTACCGCAAATTTTCCATCAACTGCGTCATAAAGCGCAGGTTGTGAAGGGTGGCCAGGCGGGGGTAGAGGTTGTCGTTGAGTTTGTGTAGATGGTGTAGATAGCCAAGCGAGTAACGGTCGCAGGTGGGACAGTCGCAAAATTCGGAAATGGCACGGCCGTCCTTCACATGCTTCTTATCACCCAAATAGAGATAACGGAAAAAGTCGCCACGGCCGTCCAGTTTTGCGGTCTTGGGGTCGGCGGTAAAGGCATAGACACGGCCGTGCCGGGCATCCCGTGTAGGCATGGTGCTGTCGAATAGTTCGTAACCCATTTGCACACAGGCGGCCACATTGGCCGGATGTCCAATGCCCAATCCATGCAAAGTAAACTGACGGGGAATCAACTCCCGCACGGTGGCTACCATATCAGCAAGCAAATTCCCCTGGCTGTCCAGCGGCCAACCGCCATAGCCATAACCATCAAAGCCAATCTCCAACAACTGCTCCGCGCACTGGCGGCGTAGCTCTTTGCTGGCCCCACCTTGCACAACGGCGATGAGATACGGCCGTACCCCATCTTTCTCCTTTACCAACTTCTCAAACTCCGCCTTACAGCGCCGCGCCCAGGCCACCGTGCGCCGCACCGACTTCTCCTGCTCGCTCAACGGGTCATCTACATGGGTACAATCATCAAAACAGATGACCACATCCGCGCCGTAGCTCAGTTGCAACTGCACACTTTTTTCCGGCGTCAGGTTAAATTTGCGGTCGCTGCCCTCTGGCTTAAAGGTGGCGCCTCGGTCGTTGATACTGCCGCTTTTGGCGTTCTGCCGCAGCAGCGAGTAGACTTGGAAGCCGCCGGAGTCGGTGAAGATAGGGCCAGACCAGCCCGTCATTTTATGCAGGCCGCCGAGCGCCTGAATGGTAGACGACCCCGGTTTTTGCATCAGGTGAAAGACGTTCATTTGCACGGCCGTGACCACACACGCCGCTAAATCACCGGCATCCACCGCCCGTACCACCCCTTGGGTGCCATCGGGCAAAAAGGCAGGCAGGGGGAGACGGCCGTGAGGCAGATTCAGTTCGGTAATCGGCGGACGCGGCATCCGCAATCGGTAATCGGTAATCGGTGATGCGTGATCAGCCATTGGTATTTCGTCAAATCCTTCGCGCTCTTAGCGTCCTTAGCGGTTAAAAAATATGCCACCACCTGAATTTCTCGCCAAAATGGAGCGGCTGTTAGGGGCCGAGTATGCCGATTTTGTCGCCAGTTATAACCAGCCACCGCTGGTGGGGTTGCGCGTCAATACGTTGAAAATTGCCCCTGCCGATTTTAACACCATGTCGCCGTTTGCGCTGAAACCGGCTGGGGCATATGCGCCTGCCGGTTTTCTGGTGGAAGATGAAAGCAGACCGGGCAGCCACCCCTTTCACGCTGCCGGGCTGTATTACCTGCAAGAACCATCGGCGATGGCGGTGGCCCAACTGGTAGACCCGCAGCCGGGTGAGTGGGTGCTGGACATTGCCGCCGCGCCCGGCGGCAAAAGCACACACCTGGCAGCCCTGATGCAAGACAGCGGCTTGCTAGTCGCTAACGACATGGACAGCAAACGGGCTGCCATTCTGGCCGAAAATATGGAACGTTGGGGCACGCACCACGCCCTCATCACCAATGCCCACCCGGAACACCTGGCGCAGCAGTTTGGCCCCGTTTTTGACCGGGTGGTGGTGGATGCCCCCTGCTCTGGCGAGGGGATATTTCGGCGGTTGGGAGCCGCGAAGGACGCGAAGAGCGCGAAGGTGGAATGGAGTCAGGAGAATGTAGTCGCCTGTGCGCGGCGGCAAACGGCCGTGCTGCACACCGCCGCGCAACTGGTGAAACCGAGCGGGCGGCTGGTCTACGCCACCTGCACCTTTGCCCCAGAAGAAAACGAAAGTAGCATCGCCCGTTTTTTGATGGCGCATGATGATTTTGAACTGGTGGAGCCGCCCCGTTTTGCGGGGTTTGACCGGGGACGGCCGTCGTGGGTTGCCGATGATTTGCCACGTGACGGGCTGGAAAAATGCGTCCGCCTCTGGCCGCATCGTTTTGTGGGGGAAGGGCATTTCATCGCCTTGATGCAGCGTGTGGGCACAAAAAAACCCGAAGGGTTTTGGAAACCCTTCGGGTTTAAGCCGCCCAAATCATCCGAATTAAAAGCGTGGCGAGAATTTGCGCGGACGACGCTGCGGGGGGAATGGCCGGAAGAACAGATGTTGCTGAAAAACGGCCGTCTCTACCTGCTCCCCCCTGACGCCATCGAAACGGGCCGTTTGCGGTTAGTGCGTTATGGCCTGTTACTGGGTGAAATCCGCTCTGGCTATTTCAAACCGTCCCATGCTTTGGCATTGGCATTGAAACCGGATGAGGTGGTCACGGCCGTGAACCTCCCCGCCGACTCCCCGGCAATCACCGCTTACCTCTCCGGCCACCCCCTACCGATTACCGATCACCGATTACCGATGACCGATAACTGGTCACTGATTACCGTCAACAGCTTCCCTCTCGGTTGGGCCAAAGCGGGCGGTGGGCAATTGAAAAACCATTACCCACGCGGCCTGCGCATGACGAGATGACAGGGTGAAGGGGTGACACGGTGATTGTCACCCTGTCACCCCTTCACCTTGTCAAGCACCATCTGTTCGTGCAACACGGCCGTCAGCCCCAACAGCAACCAAAAAATGAACCCCGGTTTGGCCCCCAGCGCCACCGCATCCACCAGACCATAGACAAAATAAGCGGCCAGGGCACAGAGAATGCCTAACCCTAACACGCGCCGCCAGACTGTTGCCCCTCGCCGCCAGGACAGCCAGGCCAATGCTGCCGTCCCCAACCACAACGCCAGGTAAAAAATCAGTCCCAGCAACCCCAAATCCAGCCCGGCCTGCAAAAAATGGTTGTGGGCATGGGCAAAGTCTGTGTCTCGCGGCAAAAAGTAGGTGGGATAGTAATCAAAAACCAGCACGCGGAAACGGTTGATGCCCATGCCGGTGAGGGGGAACTCGTGCAAGGCAGTGATGGCCCGTTCCCAAATTTGCAGGCGGCCCTGCATCGTTTCGATGCTGCGTTCACCACTTTGTTCCACCAGCACGGCCGTAATCTGCGGCGCGTAGAATGACCACACGGCCGTAGCCACCGCCACCCCCACCAGCAGCAACCCCACCGCCAGCCACCAGCGCAGCCGCGCCAGGGCCAGCAGCCCCATCAGCCCCAATCCGGTTGCCAACCCCAACAACCCGGCCCGCGACTGCGTTAAGACCATCACCGCCAGCATGGCCAGGGTTGTTCCCCAAACAAACAGCGCCGCTAT
The DNA here is from genome assembly GCA_964467705.1 of uncultured Ardenticatenaceae bacterium. Lineage (GTDB taxonomy): Bacteria > Chloroflexota > Anaerolineae > Promineifilales > Promineifilaceae > CAADGU01. Next base: position 2,963 of record CAYXUZ010000175.1, on the reverse strand, counting down.
CAGCGACAGGCCCCCCAGTTCCCACCACAGGGCGCGTGGGTAACGCAAAATCGCCAATGACAACACCACTGCCAGCGGCAGCACCCATAACAAAACGCCCGACACTTCATTGGGGCTGATGCCGACCTCGCCCGGTGTCACTTCCAGCAAACGGGCCGGGGTGTAGGCCAGGATGGCATCCAATTGCCCAAATTTGGAAGTCCAGCGCACGCCAAACAGGGCAATGCCCACCACGATCAGGCCACAAAGTAGCTGCGCCGCCACCAACCACCACAAGCGGCGCGGTTGGGCATGGGTATAAGCGGCGGCGGCATAAAACACGGCCGTACCATACACCAACCCCGTCGCCTTGGGCAGGCTGTACAGGCGGTCATCGGACACGGCAAAGCCGACGGCCGTCATCAGCAGCAGCCCCCATACCGGCCAATCGAGGGGGGTGGGGGTAAGGGGACGGCCGTAGCCCACCCACCGCACCAGCCACAATAGCGGAATCAGCAGCAGTACCCACACCCGCTGCGGCGTGGGAAAGACAGCAAAGGGCAAGACGAGCAGCAGGATAAGCCACTCGATAGTCAGGAGTTGGCGGCAGAGGCGGGGGAGCATAGGGAGAACGTAATCCGTAAATCGTAATCCGACGAATTACGGATCACGGATTACGATTTACGGATTACGGGTTTCAGAGCAATAGCCGCGCCTTTCAAAAGGCGGGCCAGGTAATAAAAGGGGAGCAGGGCGCGGTGGTGAATGTGGTAACGCTGCATCATGTAGTGGGGGTGGGGGAAGAGGGTGGGCAGGACGACGGCCATTTTATGCCGCCAGTCCGGTGTGTTTCGGGCGTTTAGAAACACTTTCCCGGCGGGTGAACGGCCTGGAATGGCAATGTTTCGCACCAGCTTGCGTTGTGAGGGGTCGGTTGATTGCACCAGCAAGTCCAGCGCCGGTACCGGCAGTGGCGTCGCCAGTTCACGGGCGACCAGGCGCAAGGCGGCCTGCACCGCCGGTAAGACGCCAGCCGCGTCAGCATCGGCGGCCACTTGCTGCCAATCGGCCGGCGTCAGGTGGTAATCTGGCTGGCCGCGCACCAACTGGTCAATGTCCAGCAGCCAGCGCCAGCGAATTTCGGCGCGGTGTTCCAAGATTTGGTGGACGGCCGCGTGTACCAACGCCGCCCCCGGCGACAACACGCGCAGCGGTTGGCCGCGCCAGGATATACTAACGGTTTGCGCCCACCACTGTGCCAGCGGCAGCCGCCCGCGTATCCCTTCCCGCTGCGACAAATCCCAATGCAGTTCCACGCTCAACGGCGACGTATTCAGGTCGCCAGGGTAAAAGTCTAGCTGGGTGACATGAGGCGGAATAGCCGCCACATCCGGCCATAGGCCCTTGTCGTGAAAACCCAGGTCGGCCATCACCTGCCAGGCAGAGGGTAAATCGGCCCGTTGCAGCCAGAGGTCCAGATCATTCATGGGACGCACGGCCGGGTCGGGGTAGAGGGTGAGGCAAAAGGCGATGCCTTTGAACCACACCGTTTGTACCCCGGCGGCGGTGAAAGCGGCCTGCAATCGGGCTAACAATTCCAGTTTCACGGCCGTTGCCGCCACACTTTGCCAGTAAATAGGGGCGAGGGCGGTTTGCAGCGGCGCGGCCAGATTGGCCTGCTTAAGTCGCACGTAAGCCCACGCGCCGATTTCTTGTTGGGTGAGCCATTCGGCCAGCACCTCTGGTGGGTTGTCTTGCAAAATGGCAAGCTGCGCCGCTGACCATTCATTGGAGGCCAGGGCGGGGCAGAGGGTTGGGAATGGGGGGAGAGATGCCATGCAGGTGGGATATTAGTAAGCAGTGAGTGGTGAGCAGTGAGCAGTAGACTACTCACCGCTCACTTTCCACTAACCGCCGGTAGGTATGTTCCAGTTCGGCGACCTTGTCAGGTAGGGCAAAGTGGGTGAGGAGACGCTGCTGTCCAGCACGGCCGTATTGCTGGCGCAGTGATGGGTCATTCAGTAACAGGGCTAAAGCATCAGCCAGGGCGGGTGCGTCATCGGGGGGAACGAGCAGGCCGGTGAGTCCATCTTGCACCAGTTCGGGCACGCCGCCCACGGCCGTAGCCACCACCGGCAATCCGGCGGCCATCGCTTCCATGATAGCCGCGGGCAGCCCTTCGGAGCGCGACGACAGCACCTTGATATCGCTGTCGGCCAGGATAGCGGAGACGTCGGCGCGGCGGCCCATGAAGGTAATGCGGTCGGCCAGGTTCAGGTCGTGGGTAAGTTGTTCCAGAACGGTGCGCTGTTGGCCACTACCCACCAGCAGCAGATGGAAATTGTGCCCCTGCTGCTGTAACCGGTGGGCGGCCTGGATGAGGGTTTGCTGGTCTTTGACTTTACGCAGGTTGCCCACAGAGACGATGATGGGTGTGTAAGGTGGGATGGGCAGCGACGGCCGTATCTGTCCCTTTGCCGCCTGCATAAACGGAGCGCCGTCTAGTCCGCTGTGAACGGTATGAGTTTTGGCGGGGGGCACGTGCGCCTGTTCGGCCAGCCAGCGAGCGCCGGCGTGGCTGTTGGCGATGTACGCATTGGTGAAGCGATGGGTGACCCGCTCCACGTAACGCGGCCACCAGCTACCGCTACCCACGCTGCGCTGCCCACAAATGACAACGGCCTGGCTATATCGCCGGGCGGCGATGCGCCCCAACAGGTTGGCGCGGGTGCCAAATATCTGAATGATGTGGGGTGGGTGGGCCGTGAGCAGGTGGTGGAGATCGCGCCAGATGTGGGGCAACGGCCGTTGGTGATAACAGAGGTGTACCGGCTCACAACCGGCAGCCCGGTAGAGGTCGCTCACCGGCCCCGGTTCGTCCAGAAAACAGACCTGTGCCTGTACGCCTCGCTGGTTCAGCCCGCACCAGGTACGGAAGTTCATCATCTCCGTGCCGCCAATTTGGGCGCCGGTTTGCAGCCAGA
>CAYXUZ010000174.1:2727-13538 GCA_964467705.1 uncultured Ardenticatenaceae bacterium | reverse complement strand
AGATTACGCAGATTTCGCAGATAAAAATCGGTGTAATCTGCGCAATCTTTGATACGAAATAATGCAATGACAACTAAACCAACCCATCAACGGCGCGCGATGTACCAACGCGCCCTGGTAGACTCTTTTCGTAAACTAAACCCACGCTGGATGGTGCGCAATCCAGTCATGTTCGTGGTCGAAGTGGGCAGTTTGTTGACTACGCTGCTCTGGATTCAAGCCCTCCTCGGCGATGGCGAAGCGGCCGTCGCTTTTATTGGCGCGGTAGCTATATGGCTCTGGTTCACCGTCCTATTTGCCAACTTCTCCGAAGCATTGGCCGAAGGGCGGGGCAAAGCCCAGGCCGCCGCCCTCCGCCGCACCCGCCAGGAGACACAGGCGAAGAAACTGCGCCAACCCAAACGGGATGCCGGGTATGAAATGACCCCATCTACTGCTTTACGCCGGGGAGACGCCTTCCTGGTAGAAGCCGGGGACGTGATTCCGGCCGATGGCGAAGTGGTGGAAGGCATCGCTTCAGTGGACGAAAGCGCAGTGACGGGCGAAAGCGCGCCCGTCATCCGCGAATCGGGCGGCGACCGCAGCGCAGTGACGGGCGGCACGCGCATCCTCTCAGACTGGCTCATCATCCAGGTCACGGCCGATCCCGGCCAGGGTTTTCTGGATCGTATGATCAGCCTGGTGGAAGGGGCCAAACGGCAAAAAACACCCAACGAAATCGCCCTGAACATCTTGCTGGCCGGTTTCACCATCATCTTTTTGATCGTCTGCATCACACTGCTGCCCTACTCACTCTACAGCGTGGAAACGGCCGGGCAAGGCACACCCATTACCATCACCGTGCTGGTAGCCCTGCTGGTCTGCCTCATTCCCACCACCATCGGCGGTTTGCTCAACGCTATTGGCATTGCCGGGATGGATCGTATGATTCAGCGCAACGTCATTGCCATGTCTGGCCGGGCTGTGGAAGCGGCCGGTGATGTGGACGTGCTGCTGCTGGACAAAACGGGCACGATTACGCTGGGCAACCGGCAGGCGGTGGAGTTTATCCCCGTTGGTGGGGCCAATCCGCTGGAACTGGCGGAAGCGGCCCAACTCTCCTCGCTGGCGGACGAGACGCCGGAAGGGCGCAGCATTGTGGTGCTGGCGAAGGAGAATTATGGGTTGCGCGGCCGCACCGTTGGCGGTGGGATGGATGGCACGGACGGGATGCACTTCATCCCCTTCACCGCCCAAACGCGCATGAGCGGTGTAGACCTGGACGGGGTGAGCATTCGCAAAGGCGCACCGGATACGATGCTGGCGTTGATGCAGGGTAATGGTCATGTAGTTCCAGGGGATTTGAAAACGGCCGTAGACACAATCGCCCGTGCCGGTGGCACCCCCCTGGTGGTAGCCCGCAACGGGCAGGCTTTGGGCGTCATTCACTTGAAAGACATCGTGAAGGGTGGCATCAAGGAGCGGTTTGCCCATTTGCGGCAGATGGGAATTAAGACGGTGATGATTACCGGCGACAATCCGCTGACGGCTGCGGCCATCGCCGCCGAAGCCGGTGTGGATGACTTTCTGGCGCAGGCCACCCCCGAAGCCAAGCTGAAGCTGATCCGCGAATACCAATCAGGCGGGCGGCTGGTCGCCATGACCGGCGACGGCACCAACGACGCGCCCGCGCTGGCGCAGGCCGATGTGGCCGTGGCCATGAATACAGGCACGCAACCCGCCCGCGAAGCGGCCAATATGGTTGACCTGGACAGTAACCCGACGAAGCTGATTGAGATTGTGGAAATCGGCAAACAACTGCTGATGACACGCGGTTCGTTGACGACCTTTAGCATTGCCAACGATGTCGCCAAATACTTTGCCATCATTCCGGCGGCCTTTGCCAGTACCTACCCGGCGTTGAATACGCTGAACTTTATGGGGCTGGCGACGCCGGAGAGCGCGATTTTGTCGGCCGTCATTTTTAACGCGCTGATCATCGTCTTTCTCATTCCGCTGGCGCTGCGCGGCGTGCCGTACCGGCCGGTGGGCGCGGCCCAACTGCTGCGTGACAACTTGCTCATTTACGGTGTGGGCGGCCTGATCGCCCCGTTTATCGGCATCAAGTTGATTGACATGCTGCTGGTAGCTTTAGGGCTGGCTTAAAATTATAAGGAATGCAAGAACATGATAAATCAGACAAATAGACGGCCGTTACGTCGGCAGTTGTGGTACCTGGTGTTGGTGATGCCCGCTTTGTTAATCTCTGAACGCACCCTCTCCATTTCCAGCCTGGATCATCGGCTCATGCAAGTGGGGATCATTCTGCTGGTTTATGGATTGATGTTCTACTGGACGGCCGTAGAACCCTGTGAGGAACGATGACATGTTACGCAAACAAGTAAGGCCCGCATTGCTGGCCCTCATTCTATTTACGCTCATTACCGGCCTGCTCTATCCACTGGTCGTAACCGGATTTGCCCAGGTGGTTTTTCCCCGGCAGGCAAACGGCAGCCTGCTGGAATTGGATGGGCAACTGGTTGGTTCGGCGTTGATTGGGCAAGCATTTGATGAACCGGGCTATTTTTGGGCACGGCCGTCGGCCACCGCCCCCTTTGCCTACAACGCCTTCAACGCCGAAAACCTCACCGCTTCCTCCGGCTCCAACTTTGGCCCACTCAATCCGGCCCTGACGGAGATGATACAGGCCAGAGTAGACGCGCTCAAAACGGCCGATCCCACCAACACCGCTCCCATCCCCGTAGACCTGGTTACAGCTTCCGCCAGCGGCCTTGACCCGCACATCAGCCCGGCCGCAGCCGAATACCAGGTGGGCCGGATAGCGACGGCCAGAGGGTTGGATGAGGCGGTAGTGCGGGAGTTGGTGCTGGAGTTTACGGACGGCCGTCAACTCGGCATCCTCGGCGAAGCACGTGTTAACGTCCTGGAATTGAATCTCGCACTGGACGAATTACAGCCCTGATAATTGACAATTGACAATGATCAATTGACAATTTTCTCTTATGACCGAATATGCCCGCCCTGACCCTGACCAACTCTTGAGCCGCGTCCAGGCGGAGGAGAAGCAGCAGGCACACGGCCGTCTCAAAATTTTCCTCGGTTACGCGGCCGGGGTGGGCAAAACGTATGCCATGCTGGAAGCGGCCCACCAGCGGCAGGCCGAAGGGGTGGATGTGGTGGTGGGGTATGTGGAGACACACGGCCGTGTTGAAACCCAGGCGCTTCTTGATGGCTTAACAATCATCCCCCGCCGCCAGATGGAATATCGCGGAGCCACCCTGCCGGAGATGGACATAGACGCAGTGCTAGCGCGACGGCCGCAACTTGCCCTCGTAGACGAATTTGCTCACAGCAACGCCCCCGGCTCGCGCCACCCCAAACGGTATCTGGATGTTATTGACCTGCTTGATGCCGGGATTGATGTCTATACCACCCTCAATATCCAACACCTGGAAAGTTTGAACGACGTGGTCGCCCAGATCACCGGCATCGTGGTGCGTGAAACCGTGCCCGACCGGGTGTTGGATGAAGCCAGCGAACTGCAATTTGTAGACCTGCCACCGGATGAACTGCTGAGTCGCCTCAAAGAAGGCAAAGTGTATGTGCCCGACCAGGCAGCGCGGGCGATCCAAAAATTTTTCCGCAAAGGGAACCTGACGGCGCTGCGCGAAATCGCCCTGCGCCGGGCGGCCGAACAGGTGGATGAGCAAATGCGGGCCTACATGCAAACCCGCGCCATCCCCGGCCCCTGGCCCGCCAGCGAACGGCTGTTGGTGTGTATCAGCCCCAGCCCGTTGAGCGAAAAACTGGTGCGCGCCACGCGGCGACTGGCGGATGAACTAAACGCCGAATGGTTTGCCGTTTACGTGGAAACACCGGCCTCTGATCGGTTGTCTCCGGCGGAACGTGACCGGGTAGCCCGCACCCTGCTGCTGGCGGAAGAGTTGGGGGCAAAGACGGTGACGGCGCCGGGGTCTGGCATTACGGAAACGGTAGTCACCTTTGCCCGCAGCCACAACGTTACCAAAATCATTGTGGGCAAACCGCTACGGCCGCGCTGGCAGGAGATGCTGCGTGGTTCGGTGGTTGACCAGTTAATCCGGCAGAGCGGCCGTATTGATGTGTATGTGATCAGCAGTGAACCGGAACGGCCGTCGCCCCTGGTGGATGCGCAATCCTGGCGACGCCATACCCCCTGGAGCCGGTATCTGTACAGCGTGGGGCTGGTGGCTTTAGCCACCGCACTCGGCGAATTGCTCCATCCGCCGCTCTCGGTGGTGAATGTCCTCATCATCTATTTTTTTGTGCAGATTGTGGCCGGTGTTTTTTTGGGGCGCGGCCCGGCCATTCTGGCTTCCATTTTGGGGGTGGTAACGTTTGATTTTTTCTTTGTGCCGCCGCGTTACACCTTTGCTGTTTCGGACACGGAATATGTCTTGACTTTCACCGGGCTGTTTACGGTGGGCATGGTGATCAGCTATCTGGCAGCGCGGCTGCGGTTGCAGGCGGAACGGGCACAGCAACGGGCGAATGAGGCCGCCAATTTGTATGAGTTGGGGCGCGATCTGGCGGTGGCCAGCGAGATGGAAACGATTACGCAGACGGTGATCAAACATATTACGGAGACGTTTGGGCGGGAGGCGGCTATTTTTCTGCCGGATGGCAACGGCCGTGCTGACGGCCGTCCGAATAGCCACCCCACCCTGCAACTGGTCGCCCACAGCCCGGAGTTTGTGCCCGATGAAAATGAAACGGCCGTGGCCGTCTGGGCCTATGAACACGGCCAACCGGCCGGGCGCGGCACCCATACCCTGCCCGCCGCCCATTCCCGCTACCTGCCCCTGAAAACGGCGCGGGGTGTGGAAGGGGTGTTAGGCGTGCGTCCCAAAGTGGAAACGGCCGTGCTGTCGCCCGAACAGCGGCGGCTGCTGGAAGCGTTTGCCGGGCTGGCCGCGCTGGCCGTGGAACGGGCGCAACTGGCCGACCAGGCCGAAGAAGCGCGGGTGCAGGCGGAAACGGAGCGGATGCGTAGTTCGCTGCTTAGTTCCGTTTCCCACGATTTACGCACGCCGCTGGCCTCCATTACTGGTGCGCTGAGCAGCTTGTCTGATGACACGTCGCTGCTCAGTGAGGAGGCGCAGCAAGAACTGGTGCATACCGCCCTGGAAGAAGCACAGCGGCTGAACCGGCTGGTGGGTAATTTGCTGGACATGACCCGGCTGGAATCAGGCGCGCTGAAACCGACGTTGAAACCGGCCGACGTGCAAGACCTGGTGGGGGCGGCGCTGGCGCAAATGTCGTCACAAGTTCACGGCCGTGTCCTGGAGCTACACATCCCGGATAATTTACCGTCGGTGGACATTGATTTTGTGTTGATGGTGCAGGCGTTAGTAAATTTGATTGATAATGCGCTTAAGTATTCTGCGGCCACGTCGCCTATCGAGATCAGGGCTTTTACTGCTGGCGAGGTGGTCATGATCGCAGTGGCGGATCGTGGCCCTGGCATCCCGGAAAGTGGCCTGGCGCGGATTTTTGACAAATTTTTCCGCGCCGACCCGAATGGCGTGGGTGGGGCCGGTTTGGGATTGGCAATTAGCAAGGGGATCGTGGAAGCGCACCACGGCCGTATCCGTGCCGAAAACAGGCCCGGCGGTGGGGCGATCTTTACCGTCAGCCTGCCGAAAGCCGAGGAGACATGAATTTCAATAAATCCAAATTTGCGAAAGTGTCATTCCGAGGAGTCTTCGACGAGGAATCCCTATGGCGTAATGATCAGAGATTCCTCACTCCGAAGACTTCGTTCGGAATGATAGATTGAATGGGTTTTTGGTGTAGAAAGATGAACGAAACTGGTTTGCACCTCCTGGTAGTGGATGATGAACGGGCGATTCGCCGGTTTATGCAGACGGCGCTGACGGCGCATGGCTACCACATTTTTGAGGCCACGACCGGGCAGGAGGCGCTCACGGCCGTTGCCCAACACCGCCCGGACATCGTCATCCTGGATTTGGGGCTGCCGGATATGGATGGGGTAGAGGTGACAAGACGGCTGCGTGAGTGGACGGCCGTGCCCATCATCATCCTCTCCGTGCGTGACCAGGAACAGGACAAAATTGCCGCCCTGGATGCGGGGGCCGACGATTACCTGACCAAACCGTTTAGCGTGGGGGAACTGCTGGCCCGGCTGCGGGCCGCGCTGCGCCGCGCTCACCAGCCCGCCGCCGATCCCATCTTAGAGACCAACGGCCTGGTGGTGGATATGGGTCGCCGCCTGGTGTCTGTGCAGGGCGTGGAAAGCTCGCTGACTCCTACTGAGTATGAGTTGCTGCGTATTTTGGCCGTCAACGCGGGCAAAGTTCTGACGCACCAACAGTTGCTGCGGCAGGTGTGGGGCATGGGTTATGAAGCCGAGTCCCATCTGCTGCGGGTGAACATCAGCAATCTGCGCCACAAAATTGAGCCAGACCCCTCGCGCCCCATCTATATCATCACCGAACCCGGCGTGGGCTACCGCCTGCGGCTGGAGGCGTAGTACCTAACCGAGCGGGAGGAGTTCACACGCCTACGTGCGAACGAGCAGAACGTAGGCGTGCTGCTCTCCTCACTATCCGGTTTACCAATCACCGCGCCAGCCGGACGCTTCGTCATCTTGCCACCATTCGGAGCCATCGGCACGGCCGTTGGCAAAACACCACAGCGCCACCGCCCCCAGACAAATGACGTCTATGGTCTCTAAGGCGACGATGAAGCGGGTGGGCACGGCCGTGAAATAGCCCAGAGCCATAAGGACAACCATGATCACGCCCAATAAAACCAGCATCGGATAGTTGGGTTGTTTATTTTTCTGTTTCATAGCCTGTTCTCCTCCGGCAGTGTAACGGCCGTGCCGTAAAGATCGTGACAGGAAATCGGATGCGGGCATAAAGAAAGTGTCAAGATGAGATGGATTATGGCAATGTGTCCAACTACGGCCGTGAAAATTCCCCACTTTCACCCATAATCATACCCGACCATGTTTGGTATGATTTTACTGTTGTCAACATGGAAATTTCCGTTATAAATGACAGCAGTCAACAAGAGTTTAACGATGTTTGTGAACGCTAAAACCGCTGAGATGATGTGCTTGTGTTGTATGTGTCCCCACACGGGAGACGGTACCGCGCGTCAGGGTGGCTAGACAACACAAACAGCCAAAAAGACAACGAGCGACCGCTCCCCACGCAAAATGGAGCAGTCGCCAGCAAACGCCCAGAAGACTGCTCTTCTGGGCGTTTTTTATGCAGATATGACAGGTTTGGGAAACCTGTCATATCTTGGAGTAAACGTATGACAACCTGGAAAGAACAACTCACCATTCCCCCTGACATGGGCTATCAAGAGATAGTTGACGAGATTGACCTCTTTGAAAGCCAGATGGAACTGCGCCGCCAGGGCAAAATTGACGAAAAAGTATTCGCCGAAACCCGCCTGCGGCGCGGCGCTTACGGCCAGCGGTACGACAACGGCCAGCGCCACGACGGCCTGACCACCCGCACCCTGCAATTCCCCGTGACCGACATCACCAAAGGGCCAGACACCCTCTGGGACGCGCCGGGCATGATGCGCCTGAAAATCCCCTACGGCGGCCTGAACCCGGCGCAGCTTGAAGTGCTGGCCGAATTGGCCGACGAATACGCTGATGGCATTTTGCACGTCACCACCCGGCAAGATATTCAGCTTCATTACGTCCACCTGGACGACGCGCCCGACCTGATGCGGCGGCTGGCGGCCGTAGGCATCACCACCCTGGAAGCGTGTGGCAACTCCGTGCGCAACGTCACCGCCTGCCCGCTGGCGGGCGTCTGCCGCACCCAGGCGTTTGACGTGACCCCTTATGCCGACACCCTCGCCCATTACTTTCTGGGGCATGATGATGTGCAGGACTTCGGCCGTAAATTCAAGATCGCCTTCTCCGGCTGCGAGCATGAGGCGTGTGGGCTGACGATGATGCACGACATGGGCTTTCTGGGGCTGACGCGGCAGATTGACGGCCGTACCGTGCGTGGATTCCGCATCTACGTCGGCGGCGGATTGGGCACCGTGCCCCACCAGGCCAAAGTGCTGGCGGAGTTTGTGCGTGAAGAAGAAATGCTGCCGTTGTCACAGGCGGTGTTCCGCGTCTTTGCCCGGCTGGGTGAAAAGCGCAACCGCAACCGCGCCCGCGTCAAGTTCCTGGTGGCGCAACTGGGCATTGAAGAGTTCCGCCGCCTGGTCTATGAAGAACTGGAAACAATTCCGCCTGATGAAAAATGGACAGGCTACCTGGAAGCGGTGGCCGAATACCAGGAGACGCTTTTGAAAACGGCCGTGCCCCTTAACGGCATCGTGAAATCATTTGGGTTTGACGAGTGGGTCAGCACCAATGTCTATCAGCAACGGCAGGCGGGGTACACGGCCGTGACCATCAACACCCCCCTCGGCGACTTCACCAGCGAGCAAGCCTTCCAACTGGCCGACATCGCCCGCCGCTATGTGGGCGACGCCATTCGCCTCACCGTCGAGCAAAACATCTTGCTGCGCTGGGTGACGGAAGCCGACCTGCCCGCGCTGTACACTGACCTGAAAGCCATCGGCCTGGGGCAGCCGGGCGCAGGCACCATTGTAGACATCACCTCGTGCCCCGGCACCGACACCTGCAAATTAGGCATCGCCTCCTCACGCGGGCTGGCGGGTGAACTGCGTACCCGGCTGGCGGCGCAAAACGCCACCCTGCCACAAGCGGTGAAAGATTTGCGCGTCAAAATTAGCGGCTGCTTCAACTCCTGCGGCCAGCATCATGTGGCCGACATCGGCTTCTTTGGCAACAGCCGCCGCCGCAACAATCGCACCGTGCCTCATTTTCAGGTGGTCTTGGGCGGGCAGTGGCGCGAGAATGCCGGGGCGTATGGGCTGGCTATGGGTGCGGTGCCGTCCAAAGCTGTGCCCGATGTGCTGTCCGCCATCACCGGCCGTTATGCCGCCGAACGGGAACCGGAGGAGAGCTTCCAGGAATGGGTGACGCGCCTGGGCAAGAAGGAGGTCAAGGCGATCATTGACCCCTTCACCGACGTGCCCGATTACCTGGAAAGCCCCACGTTCTACTCCGATTGGGGCGACCCGCGTGAATTTTCCATCGGTGATATTGGCGTGGGTGAGTGTGCGGGCGAGGTGATTTCGCTGTTTGCCTTTGAGATCGCCAAAGCGGAGGGTGAGGCGTTTGAGGCGCTGATTGCGCTAGATGAGAAAAATTTTGTAGAGGCGGACGGCCGTGCCTACCGGGCGATGATCATGGCGGCGCGGGCGCTGGTGCGCAACCAGTTTTTGGATGTGGGCGACGACCCGCAGCGCATTGTGGCCGAATTTAAGACACGCTATTACGACACGCAGTTGTTTTATGACCGCTACGCCAAAGGCAAATTTGCCCGCTACCTGCTCGACCGCCACGAAAAGCCGCCCATCACCGTGACGGAAGACAGCGCCCGCGCCCTGGTGGAAGAGGCGAACCTGTTCATCGAAGCGTGCCACGCCTGTGATGCCCGGCTGGCGGGGGCGTTGGCAGGTGGGGTTTCTTTGTGACGTTCCTGTAGGCGCAGGTCTTGTGCCTGCCCTGGGCGACCACAAGGGTCGCCCCTACGGAGAAATAATGACACCAAATCGAATCACTATCAAGTTTTTTGTCGAGGATGGGGCGGGGTATGAGATAACGAATGTGGTGCCGGTGTTTCATCGGTGGATTCAGACGGAAGCGGTGCCGGGGCTGCTGATTGATGTGGCCGATTATAAACATGTGGCCGCGGGGCCGGGCATTATTTTGATTGGGCATGAGGTGGATTATGCGCTGGATTTGGGTCACGGCCGTGCCGGATTCCTCACCCGCCGCAAACGCATCAATGACGGGACGCTGGCCGAGAATTTGCAGGAGGCGCTGGCTACGGCCGTGACTGCCGCCCAGCAATTCAGCCAGGATACCGGCCTGACGCTGCGCCCGGACGAAATTGAAATCACCTTCCCTGACCGGCTGCACGCCTCGAATAATGCCGAAACTTTTGCCCAATTCAGCCAGGAAACGCTGGCCGTTTTGCAGAAGCAGTATGGCGAGGTGGCCGTGCGGAATGGAGCAGTGGATGGGCGACGGCCGTTGACTATAAAAGGCGTCATTGGGTAATCGCAGGATTACCCAATGACGGAGTATGCAATGACAACAGGCAAAGTTTTCATCGTAGGCGCGGGGCCGGGCGACCCGGATTTGATGACGGTGCGCGGGCTGCGCGTGTTGCAGCAGGCGGACGTGGTGTTGTATGACCGGCTGGCAAATCCGGCGCTGCTGCGCCAGATTCCGCCCCACGCCAAGACCATTTATGTAGGCAAAGGGGCCGGGTACAAGGCGTTCAGCCAAGCAGAAATTGAGTATATGCTCATCAGCGAGGCGCGGCTGGGGCAGACAGTGGTGCGCCTGAAAGGGGGCGACCCGTTTGTCTTTGGGCGGGGTGGCGAGGAGTGTTTGCAGAGAATGGCATCCCGTTTGAAGTGGTGCCGGGCATTAGCAGCGCGCTGGCTGTGCCTGCTTACGCGGGCATTCCGGTGACGCACCGGCAGACGGCGACGGCATTCACGGTGATTACCGGGCATACGGCCGGGGAAGATGCATATGCCATTGATTGGGCGCGGATTCCCGAAAAGGGGACGTTGGTGATTTTGATGGGGGTAAAGCAGTTGGGGAAAATGGCGGCCGATTTGGTGCAGCACGGCCGTGACCCGCACACGCCCGTCGCCATCATCGAGCAAGGTACAAC
>CAYXUZ010000174.1:0-2717 GCA_964467705.1 uncultured Ardenticatenaceae bacterium | reverse complement strand
GGCGGATATTGCCACCATCGCTCAGGTGCAAGGGGTACGCGCCCCGGCAGTGATTGTGGTGGGCGAAGTGGCGGCGCTGCACCATCAACTGCGCTGGTTTGACACGGCCGTTTATTATCAGACGCAATCGGCTGACCTGTTTGCGGAACAGCCGACATTTGTGGGGGATTGAATTGAATCCACAGATTACACAGATGTCACAGATTTTTTCTTTGCATCTGTGTAATCTGTGAAATCTGTGGATGCTCTCCGTAAAACCATGATTAACCATATATCCATCAAGACGATTGACACGCCGGTGCGGAATTGGAAACCGGCGAATTTAGAAAACATCAACCGCCGTTTTGAAAATCGGCCGCCGGAGGAGTTGCTGCGCTGGGCGCTGGCGACGTATGGCGATTCGCTGGTGGTGGCGACCGGTTTTGGTGGGTCGGGCATTGTGCAAATGCACATGATCGCCCAATTCCGCCCCAAGACGACCTTTTTTTATCTGCAAACGGATTTGCTGTTCCCGGAGACGTTGGCGCTGCGGGATGAACTGGCAGCGCGGCTGGGGATTCAGTTCACGGAGGTGCATTCGGGGCTGTCGTTGGGGGAGCAGGCGTATCAATACGGCCGTGACCTGTGGGCGCGGAACCCTGACCTCTGCTGCCTGCTGCGCAAGGTGGAGCCGATGAAGCAGTTTTTGGCGGACAAACGGGCCTGGGTGACGGCCATTCGCCGCGACCAATCCCCCAGCCGGGCGCAGACGCCGTTGGTGGATTGGGATTATGCCAATGGGCTGATCAAGCTGGCCCCTCTGGCGGCGTGGACGACGGAGCAGGTGTGGGAATATATTGATCACTATGGTTTGCCTTACAACAAACTGCGCGACGCGGGGTATGGTTCGATTGGGTGTGTGCCATGTACACGGCCGTTGCAAGCGGGCGAAACGGACGAACGCGCTGGCCGCTGGGCAGGCACGGACAAGATTGAGTGCGGTATTCACATTCAGCCGGATGGGAAGATTGTGCGTCTAGGCGAGGTGACAGGCACTTTGAAAGTGCCTGTCACCTTATAACATCCATGAAGCCATATCCTCTTTTTCTCATTGGTTTGCAGGATCGGCATTGTGTGGTGATTGGTGGCGGGCATGAGGCGGAACAGAAGGTGGCCGGGCTACTGGAGGTGGCAGCGGCGATTACGGTGATTGCGCCGGAACTGACGCGGACGCTGCAACAATGGGCGGACGACGGCCGTTTTGTCTGGCTGGATCGTGATTATGAAACGGGCGACCTCAAGGGGGCGTTTCTGGTGATTGCCGAGCGGGCGACGGCGGCGCGCAATGCGGCCATTTACGAGGAGGCGGAGGCGGAGCGGGCGCTGGTGAATGTGATGGATGATGTGGCCCATTGTAATGTGGTGGCGGGGTCGGTGGTGCGGCAGGGGCCGCTGGTGATTTCTATTTCCACCAGTGGGGCCGCGCCGGCGCTGGCGGTGCGGCTGCGGGAGGAATTTGAGCAGCGGTTTGACCCGGCGTATGGCACGTTTTTGGAATGGATGGAGGGGTTACGGCCGTCCATCGCCGCCACCAATCCGCAATTTAGTGAACGCAAACGGCGCTGGTATGAACTGGTGGATTCGGAGGTGCTGGTGTTGATTCGGGACGGCCGTGAGGCGGAAGCGCGGCAGTTGATTGCGGATATTATGGGGGTTGAAGTGTGAGGGGGTGAAGGGGTGTCCTTACAGGTGCGACGCACTTTGGAAGTGCGTCGCACCTCTGAGGCGATCAATCTGTCATGGGCAACGGCCTGCAAACAAAACCCGACGTGACTCGGTCTAAAGACCGGCCAGAGCCAGGGTTACCCAAAACGAAGTGATTTTGTACTCAAATCTTCGAGGTATGGAATACCATATTTTAATAACTTTTCCAGGGCGTCTTGGCAAGCTTCTTCCAGAGCCTCCTCATTGGGAAATGACCACCAATGATCACTTTCCCAAGCAGGATCATGTCGATCACTTATCCACAGCGATGAAGCTAAACGTTCTGCCAAAAAGTAGCCAGGCACAGTAGTCCAACCACAAACTTCTCGATAGGCAGGAGCATTCCTGATTAAATTGACAGCAAAGCGAATGAAATTGTTCAACCCAGAGGGACTGGGTTGGATAAAGATAAGAATAAATATACCTTGCTGCAATTTCTTCTCAAACCAAATACTTCCCTTCTCCTCCTCTCCTGGTGGATCCAAATTCATTTTGTAGCCCAAAGAAATTAGCTTCGGTTCAAAATTTTTGGCAACAATCGTCTGAAATGTAGATGCTTTCATTTTGATTTTCTAATCATGTGTTCTGAGGTGGCATTCTGCTGCGATTATGGTTGACATCTTGCTGCACCACACGGTTTGCGCAACGTATATTCAGGAATTATACGGCCGTACCCCCCACCAACCAATCCCGTCTCCCCCTAGAAAAACTCATCAAGCAGACGGTAGAACTCCATTTTCGCTGCATCCGGCTGCGGCACCCCATAAGCCGCCAGAAATTTATCTCCCCATCCAGGGCCAAAATTATGATTTGTACTGCGCCAGCAAATAGCCAAATCCTGATACCGGTCGGCTACGCCAGCGCGTCCCAGATCAATGAAACCGGAGACATGGCCGTCGGCTATCACGACATTGGGCAAACAATAATCGCCATGAGTAAAGACCAGGTCTTCGCTGGCGGGGCGGCCGGCCAAA
>CAYXUZ010000173.1:0-13659 GCA_964467705.1 uncultured Ardenticatenaceae bacterium | reverse complement strand
AGACGCCGGCATGGATCATGGACACGGCCGTTGGCGCCGCCACGTGCCCATCCGGTGACCAGTTGTGGAACGGGAACGTACCCGCCAGCACCGCAAACCCAAAAAAGAGGGGCAGGAACGTCACCATCTGCGTATCAAAGGGGAAATTGGCTTCCGCCCACACCCGCAGGTCAAACGTCGGCTGCGGTAGTTGGAAATAAAGCACCAGGAAAGCGATAAAGGAGACAAAGCTGCCAATCAGCAGGTAGAGGGTCAGCTTCATGGCCGCGTATTCCCGCGTCTGTTTCCAGCCCCAAATGACGATCATGACGTACATGGGCAGTACCGCCAGTTCGTAGAAGAAGAAGAGCAGGAAGGCATCTACGGCCACAAACACACCCTGCACACCGGCTACCAGCAGCATGAAAAAGGCAAAAAACTCACGGGGTCGGTCATCAATGCTCCAGGAGATGAGAACGCCGCCCAGACCTACAATGGAAGTCAGCAACACCAGCGTCGCGCTCAACCCATCCACGCCCACAATGTAGTTGATGCCCACGCTGGGAATCCAGGCATATTCTTCTAAATAGGCCAGCGTATCTCCCCAAATCGCGTCCGCTGGCGGCAGAGCGGCATTGTACGAGAAGTACACATACAACGAGAGCAACAGCCCCAAAATCATAGCCGCCAAGGCCAGCATCCGTGCGTTTTCGCCCCGCTCTTTGGGGAGCAGGAGAATGATCACGGCCGTGACTATTGGCGATAATGCAATAATGGATAAAAAGGGAAATTCCATAAGCCTCTTCCCAAAAAAGTGCCCACGTATTCACATGAACACGTGTTTACGTTTATGAAAACAACCACACCACCGTGTCGTTAATAAAGGTCACAATCCACTGCGGCCAGAGACCCAGGCTGAGCATCAGGATCATCAACGGCCAGATGACCAGATGTTCCCGCAGCGTCATATCCTGCCCTTTCAGGCTATTCCATTCCGGTTTGGTGGGGCCATGCAGTGTAGCCCCAATCCCTTTCAATATGTACGCGCCCGTCATCAGCAAACCAAGCATGGAAAGCGCCAGGAATATCGGGAAAATGCCGATACTGCCACGCACCACCATAAATTCACTGACAAAACCATTCAAACCGGGCAATCCCAACGACGCCATACTGGTAAAGATGAGGATAGAGCCAAAAACGGGCAATACCGTCCATATTCCGCCAAACTTTTTCAAATCACGGGTATGCGCCCGCTCATAAATCACGCCCACCAGGAAAAACATGCCGGCCGCTGACAACCCATGATTGAACATCTGGAACACCGCGCCGTTGGTCGCCATGATGGCGTCGCCCGTCCACTCCGGTATGCTGTAGGCGGAGCCATACACATACGCCATCACCGCCACCCCCATCACCACAAAACCCATGTGATTGATGGAAGAGTAAGCCACCAGCCTTTTGAAGTCCCACTGCCCAAAAGCCGCATAACCGCCCAAGACTATACTCAACATACCAAAGGTAGCCAGGATATAGGCTGTCATATGGGCCTGCTCCGGGAATAAGGGGATAACCAGACGGATGAAGCCATACGCGCCCAGTTTTAGCAGCACCCCGGCCAAAATCATGGAACCGGCCGTTGGCGCTTGCGTGTGTGCATCCGGCAACCAGGTGTGAAAGGGCCAGATGGGCACTTTGATAGCAAAGGCAATCACAAAGGCCACATAGGCCACCCACTTCACCGTATCGGTAGGCAAATTCACCACCGGTAAAGTGCCGCCACTCAAATTCACCCATGAATCATACAACTGGGGAATGTCATATGTGCCTGTCGCCAGACCGATGATCTGAATGGAGAGCAACAGCCCCAGGCTGCCGGCCATGGTGTAAATCATAAACTTGAAGGATGCGTATACCCGGTCAGCGCTGCCCCAAATGCGGATGAGGAAATACATGGGCACCAACCCAAACTCCCAGAAAATGAAGAAGATGAGCAGGTCAAGCGAGGCAAACAGGCCCAGCATCGCCGTTTCCATGATTAGAAACAGCACCATGTACAGCTTGGCGCGATCTTCGATATTAAAGGAAGCCAGAATCGCCAGCGGCGTCAGCAGCGTGGTCAGCAGGAACATGGGCATGGTAATGCCATCCAGCCCCACATGGTAGGTTGAGCCTAAGAGGGGCAGCCATTCCGCCTGATATTCAAAGGCAAAACCAGGCAGGCCCCTAAAATTGGCGTTGTAATCCAGCCACATGGCGATAACCAACGCCAGCGGCACCAGACTAAACAACAACGCCAGCCGCCGCACCGTACTCTTGGCGTCATCCGGCATCAGAAACAGGATAAAGGCGGCAATTGCCGGGAAAAATATAACCAGGTTGATGATGTTATCTAAGAAGAAATCCATCGTGTGTTTCCAGAGTAATTGAGTAATTAAGTAATTGGATAATTATCCAAATTACCTAATTACCCAAAGTTCTTAGCCAATCCATGCCACCATAAATGCTGACGAACAACATCATAAAGGCCAGGGCGACGGCAATCAGGCCGGAGTAGAGAACGTATTCTTGAATGCGTCCCGATTGCAGCAGGCGGCTTTCGCGAGCCAGGTAAAGGAAACCGTCTTTGATTTTGTCCACACCGCCACTGATGACCACTTCTTCAAACCGTTTGCAGTAACGGCCGATCGCATACACGATATTGGCAATGGCATGTAAGGTGCCGTCAATGATGCCCTTATCCACCCATTCGCTAGTAAAGGTTTCGGAGAACCAGACTGTGGGCCGATAAAAGAGGATGTGGTACAGCTCATCCCAATACCATTTGCGGTTGAGGAAGGTGTGCAGCGGCCCCAGGGTGCGGATGAGAGGGTCGGGTTGGTCTTTTTCGAGGGGTCTACGGCCGTAAACCAACCACCCCGCCGTAATACCACCCAACGCCACCACCAGCGACGTAATCAGCGGCGCCCACGACCACGTCAACTCTTCATGGACATCCACCGGCGTCAAACCCGCTTCGTGCAGTTCAATCATCGGCTCTTCAATCGTCGTCAGCACAAAATGATGCACAAAGTTTATCTGCCCCAAATCCTGCCCCAAGAAATGGTCGGGAAGGATCACCAGCGGCACGGTCATAAACTTATTGCTCTCATGCGCATGTTCCGCCAGCGGTGTGCGCGGCTTGCCCGCAAACGTCATCGCCAACTGCCGCGTCGTATAAAACGCGGTTAAAAACGCCGCCAGACCGAGCATCACCAGCACCACCAACCCCAACGGATTACCATGCGTAAATTCGTGGTAGGCGTGGGCAAAAATTTCATCCTTTGACCAGAAACCGGCGGTGATAAACGGCAGGCCGGACAGCGCCATACCGCCGATCAAAAAGGCCCAAAACGTCACTGGCATCTTGTGGCGCAGCCCACCCATGTAACGCATATCCTGGGGATCGGTATGGTGGTCATGCACATGCATTGCCCCATGCTCCATGCCATGAATCACCGAGCCGGAAGAAAGGAAGAGCAGCGCCTTGAAAAAAGCGTGGGTAATCAGATGGAACGCCGCCGCAATGTAACCACCTACACCAATCGCCGCCACCATAAACCCCAACTGGGAAATCGTGGAATAAGCCAGCACACCCTTCACATCATTTTGGGCTACGGCAATGGTCGCTGCCATCAGCGCCGTAAACGCACCAATCCCGGCAATTATCCAGCCCACCTCCGGGTTGTTTTCCAGAGAAACGGCCACTAAGGGGAAAATACGCAGCAGCATGTAAATACCGGCGGAAACCATCGCCGCCGCATGGATGGTGGCGCTCACGGGCGTCGGGCCTTCCATGGCATCCGGCAACCAGGCATGTAACGGCCACTGCGCCGATTTACCCACCGTACCGGTGAAAAGCAGCAGCGTCATCAGAGCAATGCCACCCAGGCCAATCCCGGCAATGGCATGTTCAAAACCGTGCAGCGTAAATGCCTCGCTAAAATTCAGTGTGCCAAAGCTGCGATAAAACAGCACAATGCCCAACAGCATGACCACATCAGCAATACGGGTGGTCATAAACGCTTTGCGGGCTGCCTGCCGGGGTGGAATGTGGGGAATGTCACCCGGCTGTAAATGGTAATCACGGGCATACCAGAAGCCGATGAGGGCATAGGAGCAGAAACCCATGATCTCCCAGCCTACAAACAGCAGCAGCAGGTTATCGGCCACCACCAGCACCAGCATTGCCCCGGCAAATAAGCTCATCAGGGCAAAAAAGCGGGAAAAGAGGGGGTCTTCCTGGCCGTGATTAGGCACACCTTTGACCGTGCCGCGTGGCCGCCCATAGTTGTGGTAGCCCACACTGTAGACAAAAATCATAAAGACGGCCAACGGTACCATAAACAGCATGATGGTGGTCAGCGCGTCTACGGCCACTCCCATATCCAGCCAGAGCGTACAGTTGTCGCCAGATTGTGGCGGACAGGGGCCGAAGGGCAGCCAGTCAATAGAACTGGCATATTGCACCGGGTGATGGGCTAATTCATGCACATCCAGCCCCACCATGTTAGCCACGATGATCCAACTCAGCACCAGGGAGGCAATAACACCCGCCCAGGCCAGCGCCCAGCTCAACGTCCGGTTGCGGTTGGTGAACAGGGTGATGATGAAGAAAACAAGGAGCGGGCCGGCCGGAATGAGCCAGGTCATAAGGGTTAGGGTTTCTTCGGTCATACTTTTTCTCAAAAATTAGTCAAGGCCTAGCCCTTGACTAATTTTTCAACAAGTCCAATTCTTCGGCCACTACCGAATCACGACGGCGGTAGACGGAGATGATCAGGGCCAGGCCAACGGCCGCTTCCGCCGCCGCTACTGTCAGGATAAAAATCGCCCAGGCCCAACCGGAGGTAATGGTGAAAAAGGGCATGTTGGGATTGGGATTAAGCAAAACGCTGTAGCGCCAGAAAGCCACCAGATTGATGTTGACGGCATTGAGCATCAACTCCACGCCCATCAAAATGGCGACGGCGTTACGCCGGGCAAAAACGCCATACCCACCAATACAGAACAGGAGGGCGGCCACGATGAGATACCAGCTTAAAGGAATCATGCCTCATC
Organism: uncultured Ardenticatenaceae bacterium; assembly: GCA_964467705.1. Taxonomy (GTDB): domain Bacteria; phylum Chloroflexota; class Anaerolineae; order Promineifilales; family Promineifilaceae; genus CAADGU01. Next base: position 8,583 of record CAYXUZ010000173.1, on the reverse strand, counting down.
CTCCACCTGGGGCCAGGCCACGTATACCGCACCAATCAGGGCCGCCAACAACAGCATCGAAGCAACGAGAAAGGGGATGACGTAGGCGTTAGGACTGACAAAATCGGCCCCCAACTGCACGACGATTTGATTCATGATGGCGGGTGGCACCTCTGGCGCGGAAGCAAAAATCTCGTTGCGCCACAGCCGGGTAATGACAAAAATGAAGAGGATGAAACTGAGCACGGCCGTGACCAGTGCCGCCCCCACCTGCGAATTAAACGGTGTGTCCTGTGCCTGCATCATCCGCCGTGTCAACATGATGGCAAAAATAATCAGGATGGAGATAGCGCCGATGTATATGAGCAACTGCGCCGCCGCCAGAAAACCGGCGCCCAGCGTAATATAAATACCCGCCACTCCCAAAAACGACACCATCATCGCCAGGGCTGCATGAAACAGGTTGCGCAGCGTGACCACCAAAATACCGGCCACAATCGTTAACCCACTCACTGCTAAGAAAACAAATTGCTCTCCAGTCACAAAATTACTCCGTCACTCGTAATCGGTAATCCGTGATCCGTAATCGGTTTACGGATCACGGACTACGGATTACGTTTAATGCGCGTGGGCATGTTCCAATTCATGTGCAGGCTCAGCCGTAACTACCGGCTCCAGCGCCCGGCGCTGCCGCTGGATGCGGCGGCGCAAAATTTCAATGGTTACGGCCGCAATAATCAAATTGCTGGCCAGGTGAATGAGCGCCCGCCCCCAATCCGTAATATCCGGGAACCAGACAAAGATCAGCTTGTCCAATATCGCTACTGTGAACAGCAGCACCAGGGTCAACGGTACCATGAACTTCCAGTTGAAGTTCAGCAGTTGGTCAATGCGGAAACGCGGCAACGTGCCCCGCAACCACATAAAGACAAAGAAGATGATGGCCGACTTGATAAAAAGTGCGGCCGCGCCGATCAGATTCCCCACGAAGAAAGGATAACCCAACAACGTCGTCTGCAACTCTTCCAGGCCAAAAAAACGGTAGCCGCCCAAGAATGCAGTCGAGAACATGGCACACATAAACATGATGGCGATGTATTCACCGGCCATAAAGAGACCAAAATACATGCCCGTATACTCGGTATGGAAACCGGCCACAATTTCCGATTCCGCCTCCAGCAAGTCAAAAGGGGAACGCCCCGTTTCCGCCAGGGAGGAAACAAAAAAGATGAGCGCGGCCACCGGTACAAAGACGATGAAGGGAATGTTTTGCGCTTCCACCAGCCCAATGGTAGACATGCTGCGCGCCAGCAAAATGGGTATCAAGATGGAAAGGATCATGGGCACTTCGTAGCTGACCAACTGCGCCACCGAACGAAACGCCCCTAACAGCGCATACTTGTTATTCGACCCCCAACCTGCCAGCAGAATGGCAACCACGGAGACAGAACTGATAGCCAGAATATAGAAAACGGCCACATTTATATCCACGCCAATGACAGCCGGGGCCAGCGGCAGCACGGCAAACAACAACACCGAGGTCATCACGGCCAACACGGGGGCAGACAAATAAGCCCAACGGTCAGCGCCGGCCGGGATAATGACTTCTTTGGTCATCATCTTCACCACATCGGCCACCATTTGCAGCAGCCCGTAACGGCCGCCCACCCGGTTTGGCCCTATGCGGTCTTGCATTCGCGCCAGCACTTTGCGCTCCGTCCAACCCACCACAAATACCATTAGCAACGGCACGGTGGCTAACGTCAGCACAATGACGATATTGACGATCAACAGAGCCGTCGGCTGGTCGGCAAATTGCTCACGCAAATAAGCCAATATGGTTAAATCTAATGCTCTTACCAAGAGTTCAATTGGGTCAATCTGCATGATTTCACTCCAAACGTTTACTGCCGGTACACAGCTAAAAAGAAACCGGGCTTTTGTTTTGAAAAACCCGGTTTCGGCGCTATGTAATTCTTAAACCCACTCCAGGACGCCGCGGCCCCAAGCATACGCCAGACCATCGGCAAGTAAAAGAATGAACAAAACGGCCGCGCCAATAGCAAATAGTGGCAGTTGCCCATAAGCGGCCGCTACTGGAAAGAGGAAAACGGCTTCGATATCAAAAATAACAAACACCAGTGCGTAAATGTAATACTGGACTTTGAATTGCACCCAGGCATCGCCTACTGTTTCAACACCACATTCGTAGGTTTGCTGCTTAATAAAGTTTGGCTTTCTGGGGCCGAGCAGGTAATTGATGAGCATGGGAACCGCCGCGAGGATGGGCGATACCACCACAAATAGCAAGATAAAATACCAATCGTTTTGCACCGGGGTTCCTCCTACTCCTTTTCCTTATCCTAAAGAGATTGATTCTAAGAGATTGATTCTAAGAGTTTGATTTGTGAATTTTATCCCATTTACCGCGCATAGTTATAACACATGCTCCAAACATGGGCAAAGGAATACGTGGAGGAATTGGCAGGAAGGAAAGGGAAGGGTTTTGCGTAATGGAGGGCTGTCTTTTTTTTATGGTTATGTTCAAGTATACTGACGGCAGCTTTAATGGATAATGTAATGAATCAAGATTGGATGGAATGTTTGCATGTTTGAAAACCCTGTCGAATCCCAACGAATTTTGGCAGTTGATGACAACACATTTACCTTACGGATTGTGCAGCATACCTTGGAGCAGGCCGGATTCCAGGTAATCACGGCCGTGTCTGGCGCCGATGCCCTCAAACTGATTAACCGGCACGGGATGCCCCACCTGGCTATTGTAGACCTGCACATGCCCATCATGAGCGGTTTTGAGTTTTGCCATGCGGTGCGAGAGTTCAGCGACTTGCCCATCATTATGCTCACGGCCGTGAACACCGAAGAAACCATCATCGAAGGGCTGGAACAGTACGCTGAGGACTACATCGTCAAACCCTTCAATCCCGAAGAACTGGTGGCGCGGGTACGGCGAGTATTGCGGCGCATGGGAGATTACAACTACACGCTGGAATCCACCACCCGCATTGATGAACGGCTGATGGTCAACTTTCCCAACCGCGAAGCACTGGTGAATGGACAATCTGTTTCGCTTACCCCCACCGAAACCAAGCTGCTTTATATCCTGGTGCGCAACGCCGGGCGTATTGTCACCACCGAGTTTTTGCTCAATCGCATCTGGCCCATGGAAGATGCCCAGGAGGACCGCCTGCATGTGCATGTCCACCGGCTGCGTAGCAAAATTGAAGTAGACCCCTCAGAACCCAGTTATATTGTGGCTGAACGTGGGACCGGTTATCGTTTTAATGTAGCGGCGGATCAGATTGGGACAGAGTAACGGCCGTACCCTATCCACTCCTTATTGCAACAAAAAAGCACTGGTATCACCAGTGCTTTTTCTTTATCACGCTAAAATTGTTTACGCTTAATTCAACGGACAGCCCATTTCATTTTGCGCTTCGAACAAATTTTTGACGCCTTCAAAATCACCGGTCCCATATGCGCTTTGCACCATTGCAATTACATCCGCTTCGGAGTAAAGATATGACACGTTGGGATTAGCTGCATTGAGCAGGGCCGCCACCGCATGACGGGCCATCGCCCGCTCGCCGCCACCGCCCAATCGAATGGCGTCCGACAGCGTGTGCGGATTAAACGAAGCGTTCACACCAAAAACAACTTCAAAATCGTCAGAGGGACTATAGTTCATCCAGGAGTCAAAATGATGCTGCTGCCGCCAATAACCTGGGGTGCAACCCTGACCGCCGCCGGGTGGCTCTGGGGTAGCTGTTGGTGGTACCGGCGTTGCAGTGGGAGGGATAGGTGTTTCGGTTGGCGGGGCGGGTGTTTCGGTCGGCGGTTCCGGCGTAGGTGTTGGTTCGTCTGAACAATATTTGGAGGCATTGTAAACGCGCTGCGCCAGGATATTACCTGGATTATTGGAATTATCGCCTTTATAAAGTTGCACCTTTACCGTACATTCGGGGATAGTAGCTACAAAGGTAACTTTTTCGCCAGCGTCTACAGAACCCGTCTGACGATCAATTTCCTGATTGCTAACTGTACCATCTGGATTGAGAAAAGCGGCGATCACAACCATACCAGCATTAGCAGTTTCGCTGGTACAATTGCTTACTTCGCCGGTAATCGTATTACCAGATTGTGTCAATGTCCCTGTAATGTCCGTACTGGCAGAACAATCTGCTGGGGACGCGCCAATATTGCTAATCCCCCCCATTACGATAGCCAGAACTAACGTTACTATCACTACAAACAAGATACGACTCTTCAAGAGCTTCATGGTTTTCTCCTTAAAAACTGTACATATTCTTTGTAAATTTTGGGTATCTGGTCTTTTGATGTTCGGTTTACTAAACTGGGAATAGCTTGTTGATTTCCACCTCCTTTTCAAATAGCGATACATCACTTGTACCAGATTATGGTGGCGAACATTTCAAATACGCTTAACCAAACACCTGCGCGTCGTTGTTGGCTAATGGCAGAAGTTGTGCCAGAATCGGCTGTGCTATTTTCAGCGGAAAGTTACCCAAACAAGGAATAAGAGCATGGAATTAAAAAACATTGATGATGTATTGATGACTACTCGCTCAGTTCGCAAGCGGTTAGATTTTGAACGAGATGTACCGCTGGAACTTATTCAAGAATGTCTGGAAATTGCCGTTCAAGCACCTACTGGCGGCAACTCTCAAGGATGGCATTTTGTAGTGGTCACAGACCCGGCCAAAAAGGTGGCTATTGGCGAGCTTTACCGCGAATCGTTTTTCATTTATGCGCGGGCCAGAGATGAGCAGGCGGCTACACAAGGCAAGGGGGAACTGTATGAGCAGCAACAGATGCGAGTGGTGAAATCGGCTGTGTATCTGGCGAATAATATGGGACGAGCGCCAGTAATCATCATTCCTTGTATTCACGGCCGTGTCGAAAACCTCGGTATCATGGCCCAGGCTGGATTGTACGGTTCGATATTACCGGCCACTTGGTCGCTGATGTTAGCCCTCCGCGCCCGTAGTTTGGGCGCAGCCTGGACAACCCTTCATCTACGCTATGAAAAGGAAGTGGCAGCCATTTTGAGTATTCCCGATCATGTGACCCAGGTCGCCTTGCTGCCGGTAGCTTATTACACCGGGGAAGGTTTTCGGCCGGCCAAACGCATTCCCGCCGCCGAAGTCACCTCGTGGAATGAATGGGGGCACAAACAGCCCTCCTCGTGAACAAGCCGTAAAACATCGGCACAACCAAACGGCCGTAAGCCACCTTGAAACCCTATCAGCCCACCGTATGCCCCAACACCATACCAACCAACCGGCAGCTAGGGTGTTTTACCTATTGTCACCGCGCCCACACAACCTCACAATTATACTATTGCAAAGAGGGTCACGGCCGTAGTAGTACCCAACCGGTCATCCATATTGTTCAGTACAGGTAGGCAGTTAAAGTTATGGAAACATATGCACAGGGTACATTCAACATCAATGGACAGAAAATTCATTTTGTAGAAGCAGGCAAACGTGGACGCCAAATCGCTCTTCTCATTCATGGCTGGTCAAGTTCCTGGTACGCCACCTCCCCCATCCTGGGTCTGTTAGCCCAACGTTTTCACTGCATCGCCATAGACCTGCCTGGCTACGGTGATTCCCCACCCCTCCCCGAAGAAACCACCATCCCCAAATATGTAGATTTGCTGGCCGATCTCATCGAGCAAATTAGCGACAGCCCTGTTGTTCTGGTCGGTCATTCCATGGGTGGCATGATCAGCGTCAGTCTGGCGCTTAAATATCCTATCCTGGTCGAGCGCATGGTCTTGCTCTGTCCCACCATCAGTGGGCATCTCTCCACCTCCATCAACATCTTCATCTCCCCCATTACCATGATGGAGCGTTTTGGTCTTGGTAGTTGGCTGGTTTCGGCCGTTGAACACACCTTCGTTGGCCTCACAGACCAGCTCATGCGCCCCGTCTCCTTTGCTGAACGCACCGGCATCAGCAAAACTGACTATGAGCAATTGCGCCAGGATGCCCGGCAAACACACCAAGGGCGCGTCCGTTTTGAATGTTTTCACGCCATGCGCAACAATGATTTGCGCGGCCTGTTGCGTCAGGTAGATACTCCCGCCCTCATCATCTGGGGCGCTGAAGACAACACAGTGCCACTGCGTGATGCTGGCGTAGTAGCTGATGAGTGGCCTCAGGCCGATTTACGCATCTTTCCTAAAGCCGGCCACTGGCCCCAATTTGAAACACCGGACGCCACCCGCCGTCAGGTGGCAGCTTATTTGGGTCTACCTTTAAGTAGCAGCGACCTGTACAAACCGGTTGGCGATGAAGAATTAGAGCGGATCAGTGACATTGCCCAATTCCTGAGCCACTCTGACGTAGGCGACAACCTAAACCAGGCCCAGCGCATCCGGTTAGCGGCTCAATGTGAAGTGCGCACCTTCGCCCGCGGGGAATTGATTGCCGAAGCGTCAGAATCAAGCGATGAACTGTTCATCATTCAACAGGGATATGTGGAAGTGTGGAAACACCCGGATGGTCTTGACGCCCCCAACCATGACCACGAAGAGACCCAACACGTGGCTAACCTGCGCGCCGGGCAAATCACCGGAGAACTAGCCATGTTAGACAAGGGGGGACGCAGCGCCGATCTGATTGCTGGCAGCGAGGGGGCCACGCTGTTGGTGCTGACCCGTGATCGGTTACTGGCGCTCTGTGAAGATGACACTGCACTCGGTTACCGCTTCTTGTGGAACATATCACAAGCCATGTCGCGGCGGGTGCGTTTTGTGCTGTGGCAGCTCAACCGCGCCGAACAACGTCGTCTGGACGATGGGCAAAGGCGCACCACTAAGCAGATGGTGCATGCCACCATGCCCACTGACTAGCCCCTGTCCGTAAATCGTTAACCGAAGTCCGTTATCCGTAAGCACAAATCCGATTTTCGACATTGAATCTCGGATAGCAGTTTGCGGATTGCCCGCTTTCACGGCCAAAAATCACTTGTTATTTGTGACATTTGCCACGCGCTTGCCAACTTGCCATTCTCTAGAATGAAGGGTGTTAGCTGCCCAACAAATAAGCCATTGACTTAAGGAGAGAACATGTTAACCACAAACGATCTAATGACCATTGATCCCGACACAGTTACCCCACAAACCTCTCTACGTGAAGTTGTCGCCTTGATGAACAAACGGAATACCCGTCAATTGCCGGTTGTGGACAAAGGCAAATTGGTGGGCATTATTACTGATCGAGATGTACGTCTGGCTGTTAACTCGCCATTGTTAACGGCCGATCCACTGGAACGTATTACCCTATTAGATCAGTTTACGGCCGGTAGCTGCATGACCTCCAATCCCAAAACGGTAACGCCCGATACACCCATCCACAAAGTGGCGCAAATTTTGAGCGCCTACAAATATGGCGCTTTGCCAGTAGTTGAAGATGAGGAATTGGTTGGGATTATTACGGTTACTGATCTGTTGAACCAGATGGCATTGATGCCGGAGGCCGAACCTTTTGTGTGATTTTTGGCTGTGACACTGCTCCTGTATGGACGCCAAGTTTGTCACCTGGCGTCTTTTTTAGCAAATGGTAAGTGCTTCACGGAGGTGGCAGCAAATGAACTTACAATCGCCCCATGCGCCTGAAATCATGGTTCGCCGTCTCTCCACCTGAATTACAAGACCCTTTAGACTGGATTTTGCCTCTGCCGGAAGTAACGGGTAGTGATGGACAAGCCAACGGCCGTGCTCCCGACCGCTTCCTCTCTCTTCAGGGTGGCATTAACTTCCGAGACATTGGTGGCTATCGTACAGCAGACGGCCGTACCATCCGCTGGAGGCAAATTTACCGTGCCGGTACCCTTTCCCACCTCACACCTGCCGACCAGCAACATTTGGGGCAACTAGGCATCCGCCTCGTGTGTGATCTGCGCACCAAAAGAGAAGTGCGCAAACGCCCCGACAAGCTGCCCGATACACCCACATGCCAATGGCTGCACCTGCCTATCGAAAATCTGGAACGCTCCGCTCGATTACGTGGCCTGGTGGCCATACTTTTTAACCGCTCCCAATTAGAAAACCTGATGGATGAAGGCTACACTCGTGTCATGATTGACGAAAATGGGCCTCTGATTGGAAAGGCGCTGCACCTGATGGCCGATGCCGCCCACCACCCGCTTATCATTCATTGTTCAGCAGGCAAGGACCGCACGGCCGTGATCATTGCCCTTCTCATGCACATCCTCGGCGTTTCTCACCAGACCATCCTGGCCGATTACACTTTGAGCAATTGGCATTATGAAAAATTCCATGCTGGTATCCAACAAGACCTGGTCAGCTTAAGGCATTGGGGCATTACGGCCGACCATTTGCAATCCCTCCTCCTGGTTAAGGCTTCTCGCCTGGAAAAAACGATAGCGCATATCGAACAAAATTATGGTTCTGTGCTTCAATATCTGGAGCAACAGGCAGGTATAGATGGTCAAGTCATCCACCGACTGCGCACCAATTTATTGATATAACATCGAGGATATATTAGACCTCTTGCATAAGTACAGGTAAGCTTCATGTCCATGAGATATGAA
>CAYXUZ010000172.1:13456-13672 GCA_964467705.1 uncultured Ardenticatenaceae bacterium | reverse complement strand
TGTCCCCTCTGGAAGCGATCAACAAACTCTACGAATGGAAACGCCGCTACGCCGAAAAATAATTATTGTGGAAATCCACGCAGAACGCGAAGTTTTGGCTAAAAAATTGGATGACCATGTTACGTTCTTTAACTTCTTTGCCAATCAACTGTTGGCAGCGGCAAATTGTTAAAAAATCCTCATTGGTTCTCGCCTGTTCAGGCGCAACGTGGCACA
>CAYXUZ010000172.1:0-13446 GCA_964467705.1 uncultured Ardenticatenaceae bacterium | reverse complement strand
GTTACCACCATCAATCAAACAAAATGAGGATTAAGAATGAGCATCTGGAAGAATCTGTTTGGCACTGTTCCCACCATCACCGTCACCGAACTGCAAGATAAGCTGCGGCAAAAGCCCGGCCCCATCCTGGTAGATGTGCGCACCACCACCGAATACCGCAATGGCCACATCAACGGCGCAGATTCCATTCCCCTGGAGAAATTAGAGGAACGTTTTGGTAAATTATCCAAGAACCGGGAAATCATCTGCATTTGTCAATCCGGTAGCCGCAGCAAACGGGCCACGCGCCAATTGCAAAATGCCGGGTTCACGGCCGTGAACGTCAAAGGTGGCATGAACGCCTGGGCCAAACAGGGATTGTCTACCAAAGCAGGCAAAGTGAAGTAAGCGCAGTACGTGGTGCGTGTCACGCACTACGCACTACGAGGAGCAAAAACATGACCACATTAGGCATGAATGTTTATTTGAAAATGGATTATGACACGGCCGTCGAGCGTGTCACCGCCGAACTGCAAAAAGAAGGCTTTGGCGTGCTCACCGAAATTGACGTGCAGGCGACGCTGAAGAAGAAGCTGGACGTGGACTTTCGGCCGTACAAAATTCTGGGGGCCTGTAATCCGCCTTTGGCGCACAAAGCACTCTCCGCCGCGCCGGAGGTAGGGCTGCTGCTGCCGTGTAACGTGACCGTAGCGCAGGAGGCCGACGGCCGTGTCCTGGTGAGCCTCATTGATCCCGAAATTATGCTTGGCGTGGTAGACAACCCCGCCCTGACCGAAGTCGCCTGCGACGCCAAAGAACGTTTGCAGCGCGTGGCTGAGGCGTTGGCGAATTAGCTAATTGAGTAATGGGGTAATTACAAAATTACCCCATTACTCAATTAATCCCAAAATAGCCAAAACCGGCTGATGGTCTGAGCCGCCGCTGTCGTGAATCACAAAAGTGCCGTTGGCCGCCAGGTTTCCCTGGTACAAAATGTAGTCAATGTGCTGCAAATTCCGGTCGGGTGATGCGCCGGGTAGCGAGAGGGTGGGGTGGCTGTGCGCCGCGTTGGTCAGTTTTTCCGCCAGCATCCGATAAGAACTGGAACTCTCCTTACTGTTACAATCACAACCGACAATGACTATGCCCTCCTGTTGCGCCAGCGCCGACAGCAAAATCTCAGCTTGCCGATTTTGCAGCCGGGTGCGCTCACCGATGGCCTGCAGAATTTGCCACCAGGGAACCCAACGTAACCCATAAGCGCGTAGATGCACGGCCGTAAACACCACCCGCTCCCCGTCAACCTCCACTACCACCATCGTTGCCGGACGATCATCGCCTAAATCAATGATTTGCTGGTCGAGGAAGGGATAGCGGCTGAACACGGCCGTTGTGCCATACTCATTCGGTGTGCCCATTAACGAATAGGGAAACTCTGCTGCCAATCGCTGCTGTAGCTCTTTCATCATGCGCGGCCGTACTTCTTGCAGCGCGACCAGATCGGGTGCATATGCTTGAATGACAGCAGCCACGCCCTCCGGATTTTGGTTGCTGAAGAGAACGTTATAGCTCATTATCCGCAGCACGGCCGTGCCCGGTTCGCTCCTTTCTGGCAATAGATAAGGCCGGTAGAGCCACACAAAAATCAACAGCGGGAGCGCTGCCATAACTGCCAGCCGCCAGCGCCGTTTGATCCCCCACACTATGACCAATACTACTGCGGGTATAAACAGATAAGGCACAACCCGGTTTACCATCACCAGCCACCAAAAGCGGTCAGCCGCCCACCACCACAACCCAAACCAGAGTGCCATAAAAGCCAGATACACGGCCGTGACCACCCCCCATCCTCTCTCATTCATTCGTATCCATCCCTTACTTCCGGTAAAATCCTGAAAAATTGACAATGGTCAATTGAAAATTATCAATTGACCATTTCCCATTTTCCATGATTCCACTTAAACTCGAACTAACCAACTTCCTCTCCTACCGGGACACGGCCGTACTCCAATTCGACCACATCCACCTGGCCTGCATTGCTGGGGCCAACGGCGCGGGCAAATCCAGCCTGCTCGATGGCATTACTTGGGCCTTGTTTGGCCGCAGCCGCAGCAAACTGGATGACGACATGGTCAATAAATGGGCGGCGGCCAATAAACAGCCTGCTGAAGTGCGTTTCACCTTCGCCCTGGAAAACAGCGTTTACCGCGTCACCCGCCGCAAACCACACGGTAAAACCACCACTCTCGACCTGGATGTGCGCGGCGGCGAATCCAGTTGGAAAACGTTAACGGAAAGCAAAGTGCGCGAAACACAGGCGGCCATTGAAAAACTGCTGCGCATGAATTACGACACTTTCATCAACGCCAGCTTTTTGCTGCAAGGCAAAGCCGACGAATTCACCACCAAAACCCCCAACAAACGCAAAGAAATCCTGGCCGAACTGCTGGGCCTGGGTGAATGGGATGTGTACAAAGAAGCGGCCAGCGAACGACGCAAACAGGCGGAAGGGCAACTGGCGCTGCTGGACGCCACCCTGGGCGAAATTGAAAATGAACTGGGCGAGGAAGAGGCGCGGCAAGCAGCATTAACGGCCGCACAAGAGGCACACGCCGCCATCGCCGCCCGCCTGGCTGACAAACAGGCGTTATTCGACGAATTGCGCCGCACCGAAGCGGCCATCGCTCAGCAGAAAAAGAACATCGAGAACCTGAAAACGAACCTGGCCCGCGCCGAACGCACCCTGGCCGACCTGCACAAAGCGCAGCAGCGGCAGCAGGCGGAGCGGGAAAGCTACACGGCCGTGCTCATCCAAGCCGAAACCATCACCGCCGCCTACGCCGCCTGGCAGGCCGCCGACCGGGAGGTGCAGGCATGGCAAAACAAAGCGGACGAATACAACCGCTTGCAGCAGGCCAGACGGCCGTATGACCTGACCATCGCCGCCGAAAAAAGCCGCCTGGAACAACGGCAGCGCGAACTGGAAAATCAGCAAACGGCCGTGACCAATGCTGCTGCCGAAAAGGTAGAAGTGGCCGCACAATTGGCCGCTGCCCAGGTGGAATTGACGGCCGTGCAAGATGAACTCACGGCCGTTGCCGCCCAGGAAGAGCAATGGCAAACACACCGCGCCGAACTGAGCCAGCTTGAAGCGCAGCGCCAATCCCAACAGCGTGAACTGGCGCAGTTGCAAACCCGCGCTGCCCAGATAGACAAGATGCGCGCCGAGCAAAGCACCGTCTCCCAAAATCTGGCAGCAGCGGAACAGGAGTTGACGGCCGTTGCCGCCGAAATTGCCGCCCTGTCCGAAACACATCAAAAGTATTCCCTCTGCCTGGCCGAGAAACACACGTTGGAAGCCGACCAGCCCCGCCTGCGCGACCTGTTCAAACAAAAACGCGAACGCATCGGCCAGTTGGAAGCCCAGACCGGCGGCGATTGCCCGCTTTGTGGCCAACCGCTGTCCGCCGATCACCGCCAGACAGTGCTGGCCGAACTCAACGGTGAATTGCAGGAGATGGAAGCGCAGGGCAAAGCCAACAAGGAGCGCATTGAAGCATTGGCCGCAGAAGTGGCCGTGTTGGATACCCGCATCAAACAGTCGCCTAAACTGGAACAGCAGCAGCAAACGCAACAAGACCGCAAAGCCCGCGCCCAGGCAAAACTAGATGAAATTGCTACCGCTCTGGCCGGATGGGAAACCGATGGTGCAGTGCAACTGGCCGCGCTGCAAACGGCCGTCACCGATACCGCCGCCCTGGATACGCTCAAAAAAGAGGTGGCCACATTGGAAACGGCCGTGCGCCAGAAAGCCACGCTGGACAAAAAACGGCAGGAAACGGAGCGCCTGATCGCCAATCAGCAGGCGCGTCTGGCCGAAATTGACCGCCTGACCGACCAGTGGCAGCAAACCGGGCAGGCCGAACTGGCGCAAGTAGCCCGGCGATTGGCTGCCGCAGATTTTGACGCCGCCGCACAGCAGGCATTGGCGGAACTGGATGCGCAGGTCACGGCCGTTGGCTATGACCCGGCTGCCCATGCCGCCGCCCGCACCGCCCGCGACGAACAGGCCGATGCCCCTGAAAAGCAGCAGCAGCTCGCCAGAGTACAGGCCGCCGTTGCTCCATTGGAAGCCGCGCTGACGGAATTGGCTGCACAGATTGCCAACCAGCAGCAGACGGTAGCCGATTTTCAGCAGCAGGTGGAGACGGCCGTGACCGAACTGGAAACCCTCACCGCCGACGGTGCTGACCTGCGCCGCGTGGAAGATGAGGTATTCCGCATGCGTGAAGAGGGGAACGAGGCCAACCGCCAGGTGGGCATTGCCCAAAACCGATTGGCGGTGCTGGCCGACCAGCGCGACCGCCGCACTCGTCTGACGTCCGACCGCGTGATACAAACAGAGCAAATCCAGCGCTGGAAAACATTGGAAAAGGCGTTTGGCCGCGAAGGGGTGCAGGCGCTGTTGATCGAGCAGGCCATCCCGGCCATTGAAGAACACGCCAACGACCTGTTGGAACGGCTGACCGGCGGCGAAATGCGGGTCAGCTTCCCCACGCAGCGCCAAAACAAGAGCAATGAGGTGATGCGCGAGACGCTGGATATTCGGATTCAGGACAATGCGGGCGAACGGCCGTATGACAATTTCAGCGGCGGTGAACAGTTCCGGGTCAACTTTGCCATCCGGCTGGCGCTTTCCCAACTGCTTGCCAAACGGGCCGGGGCGCGGCTGCAAACGCTGGTGATTGACGAAGGCTTTGGCAGCCAGGACCCCCAGGGCCGCCAGCGGCTCATCGAGGCGATCAACACCATTCAAAACGACTTCCAGGTCATCCTGGTCATCACCCACATTGACGAACTACGCGACGCCTTCCCCACGCGCATCCAGGTGGAGAAACGGCCGTCTGGTTCGGTGATTGAGGTGGTTTGATGGGAGGAGATGGGGTGGGTGAGAGGGTGACAAGGTGAGGGGGTAATGACCCTTGACCGATTACGGATAACCGATTACGTATTCCCCACGGCCGCTGCTCTGGTGCGAATTTGCAGCAGTAATTCAAACAAAATAAGGACGCCGGCCACCAACAGCGCAGCAGCAATGCCAAAAGCGCGGTTCATTTGCAGCCAGATACAAAACGCCGCCCAAAACCCCGCCCCCATAGATTGCCGCAATACCACCAGAAACGGCGTAGAAGTAGATGCCCCAAAACGTTCATCGGCATAATGGCCGAACCGTTTATTCAAAAAATAGGCAAACGGCAGCACCAGCCCCGTCGCCATTAACATGATGGTTGCCAGAAATACGAGGATGAGTTCATTGTTGGCCGCTTCCAACAAACTAGCCGCGTCCACCCGATCCAGAGCGGTGGCCCGCACCAGGTCGAGCCGGTTGGTATCAATGGGCCAGAAATTGTTGACCACATATTCCAGAGCCACAAAACCAATGAAGAACAGGCCAAGCCCCAATAATAAATAGGGGAGCACACCCATACGCTGCAAAATTTTCATGGGGAAATTATAACCTTTTCATTTGACCAAAACGATTAGGAACGCCATTTGCGGAACTCTTTTGAGCGCAGGAATTTTTCTACTTCTTCATAACGTTTGTCTTGATTGGCAAACTCCACGTAGTTTTGGGCGCGGTCTAACCATTCGAGAGTGGTAGGGCGTAGGGTTGTGAGGGCTGTTTGTAAGTGATTCATCGTCAGCGGTGGCTCTGTTTCAGACAGAAGGGCTTCGTCAATGACCTGGTCAACGGCCGTATCTACCAATGCCCGTAAATCTGCGCCGCTAAAGAGGGGTGTGCTCGTCGCCAGTTGTTTCAAATCCAACCGGCTGGTGGGGATGTCTTGCAGCATGATTTCCAAAATGCGTTGGCGAGCGGGCTGGTCAGGCGGTGGTACAAACAGGCGGCGATCAAAACGGCCAGGGCGCATCAGGGCATCGTCAATGTCCCAAGGGGCATTGGTAGCCGCCAGAATCAGGACATTATCATTCTCCGCGCCAATCGCGTCCAGTTCTTGCAATATCTGGTCAACCAGGGCACGCCCGGTGCTGCCGGTGTATTTACGACGGGCAAAGGCGAGAGCGTCTAATTCGTCAATGAAGAGGACACAGGGGGCGTTGGCACGGCCGTACTCAAAAGCGGCGTGCAGGTTACGTTCACTAACACCCAGGTAGGGGTCGAGGATATCTTCAATGCGTATGTTGACGAAGGGTAACTGGCACTCGCCGGCTGTGGCCCGTGCCAGCATCGTTTTGCCACAACCGGGCGGCCCATACATGAGGACACCACCGCCGGAACGACGGCCGTACTTCTGATAAACCTCTGGCCGCAACAAAGGCAAGATGATCAGTTTGTGAATCACCTTTTTGACATCTTCCAACCCACCGACATCGGCAAAGCGAATGACGGCCGTGTCCACCAAAGTATCCAGGTCGCTCATGGTAGGGGTAGCGTCACCGACGGGTTGGGCGATGCGGAAGAAACCTTGCGCGGCGCGGCGGGCTTCTATCTCCGTGCGTAAGGAGGCCACACCTTCAATCAGGCTCAGGCGCACGGCCGTTTGTAAACACCGCTCGGCCACATCCAGATTGTCTACTTGCAGTGCCAACAGCCCCACCGATACCAGTTTGCCTTTGTCCAGGCTGTTGGCCTGCAACAACGCATCAAATTCGGTTACGGCCGCTGCCAGTTGCCCATCTGCCTGCAACAACTCCGCCAGCATCAGCCGCAAGGCGTGGTTATCCGCCGCCAGAGCCAGAGCCTGACGTAAGGCGGCAATTCGTGTTTCATTTTCGCTACTCACCTTTCTGTGTCTCCTTTTTTTTGCTACGATGGTGCATAAACCAGTTCACAAAGGCAGTATAATACAGCCAGACCAACCAACCCATACACATATAGAGCGAAATATGTATCTGCCCTGTTAACCCCAAAATTATCATAAGAAGAAAGGCCAGGAACACAAGCAAATCTGGGACCATACTGGTACGCTTGAATGGCCATACAGGCTCCATTAACCAATGCCTGGCAGGGCGTGCATATTGTCGGGCCGAAGTGGTAAAGGCCTGGTTCAAAGGATTGAGTTGGGCGGCCCGGCGCAAAAAATCGGCTGCATGGCCGGGTTTGCCTCGTTCGGAATACGCATGACCCAAAATGTAAAGGATGTAGGGATCTTCAGGGAACAGGGTCAAGCCTTCCTGACATTTCGCAATCACTTGAGGAATACTTTCTGTCAGATAAGCCAGGGAAATCTGGAGGTGTCTGACGGAACGACGGTTGGGATCAATTTTAGCGGCTACGGCCGCCAATTGTTGTGCTTTGTCTAGCTGATTGGTCTGAGCAACCAGCGTGGCATACCGGCAAATAAAGTGTGGGTTTTCTGGTTGTAAGCGAATGGCTGCCAGAATCGCTGTTTCTGCGGCCGCCAGATACCCGGCTTTATCTTCACAGTTGCACAACAGAAAGAGTAACCGGGGATCGTCAGGAGCCACCGCCAGCCCTTTCTGGGAGGAGGCTTTGGCGGCTTCAATCTGGTTGAGGTTGAACAGCGCCTGGCTGTGCAATAACCAGTAGGCAGGTGTATTGAGAAGATCATTTTCTGCCCGCGACAGCAGTTCCAGTGCCCGTGTTGGCTGTTCTATGTTCAGATAATGTTCGGCCAGGGCCAATGTGGATTGTGTTGTCAACGCTCCCTCACCCTATGCGGTTCAAAATGTTGGAAACAATCACGCCTTGCACAAACAACATCAAAATAATAACCGCCACACCTCTGATCCAAAATCGAGAGAAGCCTTTATCACCGTGATAAAAATAATAGACGCGCATACCCGTGTTTTGGATCATGGCAAAGATAAAGCAGCAGATAACGGCCGTAACCAGATTGCTCACCCACCACTGATTCAGGGGCACGCGCCAGAACAAGTTTAAGTTGTCTTGGGTACTCAAAACGATTGGTATCCCCCAGGCAATCACCGTGCCAATCAGCCCAATGATCTTGATGAGCCGTAGTTGTGGGGGGTGCAAAAGCAGTCGTCTCCCATTCAGCCAGGCGATGAGCGTAACGACCAATGGCCCGGTAATCAGGGCGACGAGGAATTGGGGCGCTATGCGCCACGGCCGTTTTTTGGGGTCTGGATACGGCCGTTGCCATTCCTGCAACGAAGGTGTAAACAACGATTGTTCTCTCAACATGCTAACGGCCCCCGCCGTGCTGCTTCTTCAACCACCACCTTAAAAGGGGCGGCATGACCCAACTGTAGACCACCAAAACCAGATAGGCCAGCGCAAAATAGCCACTGGCACGATCAAACCCCAATGCCTGCAAGCCCAAAATAATGACAATGGCCGCCAGCCACACCTTTACCGTGCCAAACCGGTAAAGCGGTTGCAAAGGCCATAATAGCCAATGTGTCCAATAACGGCTGGTGCGAGCTGTCGAGCGGAATGCCTGCTCCATCGGCTCCAGGCGGGCGGCTTGCTGAAAATGACGCGCCGCCGGATTTACCTGTCCCTGGGCCACCTGTGACTGCCCTTTCATAAAGTGGGCGTAACTGTCTTCGGGGTTTTGCAGCAATGCCGTCTCGCTGGCAGCAATGGCCTGGTTGTCATCCCCGCGCAGGAAGGCCAGGAGAACACGTAGATGCTGCACGGCCGTATGTTCCGGGTCAATTTGCTCTGCTTTTTGCAATAAACGTTCGGCTTTGTCTATTTGTCCCCCTTCAGCCACCAGCCGGGCATAACGGCAAATAAGCTGAGGATTTTCTGGCGCTTGTTGCAAGGCTGCCAAAATGGCTCGCTCCGCTTCGGCCAGGTTTTTCAGACGGCTCTGGCAGTTGCATAAGAGGAAGAGGAGTTGCACATCTTGGGGTGATAATGCCAGCCCCTTTTGGGCCGCTTGCCGGGCGCTGTCAAATTTTTCCAACTGGTAAAACGCCTGACCTCGTAGATACCAAAAATAGGGGTAATTGATTACTTGACTGTCTGGCTGGTCAAGGAGCGCCAGGGTGCGGTCTGGCTGGTCAATATACAGGTAATGGCTGGCCAGGGTGAGACTGGTACTATTTTCAGGCATCCTTCTCCTTTACAAAAACTGGTTGATCGCGGCCATAAGAATGAGATTTTGCGCAGCGCCAACAACAAAAATCAATATCAGGCCGGGAACCCACAGCGAATCATAATCCCCGTTTGTGCGGAACTGGTATTGGCGTATGTACGGCCGTTGCAATCCAGCAAAGTACCAATAACAAAGCATGGCGGTAATCCGATTGATCCAGCGCAGCCGCTGTGCCGTTTCTTGCCAATAGGAATCGGCGGCCAATTCCCACGTGCCAGAAAGGTAGGTCAGGAAAAAGACCGCTATGATGCCGACCACACCCACCGCCACTATTTGCCACAACTGGTTCTGTTTAATGTGTAAGCGACGGCCGTTCAAAAAGGCGATGATGGTCATAGCCGCCACGCCACCAAAGAGGGCAATCCAGACTTGAGAATTAACCCGCCATGGCCTGTTTTCATACTGAGGTGTTGCTTTTGCCCCCTCTTGCAGTGAGGGGGAGAATAAATCATGATCAGAGTCCGTTTGATTTCCCATGTTTACCTGATTACTGGTGATGTTAGCGTCGCATTTTATCAACTGCCTCTTGGTTGGTAAAGTATGTGCAGCAGGGCCAGGGCGTAGGTTTCGCTGGCGGTTGGGGCGGAAAAGATTAACGGCCGTCCACCCCACACCATTTCGCATTGATACCCATCCACCAGCCGCGTCAAGCTATACCCTGGTTCGGCTTCTGGCAACATCTTCTCCAACTCCAGCCGCAACTGTTCCTCGGTGGGCAGCCAGATAGCTTCGTGGGTGAGCAGGTGGTCGGCCGCCCATTCGGCCGTGCCGTGAAAGGTCAGCGCGGGCCAGCCCTGCACCAGTTCCATCGTCACCATCATATCGGAGATGACAAACACCTTGTCATCCATGCCCCGATCAGGAATAGCGAAGAAGTCATTCACGGCCGTGTGCCACACCAGACCGGCCTCTTTTAACTGTTTAGCTAATGTAAGTGGAATCATGTTTGTAACCCGTAATCCGTAATCCGTAATCCGTGAGCCGTGACCCGTAATCCGATTACCGATTACGGATTACCGATTACGTTCTTCACTCCCACGGATTCGCCATCGTCTGAATCAACACCGGCAGGCCGATTTTCAGATTGGGGTGGCGGGTGAGCAGCCACATGGTCAGGTCGGCAATATCTTCCGGCGACAGGCATTTGTCGGGAATCAGTCCGGGACTATCTTGAGCCATCGGTGTAAGCACCATGCCGGGGCAGATGGTGTTCACCCGGATGTTGTGTTCCTGGTTTTCCACCTGAATAAACTGGCCCAATGCGTTCAGGGCATGTTTGGAGACGCCATACGCGCCATTCCCAGCATAATATTCCACGCCCGATTCGGAACTGATGTTGATGATGTGCCCACTTTGCTGCTGGCGCATCAGAGGCAGCACCGCCCGCGCAAACAAAAACGGGCCACGCAGGTTAATGGCCATCAGGCGATCCCATTCTTCGATGCTGTGCCGGTGAATGGGCGCGCCGCCATCAACGGCCGCATTGTTGACCAGAATGTCTACCGTGCCAAAGCGGTCTACGGCCGTGGCCACCACCCGCTCCACATCCGCCACTTCAGACACATCGGCGGTGATGGGTACGGCCGTGCCGCCATTAGTGCGAATCTGCGCCACCACCTCCGCCAACGGTTCCGCCCGGCGGCCACAAACCACCACCTGCGCCCTCGCCGCTGCCAGCGCCGTCGCGACCGCTGCCCCAATGCCTGTGCCACCCCCGGTGATAATTGCTACCTTGTTTTCCATGAAATAGTCCTTTTGTATTTATGTGATTTAGTGATTTTGTGTTTGTGTGAATTAGTGATGTTGTGTTTGCGTGTTTGTGGGCTTGCGTGTTATTTTCCACACCAAGACACTAAAACACCAAGACACCAAAGCACTAAAAAACTATCACACCATGAATCCATTCACCCATTTGCACGTTCACTCCCATTATACCTTGCTTGGCGGCACGGCGTCGGTTTTTGATCTGGCGCAGCGGGCGGCGGCGGAGGAGATGGGGGTGCTGGCTCTCACGGACACGGCCGTGCTGATCGGCGCAGTCCAATTTCAACAAGCGTGCCGCAAGGCAGGCATCCAACCCATTATCGGCATGACCCTGCCCATCGCCGCGCCCGATGGCGAGATGAACCTGACGCCAGACGTGGCCGGGCGGCTGGTGTTGCTGGCAACCGGGCCAGAAGGCTACCAATCCCTGTGCCGTCTCTCATCGGCGGTGCAATCCAGCCCGGCGCGGGCACAATTGTTGCGGCAAGGCATTCCCTGGGGCTGGCTGAAGGAG
This sequence comes from uncultured Ardenticatenaceae bacterium, assembly GCA_964467705.1. Lineage (GTDB taxonomy): Bacteria > Chloroflexota > Anaerolineae > Promineifilales > Promineifilaceae > CAADGU01. Next base: position 2,076 of record CAYXUZ010000172.1, on the reverse strand, counting down.
AACCACGCGGGACTGGTGGCGTTGGACGGCGGCCGTATGGGGTGGACGGAGCGTTATCTGCGGGCGGGCAACCGGCAGGCGGCCGTGCGCTTTGCGTCCCGGTTGGGCGGGCTGTTTGGCGAGATGGGGTGTCTCAGCCTGGAACTACATGGGGCGGCAGATGTGGCCGTTGCCCGTGAATTGGTCACGATTGGGGAACGGTTTGGGTTGACGGCCGTTGCCGTGCATCCCATCTACTGCCTGCAACCGGCCGATACGCCCCGCCTGCGCCTGCTGGCGGCCATTGACCACAACTGCCCCCTGGCCGATGTGCCCGATGAAGCATTGCCCGCGTTTGGGGACACGGCCGTGACCCTCCACTGGCAATCCCCCGATCAGATGGCCGCTCAATATGCCACCTTTCCCGAAGCGGTGGCCCGCACGGCCGACATTGCCCGCCACTGTGCCACACCCTGCCTGCCAGACGGCCGTCCCATCTGGCCCAAACTGGAACTACCCGCCGGACAAACGGCGGAGGAAGCGTTAGTGCAGCAGGCCGAAGCCGGTTTGAAGAATCGTCATCCGTTATCCGTGACCCGTGAGCCGTCGGATAACGGATTACGGATGACAGATTACGAATCACGACTAAAACACGAACTCACCGCCATCATCGCCAAAGGGTTCGCGCCGCTGTTTTTGCTGGTGGCGGACATTACGCGCTTTGCGCGGGAGACGGGGGTGCCGGTGAATACACGGGGCAGCGTGGCGAATTCGCTGGTGGCGTATTGTTTGGGCATAACGCAGGTTGACCCGGTGCTGCATGACCTGTTGTTTGAGCGCTTTCTGAATCCGGCGCGGGCCAATTTGCCGGACATTGACCTGGACTTTTGCAGCCGCCGCCGCGATGAGGTGCTGCATTATATCCGCGAGACGTATGGGGCGGAGCGGGTGGCGCTGGTGGCGACGGTGTCTACATTGCAGCCGAAGTCGGCGGCGCGGGAGACGGCGAAGGCGTATGGATATGCGGAGGTGGATATTAAACGGCTGACGGCCGTGCTGCCCGACCATTGGCACCCTGACCCACGCCGCCGCGATGTGTCTAATGTGGAGGAGATTGCCGCCCAGTTGGCGGACGGCCGTGACCGGGATATTTTGCGGGCGGCGTATGCGTTGGTGGGGCAGCCGCATCATCTGAGTGTGCATCCGGGTGGGGTGGTCATTACGCCCGGCCCGCTGACCGATTTTGTGCCGGTACAGATGGCTCCCAAAGGGTTTTTGACGACGCAGTTTGATTTCCGCGACGCGGAGACGATGGGGCTGCCGAAGATGGATTTGTTGGGTATTCGGGCGCTGACAGTGCTGGCGGACGCGGCGGAACTGATTCGCCAATTCCACGACCCGGCCTTTGACCTGGCGGCAATTGACCTGACGGATGGGGACACGGCCGTGACCCTGACGACCGCGCAAACGATTGGCGTGTTCCAGTGTGAGTCTACGGGGGCGCAGCGCACCTTGCGCCAGTTGCAGGCGAAAAGTGTGCGTGATCTGGCGGTGGCCAATGCCTTTTTCAAGCCCGGCCCGGCGTTGGGCGGCATGGCGCAGGCGTTTGTGCGCCGCTACCGGGGGCAGGAGGCGGTCTCCTATTTGCACCCGGCGCTGGAGCCGATTTTGCGCGTTTCGCAGGGGGTGTTGTTGTTTCAGGAGCAGATTTTGCGGATTGCGACGGAGGTGGCAGGGCTGTCCTGGGCGGAGGCGGATCGGCTGCGCAAGGGGATGAGCAAGTTTCAGGCAAAGGAGATGGAGGCGATTCGGGCGCGGTTTGTGGGCGGCTGCCAGGAGAGGTCGGGGCTGACGGCCGGGCAAGCCGAAACGTTGTGGGGGCAGATTGAGCCGTTCGCGGGTTATGGTTTTAACCAGGGGCACGCCACGGCGTATGCGGATGTGAGTTACCGTTCGGCGTATTTGAAGACGCATTTTCCGGCGGCCTTTTTGTGTGCCCGGCTGGCGGATCATGGTGGCTTTCATCATCCGGCCATCTACATTGCCGAGGCACAGCGGTTGGGCATCCCGGTGCATCCGCCGCATGTGAATATGAGT
>CAYXUZ010000171.1:10596-13729 GCA_964467705.1 uncultured Ardenticatenaceae bacterium | reverse complement strand
CTGCGGGAAGAATTGGGGGAGGATTACCTGGTCGACCTGGAGTCCCAAGTGCTTTTAGTGCCGCGTTTTTCGGGCATGGCCCGTGCTGTTTCGCCAGATGTGATGGTCACACCGTTGGCAGTAACGGCCGTGCCCACTTTATCTACCGTCGCTCCCACCCCTGCCTCGTTGGAAGCTGATGAAGCCCTGGACGAGGTTGAACAACTTTCTGTGCAAATTCGCCGCCCGGATTTGCCTGACCCATATGATCCATTTGGCAGCCAGGTGGTCGCGGCCGTAGAACTGGCATCCCCCTCGAATAAAGGTCTTACTGGCTCTGTGGATAGACAGAAGTTCCTGGCAAAACGGCGCGATTATCTCGCCAGCCCGGTCAGTTATGTAGCAATTGATTTGCTGACGGCCGGTGCTCGTGACTTGCCGCAGCCCGTAGAACAGCTAGAAGAGTACCCATACATGGCCTGGGCGTCGCAGGTGCAGCCACAAACACGCCATCATTGGGGATGGGGTTGGCAAAAAGGTGAAGCTCTGCCGGTTATCACTGTGCCATTGGATTTTCCCCAAGTACATCCCCTCGATTTAGGTGCATGTTACCGAGATGCTTTTGCGAAAAATCGGTGGGACATGCGACTCAATACCTGACCCGGCCATAGGATCACAAGGTGACTGGGTGATGTATTCACCTTGTCACCATGTCACCCCTTCACCCGGCCATTTAGGAGACTATGGAAATCAAGATAGCCCCCTCTATTCTGGCGGCCGATTTTGCCCGGTTGGAGGCTCATGCACGGGAAGCGGTGGTGGCGGGGGCGGATTGGCTGCATGTGGATGTGATGGACGGCCGTTTTGTGCCGAATATCTCCTTTGGGCCGGTGGCGGTGCGGGCGTTACGGCCGTTAGCCAACGAGACCAATACGCTGCTGGATGTCCATCTGATGATTGAAGAACCTGACCGTTACCTGGAGGAGTTTGCCCAGGCGGGCGCGGGCCGGTTAACGGTGCATGTGGAGGCGACGCGCCATTTGCACCGCACAATCCAGGCGATCAAGGATTTGGGTTTGAAAGCGGGGGTGACGCTTAACCCGGCCACGCCGTTGGTGACGCTGGAAGAGATTTTGCCGGAAGTTGACCTGGTTTTGATCATGTCCGTGAATCCTGGTTTTGGTGGGCAGCGTTACATTCCGGGCAGTACAGACAAAATCCGGCGGCTGCGGCAGATGCTGGACGCCGTTAATCCAACGGCCTGGTTGGAAGTGGATGGGGGGATCAGCCCGGCCAATGCGGGCGAGGTAGTGAGAGCAGGGGCAACGGTGTTGGTGGTAGGCAGTGCGGTTTTTGGGGGGCCGAAGTCGGTAGCGGAGAATATGGTGGATTTGTGGACGGCCGTGAACAAATAAGGAGCAACGCACTTCCAAAGGTGCGTTGCTCCTTTAGGCTATTTTACGGCAGGGGCCAGACCGTAAACGCTTCATAATCTGTACTCTCCCCTTCCAGTTCATGGTCAAAGTAGAAGGCGGTCAGGATTTCCACGTCCCCGGCATCGGTGATGTCGAACAGGTCTAGCTGCTCAATGAATTCACCGTTGATGAAAAAGAAGCCAGTTTCACCCCACACAATGAGTGCCAGATCATTGGTCTCATCTTCACCCAGATTAAGGTTACGAATGTCGCCACTTTGCAGGGTGGTGTCGCTGTCGGCGTCGCCGTAACGGCCGACCAGTTCCCATTCCCCTTCCGAAGCAATAACCAACCAGTATTTGGTGCCGTCATCATCGTCGCGGAAAGCAAAGCCGAAGTCGAAATCATTTTCGGCGGCGGCAAACGGATTTTCAAACGTAGCGGAAACAAGCACATTCTTTATTTCAATGCCAGCTTCATCCAATTTGATGAGGTCATCTAGTTCGTGTTCCAGTTCACCATCCTCTGGCCCAAACTCTGGTTCCAACGGCCAGACGGCAAACGCTTCGTATTCGGTGACAGCGCCGTTACGCTCATTGTCTGTGTAAAACCCTGTGCCCAGAGCCAGTTCACCAGCATTTTGGCGGGAGGATAGATCGAGCGTGGAAACAAACTCCTCATTGATGAAAAATGCGCCCCGATCTTCGGTGACGATTAACGTCAACTGATTGGCCTCATTTGGTCGTAAGTCCAGGATTTCAGAAACGTCCCCTTCCTGGATGAATTGGTCGCCGTCCAGAGAGCGGTTATTAAGATTCCAGAGGCCGTCGGAGCGCACAACGAGGCGCAGTTCTTCATCCGGCTCTTCCTGGCGGAAGGTGACGCCAAAGTCCCAACCGCCGGTTTCGGTGGGGTAGGGGTTGAGGAAGGTGACATCCAGGACGAAGTTATCGGTGTTGACGCCAGGATAGTACATTTCAATGGTGTTGTCGCCGGGGTCATGGGGCAGTTCGCCGTTTTCCGCCGGGAAGAAGGCGTCGGTATCGTCCAGTTCGCCAAAGAGGTCAACTGGCTGGTTGGCAATTTCGGCGTCGCGGGTGGCTTCCAGACTGGCACGGGTGGCCTGGGCGTCCACATCGCTGCCGGTGTTGTTGTTCTGGTTGCCGGCGGCGGCGTTGCGGGTGGCTTCCAGACTTTGGCGGGTGGCGGCGGCGTCATCTGGAACGGGCACGGCCGTGTCCGTTGGCAGTGGCGTGGCTTCGGTTACGGCCGTGTTCGTTGGCGCAGTTGTGGCTGTTGGGGCGGGGGTATTGGTGGCTTCGTCTAATGTTTCAAATACGGACGTGCCATCTTCATTGATAGTCGTTACGGCCGTCGGCGTGACCGTCTCTTCGGCCGTGAGGGCCGTGAACGCCATATAACCGCCAACGGCCGTGCCGCCCAGACACAAAATGGCAATGATCCCCAACAGCGCCAATACCCATACCGGCGTCTTCGTGCTGCCGGTATGGGCCACTTCTTCGCTAAAGGTTGGTTCCTCAAAAGAAGCCCCCACTTTTTCGGTGGTGGGGCGGGGCGGTAAAGTGGGGGCGGGTTCGGGCACGGCCGTCGCTCTGGTGGCGGCGGTGGGTTCTGGTTGGGCCTGCTCTGGCGGCGGTGGGGTGACGGGCGGCGGGGCGACGGGTGCAGGGGAAGTGAGGGTTTCTAGGGGGGGGACGGCCGTCAAATCCGGCTGTTTC
>CAYXUZ010000171.1:0-10586 GCA_964467705.1 uncultured Ardenticatenaceae bacterium | reverse complement strand
CACTTTGGTCACCGGCCGTTGTGGCGTTGGCCGTCAGTTCGTTGGTCATGTCAGAGGCGGTGGAGAAACGATGGTCAGGCTCTTTGGCCATTGCCTTGCTGATCACCAGGTCACAGGGGGCCAGGTCGGGGCGTTTGTCTACCAGATGGGGCACCGGGTTCATCACGTGGGCCATCATCATCCGTGCCGGGGTGTCGGCGTCAAAGGGGATTTCACCGGTGAGCATCTGGTAGAGGATCACGCCCAGGGCATAAATATCGGAACGGCCGTCTAACTCCTTATTGCCATACACCTGTTCAGGACTCATGTAGGTGGGTGTGCCCACCAGACTGCCGCTGGCCGTTAGCTGCGAACCGGCGGCGGCGATGCGGGCAATGCCAAAATCGGCCAGATAGGCATCGCCGTAATGGTCAAACAGGATGTTACCGGGTTTCAGATCACGGTGGACGATGCCCTGTTTGTGCGCCCGATCCAGCGCGGAGCCAATGCGCTTGAGAATTTCAGATGCTTCCTCAATGGGAATGGGGCCATTGGCCAGCCGGTCATTGAGCGAGCCGCCGGTCATCAGGCGCATGACCAGGAAGGGCTGCCCATCCTCTTCGCCAAAGTCGTAGACGGGGACGATGGCCGGGTGTTCCAGGGCGGCGATGGTGCGGGCTTCGCGGGTGAAGCGGGCGCGGAATTCGGGGTCGTGCAGGAATTCACGGGGCAGCAGTTTGACGGCAACGGGGCGCTGAAATTGGGGGTCATATGCTTCGTAGACAGAGGCCATGCCACCCCGGCCAAGTTCTTGTTTAATTTCGTAACGGTTGATTTTTTCGGGGATCATAGGTCAATACGTAAATTGGGTAATTGAGTAAATTGGGTCATTGATGGGGGAAATGTAACATATGGTACGGCCGTGAGGCAACTACCAAACATTTCGGGCATTGCCGTTTGTCTAAGACATCCGATGTCTGGTAACGGCTAATCTGGTGACGGATTGCTCAGGGCTGGCTCGCCGGGGGTCTGGCCGAGCCAAGCATAGGCGACGGCCGCGGCGCGATTCATCGCCTCTCCCAGTTGTGGCATTGCCAGAAAAATATTCTCCTCGCCAATGATCCGCAGCGTTTTGGTCTTGACAAGCTGGTCATAGACGGCCTGATCAATGCCCACCAACATCAGCCGACTGTTACGGGCTTTGAGTTCTGCGGCGTAACGCTGTATCACGGTGATAAAGGTGCTGCCAATTTCCACCTTGCCCCGCATCCCCAGGGCCACGACGGCATGGGTGGTATTGTCCAGGGCGGGCAGCATCTCTTCCAGATTCCTGGCGGCTGCAAAAAAGAGGCTGCCATAAATCTGAAGGATGGTGAAATGGTGGCTGGGAAGATGGCGGGGCGACGGCCGTTCTTCTGGCAATCCACCTGGCACCGGTACCCACTCGACAATGATGACCTGATTGGCCTGGCGGACGGCATAAAGCAGGATGCTTAAAGCCACGCCGATGAGGACAGCATATTGCAACGGCAGGAACAGTGTCGCCAGAAAGGTCATGCTCATCACCGTAGCTGAAACTTTGCCTGTATTCCAACTGGTGACGGCCGCTTCGATGCGTAATCCCTGAAAACCGGCCACAATCAGCAGGGCTGCCAGAGAAGGCATCGGCACCAATTCCACCAGCGGCGCGGCTACCAGCACAATCACGGCCACAAAAAGACCGGCCAAAATGTTCGTCCAGCGCGAGCGTGCGCCCGCACCGGTGATCAGCACCGTGCCAGAGACGGAGCCACCGGCTGGAATGCCATTGACCAGGCTGACGCCGATGTTAGCCGCCCCCTGGCCGAAGAAATCGCGGGAGACATCGGGATATTTGCCGTCCGGGTTGGGAAAACCCTGGCTAATGCCCGCGCCTTGAATCAAGCCGATGATGGCTAACGATAACGCCGGCAGCAGCATGGTGATCAGCAATCTGGGTGTAGGCAATGCCAACTGCGGTAAGGCGCGGGAAATGGTAGCCACGTCGCCCACGTTTCTGACCATACTCCAACTGGGGGCTGCTTCGTTGCCGGGCAAGGACAAAACTGCCAATAAGGTAGTTGAGATGACAATGGCGATGATGAAGGCAAATTTTCGCCAGGGAGTAAACAGCAGCAGCACAATCAGTCCCAGCGTGAGGCCACCAATGATGGTGGCCTGGATGTTGATTTCCCCCAGATGCAAGAGCAAATCGAGCGCCCGCGCCACATTGTTGCTATAGGTACTCCTGTAACCCGTCAGATCGCCTAATTGTCCCAGGATGATCAGCACGGCGACGCCGTTGAGGAAGCCGGTCATCACTGAATTGGAGACAAAGCGGACGACAAAACCCAAACGGAACAGCCCGGCCAGCAGTTGGATGATCCCCACCATAAAAACCAATGCGACCAATGCCTGTGTTTTTTCTACGGCCGTGACCTCAGCCAGCGCAGATGCCGTCGCTACCGACAACGCGCTGGTGGTGGAAACGTTCATAAACACCGAGCCGGTGAATAGCGCGCCGATGGGTAGGGCTACAATCAGCGTGTAAATTGCCAGCATGGGATTGACGGTGGCTAACAGGGCATGGCCCATGGCCTGCGGCACATTGACTACAGCAAAGGTCAGCCCGGCCAGCACATCGGCCGTCAGGTTATCGCGCTCCGGTTTCAGGTTTTGCGCGGCCGTTTCAATCTGCCCAATTGTCTTCGATCCCTTCTTCAAAACAGCACCTAATAAAGCAATCCGGTTACGCCTGAGTAGAGGAACAACAAACCAAAAACGAGTGAGACGACGATGGCGATGGGGCGGTTGTTTTTGGTTAACCAGGCCGCAATCCCATCCAGGACAGTTTTTGATCTGGAAGGCAGGAGGATACGAATGAGAATGGGGAGCAGCAGCAGGGTTTGCGCCAGCAAAATAAAAAGCAGGTAAGCGATTGTGCTGGTCGGTTGGCCCAATTGGGCGTCGGCAATGGTCGCCAACGCGCTGAGGGTGAAGACCCACAATTTAGCGGCAATCAGCGGCAGCAAAAAGCCGATGCTAAATGCCTTGAGCGGGGTGGCGCTGTCAATGGTAGTCAGCCATTTGGGCGGGGGATCATCGGGGTCTTCTTCTTTGCGCCACTTTTTGTAAGCGGCGATTAACAAGAGAACACCCAAAATTAGCAACAGGGTTGAAACGACCAGGCTTTTGCCACTGCTGCCGTCAACCGCAGCCGCGCCGGACGCAGCAAAAACAAAACCAAAAACCAGCCCTTGTAATACCCGCGTGAGTGTCATACCGGCGAGGTATGCGCTGCTTTTTAACAATCCTTGCTGGGGGCTTTGCAACAATAACACGCCGATAATGATTTGCACGGGCACCACTGCGCTGCCAATAATGTAGGGGGTGAGGGAGATGAGGATGGCGTCCACAGTTTCTTTCAAACCTTTCTATTGAGGGCCTGGCTGATGATAGCGCAGGCTTCGTCGGGGGAGTCGGTAAGGTGGAACAGTTCCAGATCGGCCGGATTGATTTTGCCCTGGGCCAATACGGTCTGGCGCAACCAGGTGATCAGCCCGCCCCAAAAAGCAGAGTCAAAAAGGACAATCGGAAAGTTTTTGATCTTGTCGGTCTGGATGAGGGTGAGGGTTTCAAACATTTCATCTATCGTGCCAAAACCGCCAGGAAAGATGACGAGTGCCTGGGCATATTTGAGCAGCATCACTTTGCGGGTGAAGAAGTAGTGGAATTCTTTGCCCAGGTCTACGTAAGGGTTCAGGTGTTGCTCGAAGGGGAGTTCGATATTCAAGCCAACGGAGACAACACCCGCTTCGCGTGCCCCTTTGTTGGCTGCTTCCATGATGCCGGGGCCACCGCCGGTCATGATGTTGAAACCGGCTTCGCCAAGCAGGCGGGCCACGGCCGTAGCCGTTTCATATTGCGCCTCCCCCGGCAGTACCCGCGCGGAACCGAAGATGGTCACGGCCGTGCCCACTTCCGCCAGTAAATCCACCGCATCCACCATTTCCCCCATCACCCGCAAAATACGCCAGGTATCTGTCTGGTGATAAGGCATTGGTTCCAGGTTAGGCCCGGCTAACAGCCGTTCGTCTTCGGTATGTTGCTTGAAAGGTTGTACTTTTTCCATCTGTTTTCTCCTGTACCGGTCAATTGGATTCCCTTGAGAGCAGGAATGACAGGTAGTGGAAGTGGTTAAAAAATTATCTGGCCGTGTGTTGAGCTAACGAGCGATCCGAAATCCAGAGGGCATAGGGGGCCATGGTCAGGGCCGCCAGTTGCAGCAGCGCGGCATCATAATTCACTCGCCACCCGGCAAAGTGCCGCCAGGCTTCATCTCTATCAGGGCGAAGGGGAACCCCCTGGGCGGCCAATGCCACGCAAACCGTATCATACTCATCACGGCCGATGCTGATGGGATCACCCTGTTCTGGGTGGGGATCATAGGGCAGTTTGAAGAAGTCGGCAATCTGGCGCAGGGCCAGAAAGCCGGAACGCAGACAGAAGGCGGCGCGGGGTTCGTAGGGCACATCTACGGTGGTCAATATGAAAGCGGCACAGTCCAGTACGTTGCCGCAGGCAGTGACCCAGGAGCGATTGGGTACCGGCGAGCGAAAAAAGGCCAATGAACTCAAGGAGGTGTGGCTTTCCTCCAATTCGGCAAACCAGATTTCCCATTCCAGCCATATGTCGCGCAGCATGGCCAGTTCATTGGTGCGGAAAGCACGAGCGACCATTTCTTCAACGGTTGGTGGTGAACCAGCGCGGGCATCCCATACGGACACGGCCGTTTCCCGCCGCGAAAAAGCGCCATAAATCGTGGGTAAATAAGCAATCAATAGGGCAATCAGCACCAGGCCAATGGCTGCTTCCGAAAATTCCAGAAGTTTGGAGGGAAATGTTTCCACTTCGGCCGACCCCAATGTCAGCAAAGACGAACCACTGATTTCAAAAATCTCAAAAAACGGCCGTGGCTCCACTGCCCAAAACATCAGCATATAGCCCGCAGCAATCAATAACAGCAGCAAAATGGGCATCAGAAAGAGTGTGAGCGGGGCATAAAAGGCCATGATACGGTCGCGCTCCTCATAATTTTTGCCGCGCAGCCGCAGTGCAAACAACCCCCTGACCACCTGAAAAACCTCATACGTCAGCCACACCTGCACCCCACGCGGCACTAAAAAGGTCTTAATGGCAGAAACGACGACATCGGCCACGATAACCAAACCTAAAACAAAAGCCAGCAAGCGAAGCGCCAGCATCATACCCTCTGTATTCATCATAATCCCTCGTTGAAAAGTGAATGATGTACATGATTAGAACAGGCTGGCCTTTTCTGGGCAACTGCCAGAACCATATTTTGAATGGCTGCCAATTTGTACTTATTCTGCGCAGGTGTGGGCAAAACAGCGGGTGGCACGGTCGGGTTGGTATTGCAGGCGCAGCAGTTTGCCTGGAGATAGGGTTATGGTGTCGTCGAACAAGATGACACGGCCGTCTGCCCCTCCCAGCTCGATCCACCACCGCACTGCATATGTGCCCGGCTCAACCGTCACTTCGGCAAAAAGTGGTGCATCCAGGCTATTTGGGGAGATGGTTTGGCTCCAGATGGGCCGGTCATTCAAAGACAGATGGTGCGTAACGGGTTGGGGGGGCGGCAAAGCCAGCGGCGCGGTCGGGTCGGGCAAGATCAGGCTGATGCGTGGCGATTGGCTCACGGCCGTACTCACCCACACATCCGTCAACCATATCTGCGCTAATAACACCAGCAGCAGCAGTCCAAAAGCCACCGCATAATGCCGCCACGTCAGCGGCCAATGGTAACGGCGCGAGGCCATGTAATCGGGCTGCATCTGTCCTGTCTCATCGGCGGTCATAACCGGCGGCGTGTGCAAGGCGCGGGCAAATTCGTTGGGGGGCTGCCACACGGCCGTGATCGGGGCCTGGGCATACGGCCGTTTCAGGCGGGGTACACGCTGCCGCAGCAACCGCTGCGCCGTCCACAAATTGCCTTCTCGATTGCGGCAATCCTCCGGTGGGCAGCCGATGATTTGCACGGCCGTCGCTCCCACCTCCAACCCCCGTGGCAGCACATCCGGCGGCAGCACCCCCACACAGGGTAGGGTAATGGTCACAAACGGGGCGTCGGCCGTCGGCCATTTCGCCAATGAATTATGAGAAGTATGGCGCTCACAGGTGAAGACGAGTTTCACTGGTTGTTCTGTTTTGGCCTGCGCCAGCGAGAGGCGCAGCGCGATCTCGTCCCACAGCAGGGCGGGCGGCGTGTCGCCCATTGTCACGGCCACACCGTCGCACGACCCCACGCAAATGCCGCAGGAAACACACAGGCTGGGGTCTTCAATCGCGATGAACTTGTGCGGTTTGTTATCGTGCCGTTCTACCATCGTAATCGCCCCATAGGGGCAGTCCAGGGCACATTTGGTACAGCCGGTGCAGCGCTCTTTGATGATATTGACCTTTGGCAAAGCAACGGCCGTGTGCAGTGAACGATCCCGCGAGAGCCAGGGCAGCGCCAGAGCCACAACGGTAATGACCAGGAGCGATGACCAGAGGAGAACGGCCGTATTCTGCCCCGCCACAGGCAGAAAGAAGAGAAAAATCGGGTCCAGGTTGACGGCCGTTGGCAGTTCTAGCGGATTAGCCGCCGGCAGGAGCGTGAGAGGAAAAGCAATACCCACTGCCAGCAGCAGCAGCCCAATGCCCACCATCCAATGCGTCTCCGGCAGCCATTTAGCTCGCTTCAGGCGGCGAATGTGCAGCCAGAAAAAGCCCGCCGCCAGCAAAAACAACAGCACATGCACCCCCAGGATCACCAGTAAAATAGGCCAGCTTTTGCCCGTTATTTCTGCGTCCACCAGCAGCGCCACGTAACCGGCCGCCCAGGGGGTGAGCGTGTCTAAAAAGCGGATGAAGCTGTCATTGATCAACTGGGCCCGTGTATCCCAGATCAGCCAGTAGCCGGTTACACCTGCCAGCCAGATGATGCCCGTCAGCACAATGCCCGTGGCCCAGGCCAGCCAGCGCGGCCCGCGAAACCGCTCCATGAACAGGGTGCGGTAGGCGTGCAGCAGCGTGGTGATGACCAGCGCGCCAGAGGCATAGCGATGGACGGCACGCACGGCGCGGGCGATGAACTGACTGTCATACCGTACGACGGCGTTGTAGGAGGCTTCGTAGCCGTATTGAAAAAAGAGGAAGAGATAAAAACCGGTCAGACCCACCACCAGCAGCAAAAAGAGGGCAATCGTACCAGTGTGGTAGAAAGGGTTTAGGCGATTGTTGCCAATGGCACGGTTCACCGGCTTCTCGATAGCCAGTGCCACTTTTTCCAGCCAGACCGCCCAGCCTGACGGCCGTCGCCGCCAGCTATCCAGCGAATAACGATCTGGCCCGCTCTCTAACGCTGCCCAGGTTACGGCATGTTCGTGGTCGTACTCATCTTCATCAGATGGGGGCAAGATAGGGGTTTCAACAGCAGGTTGGCAATCAGTTTCCGGGTCAGCGCCCGGCAGCAGTTCGGGGTCTTTCGGTTTGAGGAGGGTCATGGGGATTGGCGATTGGCGCCGGTGATGACCAGCGCCAATCGCCGCTAAGTGATTATTGGAGCGAGAGCAAAAAGGCTACCAGGTCATTGATTTCCTGTTCGGTTAAATCTGTACCGTAGTTCGGGTACATCACACCCTGGGCGTAGCCCTCCGTCACGTGGGCATTGGGGTTGGTGATGGATTCACGCAGGTAATCCTCAGCCGATTGGCCGGGCACGGCCGTTTCCGCCCGCGTCCCCATCCCGGCATGAGATGGCCCCACCAGCACCACACCTTCATCCAACGAATGGCAGGTGTTGCAGCCCGGCGCACTGTTCTCGCCGATGACCGGCTGCTTGTACAGTTCTTCACCACGGGCTGCATCGCCACCGGAGCGTGGCGCGACGGCCGCTTCATCGCTGGCCGTTTCGCTGCCCCCACCGCCACAGGCAGCCAGGAACAGCGAAAGAGCCAAAACCAGTAAAAATAGAAAACTAAACTTACGCATTAAAGCACCTCCATGCTTTTTAGATTTACCACACCTTAAATCCCGGTGAGGTCAATTGCATATTTGAAATTAAGTCTACCAAAACCGGGCCATAAGCCACCACAATTAACAAAACTGTTACCACCACCCACGGCCGCCAGGTATCCAGCCAGCCAGGTATCGGCTCCTCAGGATGGTACACCTCGGCCACCGGCATTTCGATGGGCGCTTCCAGTCGTTTCTTTTGGGCAACTGTGCCAATCATATTGATGTAAAAGAGCAGGCCGCTAATACCCAAAATGGTGCCGCCAATGGCCGCTTCAATCAACATCGGCTGCCAATCACTGGCGGCGTAGGGGGCTGCCCCCAGCATGGTGCGGCGGGGCACACTCAGGTTCAGGCCGATGATGTGCAGACCATTGGACATGAGCAGCATCCCCACAAACCACGTCCATGCCTGCCACACCCCCATCTTGCGGCTCCACAAGGGCTTATTTGCCAGCATGGGCACCAGCCAGTAAGCAATACCAAAGAAGGTCAGGGTCACGGCCGAACCCACTGTCAGGTGAAAATGGCCGGGCACCCACATGGTGTTATGGATGGCTAAGTTCAGGTTATAGCTGGCATTGGTCAGGCCGCCGATGCCGCCAAACACAAAAAGAATCATAGCCAGATTTTGCGCCGCGTAGGAAGGATCGCCCCAGGGCAGATAACGCACCCAATTGAGCAACCCCGTGCCGCCGCGCGCCCGACCGCCAATTTCCAGCGAGGCCACCACCGTAAAAGCGGTAATCATACTGGGAATAAACAGGCTGAAGGTGAGGACAAAATGGACGATCTTCCAGCCTTGCGGCACGCCGGGGTCCACAAACTGGTGATGCAGCCCCACCGGCACAGAGAGCGCCAGGAAAAGCCAGAAGACCAGCCGGGCTAATGGCTCGCTGAACAATTTGCCGCCTGCCTGTTTGGGTACCATGCAATACCAGGAAATGTAAGCAGGCAGCAACCAGAAGTAAACCAGCGGATGCCCGGTGAACCAGAAGAAGGTGCGGTTAAGCTGCGGGTCTGTACCGGCGATGAGGCCCATTGACCAGGGAATAACAAAGACGAGCAGTTCAATGGCCACGCCCAGGGTGGCAATTTGCCACATGACCATGGTGATGACGCTGCCCAGGGTGACGAGCGGCGTCTGCACACCTTTGTTTTCTCTACGCCAGGAGAGGTAGGTGGCATAAAAGCCGTACCCGGCGACCCAGGAACCCACCACGACCAGCACCAGGCCAATGTAAAAGAAGGGGTTGGCCTTGAGCGGTGGGTAGAAGGTGAAGAGGACGGTCGCCAGGTTCATCAGAATGGGCACGGCCGCCATGAGCAAACCGACGACCATGAGAATGAGCGACAGCACATATTTAATTTGGGCATTGTGAGCGGCTTATTCAGGCTGCGGGGAATAATGAAGGTGAAGAAACCGACGATGAAGAAGGTTGTCCACACCAGGGCGTTGAGGACGGCGTGAATGGTTAGCCCCTGGTAGTAGCTGGCTAAACCGATATTGTTGAGGGCGGTATACAGGTTGATGCCCACGTGTTCCAGCTTTTGCAGCGGCCCCAACGAGCCACCCACAAAGAGGGCGGCCATGCCGATGCCGATGTACCAGGCGGTGAGTTTGTCAGATGTTTTGTACATGAAATTTACCTCCATAAAGTCGCCAGCATGATGACGACGAGTACAAGCGCCAGATAGAGATTGGAGAGATGGAAGAGGGCAAGGGCGGCACGGCGTTGGCCAGGGTTTTGCAGCAGGATGAGGGTGCGCTGGATGAGCACGGCCGTGACCACACCCACCGGCAGCAAATACCACACATCCACCTGCGGCCAGAAACCGATTGCCAGGGCGCAGACGGCCGTCAACACCGTATGCAATGCCGTCCAACGAGCCGCCACCGGGGCGGGGACCCGCGCAGGCAGCATGGGGAAACCGGCGGTCGCGTAATCATCCCGGTAAGCAATCGCCAGTGCCCAAAAATGCACCGGCGTCCACACAAAGACGAGCATAGCCAGCAGCCAGACGCCTACAGCGTTCCACGCGCCGACGGCCGCACCGCCACTCAGAACAGCGCAGCTACCGGCGGCCCCGCCAATGACGATATTGAGCGTGGTGCGCGGCTTTAGCCAGATAGTGTAGACGCCCACGTAGATGGCTGCGCCCAGCAGCACCCAAAAGGCCAACGCCAGATTGCCTGCCAGTGATGCCAGCCCACCCGCTAACAGCACCATCCCCAGGCCGAGGAATAAGACCAGCCTGGGGTTGGCGATTTGGCCGGTGGCTAACGGCCGTCGTGCTGTCCGCCGCATGGTAGTGTCCCGTTCTCGCTCCAGGTATTGGTTGATGGCCGATGCGCCGCCGGCGGACAGGATGCCGGTGGTGGCTAACAGTAGCCAGGCCCACAAGGAAACGGACTCGACGACCTGCGCCCCCAAAGCCGCACCCCCAAAAGCCGCCAGCAGCAGCAGGGAGACAACGCGCAGTTTGAACAGGGTGACGGCCGTTCTCCA
>CAYXUZ010000170.1:0-13892 GCA_964467705.1 uncultured Ardenticatenaceae bacterium | reverse complement strand
ACATTTGCCAGGATGGTGACAACGGCATCGGCATCACCGGGGTCATAAGAGGCGGTTGGTGCGGTAGCTGCCGGGGTGCTGGTGGGAGTAGCTTCAACCGCGGCGGCGGCTTCTTCTCGTACTTCTTCTACTACCGGCTCGGCAACAGTCACGGTCAGGCTATCCAGAGGGATGATGGTTTCGCCGAGGGCGAAGTCAGCCTTTATGGTGTAAGCACCGGGAGCTTCGCTGCCGGCCCAGGCAAAACTGAGAGCACTACCACTTTCGCTGGCGAGGATGCTCTCGTTTTCGTCTAGAACGGTCCAGACGACGGCAGCACCTTCTGTTTGTGGGGGTGAGTCTGGGCCAAGTGCTGCCAGAGCCGCAGCGTAGGCGGCGGGGGCGGCTACCGAATCCAAACCACGCAGAGCCGCACCACGCAGCCCATAGCCATCGGCAATTTCTAGCCGTTGGCCCAAAGTCGCCGGGTTACTGAGCCATACATAGTAAGTCTGGTCGGCGGCCCCCTGGTAGCTGAAACGATACGTCTGGCTGGCGCCATCCCGCTCCAGCGGGGTGGCAGAACCGGTGAGGGCCACATCTACGGCCGTGTCCGGCATTACTTCTACTGCTTCATCTCCTTGTTCAAAGGCGCCAAAGTTGCTTAAGGCAACGGCATTTGGTAGTTCTACGAATGACTCACCCAGGCGGGAGATGGCGTTGGCGCTGACCAGGGCCATGAGTTTCTGGCGATCAATATGACGCACAGCATAATCTAGTTGTTGTTGTGCCAGCCCATTGGCGCCGTAGGCTTGTGGGTCTAGCGGCATTTGCACCAACACGGTATCGGCCAGGACCCCGAGAGCAGCCCAATCGTGCCCGCTTGTGTCCCACTGCCCCCCCGCATTTTGCGGCGTGCCTAACGTCAGCGTCAGTTTGAGTTCCTGGGCATGGAGGCCATCAGCCAAACTGCTGACAAAGCTGGTAAATACGTCGCGTTGCGAGGGGTCAACCCCCTGATAATCTAGATTGACGCCGTTGAAGCCATTGGAATTGGCCGTGTTTACCAATACATTGATTTGATTGCCTTGTGCTGCTGAATCATTCAAAAAAGCCAGCAAGGAGGCGGTATCTACAACTTCACCCCTGTTGGTAACGTGCAGATATTTCTCGAACTGACCATCAGGGGCAGACACCACTTCGCCTTGTAGATCGCCGTTGCCAACCAATCGTAAAGTACCCAGGTGAAGGGTGTTCAGTGAAGAGGCCAATTCGGGAGCCAGTTCACCACCAGGGTGTATTTCGGCAGCAAGGGTATAAGCTGCGGGTGTACCGGGCTGTACGAGGGCATAGGCTTTGTGCAGGCTGCCTGGTTTGGAGACAACATGGCCGACGGCCGTGTCCACATCGGTGGCCACAAAGTGCCAGGCTGCCCCGTCCCAACCATACAAATCGGCCAGGCGGGCATCTGTACCTGGGGGTAGGATGACAGCAACCTGCCCGGCAGGCGCACCGTCGCTGGCAACGGTATATAAATTGCCCAGGGGAACCACATTCGTGGGCAATGCCCCTAGTCCAGCAGCTTCTATTTCGGTGGCAGGCACGGCGGCTACGATGACGGCCGTGTCTGCACCCATGACTTCAAATTCACCTGGAATGGCGGGCGTGTTAACCACTGTTTCCGTGGTGGGGGCGGCGGTGGGGTCGTTGGCTACGGCCGTGGGTGTTGTTTCCTCACCTGTAAGTCCCAGTCGTTCACCCAGAGAGATGGGTGGCAAAAACAGACCGACCAGTACCAATAAGGCCACCACAACAAAACCGATTATGATGAACTTTGATGATTTTCCTGCGTTTTGACCGCCATCGAGGGTTGGCTCCACCGCCGACGTTTCTACTGTGTCTTGCGTTGTGCCAGACGCTTGTTCCTCTTCCATAACTTCTCTATACCTCCATCATAAACCTGGTTGATTAGTTGTTTCCAAGTTTATGTGATCTCCAAAAATGACTTTAGCTGGGATGGCTAAAGCGGCGAAAATTCTAACTGAGGGGATAGATGTGCGCAAACAAGCGGGACAACCATATGCCCAATAAAGGCATTTCATTGAGCAAACATTAACGTGAATATGGCTTTTTGCGGTCATTGCCCGTTGAAAAAGAAAGACGTATACATGGGGAGTAAACGTGTGATTAAGCGCCCGTCTACAATGTTATACTGGGTGGAAATGATTTACAAAAGGAGAAACCTGTCAAAGCACAGAGGTCAGGTTTGATTTTTTAGGAGACACATGCGATGCTGCTGAAATACTTTTATAATCCTAAAATCGCCCACGCTTCTTATCTGGTAGGCTGCCAGGCAACGGGCGAGGCATTGATCATTGATCCGGGCCGGGATATTGAACTCTATCTCCACACTGCGGAAATGAACGAGATGCGAATTGTGGGCGCTGCCGAGACCCATATCCATGCCGACTTTGTCTCTGGGGCGCGCGAATTGGCCGAACGCACCGGAGCCACACTGTATCTCTCCGATGAAGGGGATGAGAACTGGAAATATCTCTATTTGGCCGGATACAAACATCATTTACTACGTGAGGGAGAGCATTTCCATGTAGGGAAGCTACGGTTGACGGTGATGCATACGCCCGGCCATACGCCAGAGCATCTCTCGTTTGTTTTGACCGATGTGGGTGGCGGCGCTAACCGGCCCATGGGCATTTTTACAGGTGATTTTGTCTTTGTGGGGGCGGTGGGGCGGCCAGATTTATTGGAGAAAGCGGCCGGAATGACGGGCACGGCCGTAACCGGCGCCCGTGCCATGTTTCACTCCTTGCAGCGTTTCAAACAATTGCCCGATTATTTGCAGGTGTGGCCGGCACACGGCGCTGGCAGTGCTTGTGGCAAAGGGTTGGGGGCGGTTCCTTCCAGTACCGTCGGCTATGAAAAGCTGTTTAATCCGGCGCTGGCCTTTATAGAGGAAACCGCCTTTGTGGAATACTTGCTGGCCGATCAGCCAGAACCACCCACTTACTTTGCGCGGATGAAACAAGTGAATAAGGAGGGGCCGGCAGTGCTGCATGGCCTGCCTATGCCTGAACATTTACCAACCAACCGCCTGCCAGAATTACTGAAAATGGGGGAATTAGTGGTGGATACACGGCCGTCGCCCTCATTTGCCGCCCAACATTTGCCGGGAACCATAAACATCCCGATTGGTTCTTTAGCTGCCTGGGCCGGTTGGCTGGTGGATTACAACCGACCACTTTACCTGATTGTGGACAATCCCCAAGTACCTGAGGCGGTACGCGATCTGATTACCATTGGCATTGACCACATAGCTGGATATTTTGAAACGGCCGTCATCGAAACATTGGCCCAGCAGGCATACCCCATGCGTTGTTTTGATACGGCCGTACCCGCCAAAATTGCTCCCCGCATCCTCAATGGGGAAATGTTGGTGTTGGATGTGCGCAGCCAGACAGAATGGGATGAAGGGCATATTCCCGGCGCGCACCACATCATGTTGGGCTACCTGCCCCAGCGCACACAAGAGGTTGTAAATAGCCGACCTGTTGTCGTCAATTGCGAAACCGGCAGCCGTTCGGCCATTGCCGCCAGCATCCTGGCCGCCCAGGGCGCTACAGAAGTCATTAACCTGCAAGGAGGCATCCGTGATTGGGCATTGGCCGGTTTGCCCGTAGTTCGTGATTCATGATCCGTCGTCGGACTTCAGACAACGGTTCATGAATGACGGTCAACGGTCAGGGACAGGTGGCAAACAACGCCAGACTGTGATACCCTCCAAACTTGATATGATCGGGAAAATCATATCAAATCACTTAAGGAGAAAACTCATGCCAAGTGAACTTTCAAATCAAGTAGGTCGGGCGGGCAGCGCCACAGGCGTTGGCGCACAAATCGAAACGGCGGCCATCAGCCGACTGGTGGTCATCACTTTTGCCGATCCTGCTCAGGCCGAAGGGTTATATGAAGCATTGGTCGCGTTAGATAAACAAAAGGCAGCCAACCTGGAAGACGCCGTTTTTGTGACCAAAAATGCGGAAGGCAAACTGCAAGTGGATGAGCGTATCCACAATGAGAAGCGAGGTGGGGCTGTCAAAGGGGCGGTGCTGGGCACACTCATTGGCTGGATGTTGGGTGGCCCGGTCTTGGGACTGGCTGGCGGCGCGATTGTCGGTCGCATGGTTGGCAAACGGATGGATTTGGGCATTGACCAGGGCACGATCCAATCGGTGTCGGCGGCGTTAGAAGGGGGACAGACCGCATTGTTCATTCTCGGTTCGGCGAACCATGCGCCTTCGGTGGTAGAGGCTTTCAGAAAGTTCAACGGTACCATCATCGAAACCTCTGTTGATCCTGATGTGCGGGCGCGTTTGCAGCGGGCGCTCGATACCGAAACCGAGGGATAAGCCCTTTGTAACAGATTGAAAATTGAATACAGAAGGTGCGCCGGGCGTGAGGTAAATTTAGCTTCACACCCGGCGCTTTTTTTACGGCCGTGTTGACAATTCGCTTCACGTTTGTATAATACATTTAGTTTGAACTAAACGATAAGTACAATAGAGAGGTAACATGGACGACCAGCTTGCTCTGGCCCGGCACAATTTTATCCAAAGCATGAGTCGCATCAGCCATTTTTGGGGTTTTCCCAAGGCGATGGGTGCCATTTACGGCGCAATTTATCTGTCTCCTCAGCCCATTTCACTGGACGATCTGGTGGAACAGGTGAGTGTGACCAAAGGAGCGGTCAGTACCAATGTGCGCACGCTGGAGCGCCTGGGTATGGTGCATAAACACCTGGAAGTGGGCGACCGTAAGGATTATTACACGGCCGAAACCGACTTTTGGAAAGTGATACGCGGTGTGCTGCGCGAGCGCGAGCAGCAGGAGTTCGATCTGGCGCTGCGGGCGGTGGGCGAGAGCCTGGAGATGGCGCGTTCACCGGAAGCGCTGGCGTTGGATGCAGACACGGCTGTGTTCTACCAGCAACGCATGACCAACATTCAAGACTTTTTTGGCAACCTGGATAACCTGGTAGCGATGCTGATTGCGCTGGATAACCTGCGCTCCGGCACGCTGTCCCGATTGTTTGGGAATTCGTCGTAATCCGTCATCTGTGAACCGTGACCTGTGAGTCGAATTACGGATAACGGGTCACGGTTTACGGAAAAGAGGTAAACCATGACCGAAAACACAACCCACGCCGTTACCGGCGCGTTTGGTTACTCTGGCAAGTACATTGCCCAGCGGCTGCTGGCCCAGGGTAAACAGGTGATCACCCTCACCAATTCGACGGATCGGGACAATGCCTTTCACGGCCGTGTGCCCGCCCGTCCTTTTCACTTTGACAATCCGGCACAACTGGCGGAATCATTGCAAGGGGTGGCGGTGCTATACAACACCTACTGGGTACGTTTCAACCATAAAACGTTCAAACATGTGGACGCCGTGCAAAACAGCATTACCCTGTTTAACGCCGCCAAAGCCGCCGGTGTGCAGCGTATTGTGCATGTGAGCATCACCAACCCTGCGCTGGATTCGCCGCTGGAATACTTTCGCGGCAAAGCAGAGCTGGAGCAGGTACTCATCAACACAGGGCTCTCCTACGCCATCTTGCGGCCAACGGTGCTGTTCGGCAAAGAGGATATTCTCATCAACAACATCACCTGGATGTTGCGCAAATTCCCCGTCTTTGGCCTGTTTGGCGATGGGCAGTATCGTTTGCAGCCGATTTATGTGGATGATCTGGCGCGGCTGGCGGTGGCACAGGGGGATAATTCGGAAAACATCGTCCTCAATGCCATTGGCCCGGAGACGTTCACCTATCGAGAATTGGTGCTGAAGCTAGGGGAGATTATTGGCGTAAAACGGCCGTTACTCTCCATCCCCCCCTCTCTTGGTTTTGCCGCCGGGCAGGTAGTGGGCCGGCTGGTAAACGATGTACTCATCACCCGCGAGGAAATCGAGGGGCTGATGGCCGATTTGCTCTCTGTGGACACGCCGCCCACCGGCAGCACCCGCCTGACGGACTGGGCGCAGAAACATGCGACCACGTTAGGCAAACAGTACACCAGCGAACTGGCCCGCCGCCGTGACCGGCAGGCAGCCTACGCTTCCAATTAACAAAAAAAGTCGTCAGCGAGTGACGCCGCTCGCTGACGACTTCGTGCCAATAACCGTTTACCGTTTACGAACGATCAAGCCCAGAGTAGCCAGGGCCAGCAGCAGAATCATGCCCACCACCAGCACCGGCAGCGCGGCGTGGCTCACGGCCGTGATGGATTGCATAGTCACGGCCGTTGGTGAATTGGTAAAGTCCAGCGTCGCCAGCGTAAAGTTGCTGCCCAACAGGGCCACATCTACACCTAAAAATTGCACCTGGTCGCCGACGACGGCCGTAGCCGTGGCAATATCGCTGAAATCACCCGTTTCGCCCGTTCGCCCCAACAGCCGGTAATTGTTCACCGGCCCGCCAGGCATGATGGCATCCATACTCCCTTCGCTAAAATCAAAAATGATGTCCACCATGCCACCAGTTGTCATCACGTCGGTCACGTCAATAAACCAATGGCGTTCCCAACGGCGGGGATCAGGCGCGCCGTTCCAATCGCCGGTCATCGGCAGGTCATTGATGGTATTGGTATTGGTGACGCTGCGATGTCCAAACAACAACCAGTCGCCATCATTCTGCAAAAAACTGCGGTCACGCAGCACCATGCCCACACTGTGCGCCTGCGTGTGCTGGTTGCCGCCCACCTGCCCAATCCCGGCCACATCCAGGTCAAAGTTGCCGTTTGCGCCAATATCGCCGGTGTAAACATCATTAGCCCCCAGGCTGATGTCATACTTGGCCGACAGATAATTATCAACCAGGATACGCTGTACGGGTGGCAACTCCACGCTATACACGATGGTCTCGGCAATATTACCATCGTAAAAATAGGCATTGAAACTGGCCCGGCCCAAATCTGCGTCCGCGGCGCCGGTATTGACGGTTTGCGGTGAACCAACAATGGTACCTTCCGGCCCCAGTTGAAGGCCATCTCGGTAAAAGTCCCAACCATCGGAATTGCTGCCGCCAGGAATATCGAAAACGGCCGTTTGCCAACTGGTCGTACCGCTAATGATCCCATACGTATGGAGGTTCACCGCTACGGCCGTTTCGGTTGGTATGGTAGTCACGTTGATGCGTTGGCCGGCAGCATTGGTGCCATAACTGAACGTTGATTGAATGTCTGCCCCGGCGTTCGCCTGTGTGGCAAAAATAAACGTACGGGCGCTATTTCCGGTGGGCAGCAGCGTTGAATTTAGATTAAACCCATCATTTACGCCATCAAAACGAATGGAGGACTGCCCATTTTGGACGCCGGTAAGATAGGTGGGGCTGGCTGTGCCACTTTCGGTTGCGTGGTTGCCATTGCCGCTCTGATCTTGCCAGCAGCCGGCGCTGCCACCGCCGGACGCTGCCGAAATACAACCGGCGTCGGCAAATACACCCTGATCCCCTCTTAGCCAAAGCTCCAGGCTGGAACTGCCGTTGGTAACACCAACGCCACCCGGCCCGTCGCCGCCGTTGGCCGCGCTGGCGGCAAGGGGGGCAATGTATTCCACTGCGCCCACGTCGCAGGTAGCGCCGGTGGCGATGCCGTCTGCCCGCGCCACGCCGCGCTGATCGGCAGGGGTGGCGGCGCAGTTGGCCGTCGGAATCTGGTCAATGGCATCACTGCCCGCCAGCAGATTATGAGTGGGCGTCGGCCCGCCATTATCTTGCAGCGGCCCCAACCCCAGCGTCGCTACCGTCATATCGGTTGCATCATTCAATGCACCATCGCAGCCCGTACCTACAGGGCGTAGGTTGTACCCATTGGTTGTTATCCCACTACCGTTGTGGCAATCATTCCGTGTGGGAGCGCCGAAGGCTGTATTTCCGGCAATAATGGTGTTACTTACCGTTGTTGCACCGCTGGTATGCCGCAACCCGCCGCCGCCACCAGGCCCAACATTGTCATCATTGGCTACATTCGCGGTCATGGTGACATTAACTAAGGTAAGAGTAGGATCGCCACCGGCAGTAATGATGCCGCCTCCATTGGCATTGGAGCGATTACCGCTGATGGTGCTGTTGGTGATGCTGGCTACGGCCGTGCTTTGTACACTTGCAATCCCACCACCACCGCCACCGCCAATGGAATAGTTATCGTTGATCGTACTATTGGTCACAGTCAATGTACCACTGTTGAAGATGCCGCCGCCGCCAGTTGTACCATCTGGATCGCTTTGTGTGTTCTCGACAATGTGCGCGGCATTGACGATGAGCGAACCGAGCAAATTCCGTATACCCCCACCATGTGCTTGTGACCCTACGGGCGCATCCCCATTTTGCACGGTGACGCCGTTCAATGTCAGTGTACTCCCAGTGGGTAGATCAAAAACGCGGTCAATGTCGCCGCCGTCAATGATGGTGCGATTGGCATTGTTGCCGTTAACGATAATGGGCGAAAGGATGTCCAGATCACCGGTGGAATTGCCATTTTCGTTCGCTCCCGTCCGGCTCAAGGTAATGGGAGCGCTGTCCAGGGAACTGTCAAAGATAATAATGTCCGCGCCACTACCGGCTGCGCAGTCAGCCTGGCCGGCCGAGTCTGTATTGGCATTGTTGATGGCTTCGCGCAGGGAACAAGAGCCGTTGCCGGGGCTGCCATCCAGTTCATCAACGGCCGTGTCCACGGTGATAGTGGCAGCATAGGTGCGCGGTGGAGAGACACTCCACAACAACGTCAAGGTGGCGGCGGCCATAGACAAGACAATTAATCGTATTTTGGGGAAGTTTTTCATCGATCCCATAAGCATATCTCCCTTTCTATGATGATTCGCATATAGTAAAGTGCCGGGCTTTGTGTGACGTGGCTCCATCATATCCTAAAATGGGCGAGGGGTTGGTTGAATTTTAGTTAATGGGTTGAAGTGGAGACATTTCAAGTGTGCGGTGTGGTTTGTACGGCCGTCATAATCTCTTGGTGGGCGTCTACCTGGTGCAAAAAAGTGTGGCGAGTGGGGGCATCTTCCAACTGCGCTGCCTGTTTATGCAACAAATGGTGAGCATGTTGCAGGATGGCAGCGGCACGGCCGTCGCCCACCGCCTGCAACACCTGATAACAAGTCAGATAGACTTGAAATGGCTGTTCCCCCACACCCGTCTCCTCATTTTCCAGGTAAGGCACAATAGGTTCCATCAGGATTATGGCGGCTGCCATGTTACCTTCGGCCAGCCGCACCTGGGCCAGCCCGGCCTGTGATTCCAATGCCATCAGCGTTTCACCCATTGCCTGCCGCAAGGAAAGGGATTGTTCATAAGCAGCGGCAGCAGCAGCCAGATTTCCCTGCGCCAACAGTCCATGCCCCCAATGGGTAAGCGCATAGGCTTCGGTTGAACGGTCGCCGATGGGTCGGGCAATGTCCAATGCGGTCTGGCTGTGGCGCACGGCCGTCGCCTCGTCCCCGCATAAATGCGCCAGCAAGCCCAAATTGGAGAGCGCCATCCCCTCATCGCGGCGGCGGCCAATGCTGCGGAACAGATGTAACGCCTGATCAAAATAAGCCTGCGCCCCGGCGTAATCTCCCATGGCGGTCGCCACATTGCCCAGGTTATTCAGCGCCAACCCCTCACCCTGTGGGTCGCCAATATCCCGTTTGAGCCGCAGCGCCTCTTCATAAACGGCCCGCGCCCCGGCCAGGTGGCCGAGCATACGCAGCACGCTGCCCAGATTGATGAGTGTTTTGCTCTGGCCGCGCCGGTCGCCGATCTGTGTGGTCAATGACAGATTCATCTCATAATACACACGGGCAGCGGCGAGATCGCCCAATGTTTTGCTGACGACGCCCAGATTGTTAAGCAAACCGCTTTCCACCCAGCGGTTCTCCATCTGGCGAGCCAGCGTCACAGCTTGAGAAAAGAGTTCATGCGCCAGCCGATATTGGCCTTGATAGTGCGCCGCCATACCACAGGCGCGCCAGATATCTGCCATGAGCATCTGGCAGCGGGCCAATGCAATGGCGCCAGCCGGTAATTGTTGCAGAGTGGTTAGTGTATCTTGCAGGAGGGGCACGGCCGTATCATATTGCCCCTGCCCTACCATGGCCCGGCCAATTTCTACGTGGGCTGCCAGGGAGACGGCCGTATCGTTAATGTTTAGTTCTAGAGCGGTGCGGGCATGGGTAATGGCCTGGTCATAAGCGGCCTGTTCATTGTGCAGTACGGCCGTTTGCACATGACATTCCGCCCCTAAATCCGACCACATTTCCCGGTCTGTGGCCTGGCGTAAAGCCAAAATCGCCCATTCAAAAAGGGCTATGCCCTCAGCAAAGGGGCCATGAAGCTGGTAATAACGTGCCAGACCAGGCAAAGCGCGGCTAACCGGCGACCACTGCTGCTGCTGAATGGCCCAGCGCCACGCCTGCCGCGCGTTCTCCAATTCATGTTGGATGATAGCTTGAGCCGACCCCACCTGCGGGCCGTTAAGCGCAGCCCCTTGCACCGCCAGCAAATGACAGAGGTATTCGGCATGGCGACTGGCAGTGACGGCCGCTTCAGCGTCAGGCACTCTTTCGGCGGCATAATGGCGCAGGACTTCATGCAAATAGTAACGGCCGTCTTCTCCCAACCGCAAAAATGATTTATCCACCAACCCTAACAACTCCTGGTAGCCAGCCTGCGCCACGGCCACGGCCGTTTCCGCGGTAAAACTGCTGCGAAAGATAGATAATCGGCCCAAAACAGCCTGCTCTTCCGGCAAAAGCTGCCCCCAACTGCTCTCAAAAACGGCTCGTAAGCTGGCATGACGATCTGCACGGCCGTCGCCGCCTGCCAGGCAGTCCAGGTTGTAAGCAATAGCGGCAGCGAGGGCGGCCACATCAGGCCCCTCCTCGTGTCCCCGGCCGTGCCTGGGTAACAAAGCAGTCGCCAGTTCCAATGCCAGGGGAATGCCCTGCAACAGGCGGCAAATATGGACGACGGACGGTAAATTGGCGGGAGTGAGCGTGAAAGTGGGCACGGCCGTTTTAGCCCGTTCAGCAAAAAGGCGCACGGCCGGACTATCGGTTGTTGGTTCGGCATTGGCAGCAGGATAGGGCAGCCCGGCCAAAGACAATGCCTGTTCCGCCTGTAGATTGAATCGCTCACGGGAGGTGGCGATGAGTTGTACCTGGGGAGCATGTTGCAACAGAGCGGTCAACACCTGGATGGCGGCTACTGTTTCGGGCAAGAACAACGTTTCGCAGTTGTCCAATACCAGTAGAAGTTCGCGGGTTTGCAGAGCGGCTAACAACTGTTGTGCTGGGGGGGCCGGCCCGGCAAGGGAAAGGCTCAGGGCATCGGCTACGGCCGTGACCAGCGCGTGGGGTGAATCTACGGCTGCGAGTGATACAAAATGAACGCCGTGCAAATAATCAATCGCTCGTTCGGCGGCTACATGCAACGCCAATCGGGTCTTACCAATGCCGCCAGGGCCAAGTAAGGTAAGCAGGCGACAGGCCGGATCATTGAGCATCTGGTGAATATGGGCCCGTTCCGCTTCCCGGCCAATAAAGCTATCGGTGGGCATGGGGAGATCGGCGGGATGGGCGACGGCCGTTTCCAGGCGCATAAAGAGAGCCGTGGTGGCCGGGGTTGGTTCCACGCCCAATTCGGCCGCCAGCATGTGGCGACATGTGTGATAGTGGGCAATGGCCGCGGGCGTCTGGCCGTTGCGGGCCAGCAGCAACATCAGTTGGCGATGGGCGAATTCGCTCAGAGGGTCCAGCCTCAGTAAGCGGCGCGCATGGACGATACCCGTCTCATACTGCCGTTCTTGCAGGTTGAATTGTGCCAATGCCCGCAGCCCATCGGCAAATAAGCGCCGGTAGCGTTCCCGTTCCAGGGTTAACCACGCTTCCACATCGGGAGCATCGGCCAGTTGTGATCCGGCCAGGAAATGGTCATGGTAAAGGGCAACGGCCGTGTGCATTTGGGATATGGGCGCGGCGGGTTGCATCAGGCGGGCGAACTCTGCCACATCCAGCCAGTAATCGGTGTGGCGGTTGAATTCCACCAGTTGCCGTTCAAATTGCAGGTAAGGCGCTAATGACTGGCGCAGGTGGGAGAGCAGCTTGCGCAGGTTTGCCATGGCCTGGTCGGGGTCACTGTCATTCCAGAAGAGGGTGGCTAATGTTTCGCGGGGCAACGGCCGTGCCTGCATCACCAGGTAAGCGAATAACACTTCCGCTTTTTGAGAGCCGAGGGAAAGAGGACGGCCGTCCAGTTCCAGGGTGAAATCACCTAACAAACAAATAACCAATGTCACAGCGAGAATTGTAATGCGTCTGCCCAGGCACGTAAAAGGGAATCCTCAAGCGATCTTCCTGACAAATCTTCCCCACCAATCTCTCATCTGCAATCCCCCTTGTTGGCGAAGCCTGTGTATAATGGGTGCGTGGAAAAAATTGCAGCCTGCCCCATTAACCCCTTTCCTACAATCACAGGTGGCCTGTTTAGCCGCAGCCCACGCATCCGGCAGCACTCATTGGGAGGAATAGTATCTTGAACTTGAAATTTGGCAGGGAAGTTTGCAGCCATCTGGAAATGGCGCGTGCGCGTGAATGGTTGGTGACAAATGGCATTGGCGGCTTTGCTTCCGGCACCATTGCCGGTATGTTGACCCGGCGGTATCACGGTCTGCTGCTGGCCGCCTTAAAACCACCAGTCGGTCGCACCTTGTTGTTGACCAAATTAGACGAAACGGCCGAATACGATGGCATCTACCCTGAAAGCGGCCGTTTCTATCCGCTGTATGTCAATCATTGGGCCAATGATTCCATTGAACCCAACGGCTGGCACTATATCAACAGTTTTCATCTGGAAGGGACAACGGCCGTGTGGACATACGGCCTCGCCAACGCCCTCTTGGAAAAGCGTATCTGGATGGAACACGGGGCCAACACCACCTATGTGCAATATCGGCTGGCGCGGGCCACCGGCCCCCTGCGCCTGGAAGCCAAAGCGTTTGCCAATTACCGTGACTACCACAGCACCACCCTTTCCGATGATCTAGAGCCGGAAATCGAGCCGGTAACAGATGGTTTGCGGCTGCAAATGGATGCCGATGCCGTGCCCTTTTATTTGCTCAGCCAACAGGCGGAAATGGAAGCCCGCAGCCAGTGGTATGAAGATTATTACCTCTCCATTGAAGAGTATCGTGGGCAAAATGACATTGAAGAAGACCACCTGTACGCGGCGCGAATTCAGGCAGTGCTGCGGCCGGGTGAATCGCTGACCATCGTCGCCAGCACGGAGGCGAACGCTGACCTAGATGGCGACGCGGCGCTGGCGCGGCGGCAGGCGCATGAAGCAGAACTGCTGGATCGTGCCAACCGCCAGTTTGCCGTGCCTGTGCCGGACACAATCCAACAACTGGCGCTGGCAGCCGACCAGTTTGTGGTGCAACGGCCAACAAGTCATGATGTGGACGGCCGTGTCGCTGCGGACGGCCGTTCCCTCATCGCCGGGTATCATTGGTTCAGCGACTGGGGCCGGGACACGATGATCGCCTTGCCCGGTCTGACATTAGCCACCGGCCGGCCGGAAATTGCCGCCAGCATCCTGCGCACCTATGCCCAATTTGTAGACATGGGCATGATCCCCAACCGCTTCCCCGACCAGGGCGAGCGCCCCGAATACAACACTGTAGACGCCACCCTCTGGTATTTCCAGGCTATCCGTGCTTATCATGCCGCCACCGGCGATATTTCACTGGTGCGGGACCTGTTCCCTGTGCTGCAAGAGGTGATCAAATGGCACACCCGTGGCACCCGCCACCGCATCTACATGGACGAAAAAGACAGCCTGCTTTTTGCCGGGGAAG
>CAYXUZ010000169.1:0-13954 GCA_964467705.1 uncultured Ardenticatenaceae bacterium | reverse complement strand
CCGAAAACCGGGGGATGCTGCATGTGTGTGAAAAATTGGGCTTTACCTTCCACCGGGAGGCGGAGGTGATTAAGGCGGAGATAGAACTGTAATTTTGCCAACGGCCGTCGCCTTGTTTTTCGTCCGACATCTGCCATCTATGTGCAACGGGGGGGCAAAATAAATGTGGGGCACGGCCGTGATGTGGTGAAAAGTAGGTTCCGGTGGGCAAAGGTGGGGCGGCACGGTGGGGACACCGGCCGCAGCCGCCAGCACAGCAATATTAAGACCGAGCCGTAGCAGGAGGTGGTTTTGGGGCCGGGATAGATGGCAGCGTAACATTGCCCCTTCCTCCTTTTACAAATCTACCCCCTGCCGCTGCTTTTGGTGAGATTGGAATTGCTTCTCCCCAAGCTGGCATTGGACTACAATTTACAGGCATGCTCTATGATAATGGATCAAGTACGCCTTGGTTTTATCAAAAATGGTTTCCGCAATGGTTTGGTGGAGCAACAGGTAGTGGTAAACACATGACTGATGAGGGTAAACTGAAGTCATGATTACCCAGTTAATGTTTTATCACTACCGAATAACAAGCTCGAGTTTTTGGATGTTACAATTTCCATGAACGAACCGATTATCTTTTTTAGCGTATTTGGTTTGTTGTTTTTATATAGTTTGTTTTTTAATGTGATACTCTGGCTCCGATATGCAAGCTATGTCCAATGGGCTCAAAGCTTTTACAGCTATACCCAAGAGGCTGGTTTGCCATTCTCTTCCTTTTTTAGATCATATGTAAGTTGGTCTGCACATAAATGGCTCATCCGTATTGTAGCACTCTTGATGTTATTGATAAGTGCCTTGCCATTTTTATTGATTTTGTTTGCCGTGCTCCAACGTGGTCTTCCTGATTGATGTTGCCTTGCTGTGGCGAGGTCTTCGTGGGTGGCTGTGGGCGGTCTTCCAGACCTATTACCGTATGATGACAAGGAAGGGACTGATAGGATAGAGTACAGGTCAGAACAAACGAGAACTGGCCCAACCTCTACACCCTCCCTGCTGCGGCAAGGTCTTCTTAGTGCGGCCGGTCTTCGAGACCGTGCCACATCTGCTTGCCAGTCACCAGCCTGTTTGCCAGTGGTTTGCTTTTCGTCCAACCTCTGCCCCCTGTGCGCAACGGATGGTAGCGGATAAGCGGGCAGTAGATGGGGGGAGCGATGGGTTTTGGGGGAACGGCCGTGCTGTTTTGTGTGGTGGGTGGACGGCCGTCACCCCCCTCACCTGTTCATCCCATTGTGGAAGGGGTACGGCCGTACCGTTTGACGGCCGTACCCCTTCATTTACCGCTACCTTACCGAGTTGCTTGCCTGCGTTGCCATTCCAGGGCCACGCCTGCCAGCACAATCAGGCCGCCGAGTACGGCCGTGACCACTACGCCCACGGGCAGGTTGTTGTTGGCCGCCGCCCCTGATTGGGGCAGGACAATGACGGCATTGGGACCACCCTGGCTAATGCAGAAATTCACATCTGTTTGCACCAGACCTGTGTCTGGCAAGACAGGTACAAAGAGTGGGTTCCTGGACGTGACAATCCACTTGGTGGAGTCTGGGCGGGCGGTTACTTCCCAAATGCTTTGCCCGGCGGCCGCCAGCCCATAGGTGCCGTCGCTGCCGGTGGTCAGGGAAACGACGGTTGCCTTGTCGCTGCTGACAAAGACAATTTCCACCCCCGGTACCGGGTTTTCACCGGCGACGCCTGTACCCACACAAACACCATCCCCATTGGCATCGGTATACACCGCACCGGCCAGTTTGCCCGGCGTTTGGGTGTCTATGTCTTGGGCTGTGGCTGAGGCCACGACCAAAAAGAGTAATCCGGTGGCTATCATGAGTACCAGAGTTTTGTGTTGCCAAAATTTCATCTTGAACCTCCTTAAATCAAATCCTGATGGTTTGTGAATAAAGCATTATCTTTGTGCCAGCTATCTGAATTAAGAGATAAATCGGATTTCTAGCAGTAACTAATCTCAATTCTTTTCTTCG
Organism: uncultured Ardenticatenaceae bacterium; assembly: GCA_964467705.1. Classification (GTDB taxonomy): domain Bacteria; phylum Chloroflexota; class Anaerolineae; order Promineifilales; family Promineifilaceae; genus CAADGU01. The sequence continues at coordinate 11,933 of CAYXUZ010000169.1, read as the reverse complement.
GTCGTATTTGTGCTGCTCATCCTTTGACTGTTGTTTTCTGCCGGATACGCGACGACTACGAGCCGATGTGAGTTATCTTCATAAGGCCAACAAGTGACCAATGTCAGTCTTTCATCTGTTGTGGGGTTTATCCAACTGGCGTTTTGAACGCGGGTGGATAGAGGTTGGTCTCGTTCGGGCAAAATTTCTACCGTGGCGACGGTGTAGGTATACGGCCGTGCCTGCCCATACACCACTATCTCCGCTCCTTCTTCCAGTTCAACCAGGTCACGAAATACTTCGCCATGAATGTTGTGGTGCCCATTGAGAACGGTATTCCCCGGTATGCCTAATGGGGCACTGGTGTTGTGCCAGCCGGCGCGGAACTCTGGGGGCACAAACCATTGGTAATATGTTTGCCCGCTATTTTGCACCTGTATTAGCCCCACACTGCTTACAGGAGCATCCAGGTCAATTGCCGGAATCACAATACGCTCTGGCTGCCCCCGAACAAATGCCAGTGTTTCCTCATCCACCGGAGGCAGGACGGCCGTTTCACCGTCCAATGGGGTTTCTGGCAGGAGAGCTACATTCGCGGCGGGGTCTGGGGTGGCAGGTAGCACCACGATTTGTGTTTGCTCCAGAGTTTGACGGGGTGTTCTGGGGAAGATGAGATAAAAGATGGCCACGGCCGTGATAACCACCACCAGCCCGACCACAATAAACACGATACCCAGGGGGATTACCTCTTCGTCCTTTGACTGCTTTGCCATGCGGGTTAGTATAAACCACAGTCGCGGTTATGTAAAGAAAACGAGAAGGTTCTGTGCTTGTAGTTGTTGCCAGAGTTCGGCGACGGCCGTTTCTACCGTCATATCAGCGGTGTTCACATAGAGTTCAGGCTGAACGGGCGGCTCATAATCATGGCCCATGCCGGGTAGGGTGGCTATCTGGCCTGTGGCGGCCATCTGCCATAATCCTTTGGGGTCGCGTTGTTGGCAAACGGCCGTGGGGCAGTCCACAAATAGTTCGGCAAAACGTGGTAAACGGGCGCGCGCAGTATCGCGATAAACACGGCGTGAGCCGGTGGCCGCGATAAAAACATGCACCCCATTGCTTGCCAGCAGTTCGGCCAGGTAAATGATGGTGTCATGAAACCAGTCCCGTTCGGCGGCAGAGTAGGTAGGGTGGGGCGTCAGTTGGCGGCGCAGTTCGTCAGAATCCAGCACCTGCACATGAATACCCTGCCCGGCCAATCGCTGGCTGAGGGCACGCGCCAGGGTGCTTTTACCAGAACCGGGCAACCCGGTAAACCAGATGACCAGGCCGGGTGTGATGGTTTGCCTTTCCGCCATTTTCCACTCTGCCTTTTGCCTAAGACAGCAGTTCACCGATCCGGTGATAATCAAAACGGTCAGTCGCCAAAACACGTTGGGCAAAGGTGAGCAACTGGCGGCGGGTACTTTCATTCAGGTGGGGGTACCAAAGCGGGCTGGCTAAGACCAGGGCGCGCCAGGCAAACCAGGGCTGGATGACGGCCGTCAACTCCTCATCCGATCGCGCCGCCAGATAACATTGCCAAAAGTGGTCGTAAAGGTCGGTAAACGGCCGTGCCCATTGTCCGGCGCGCTGCAACGAGAAAAACAGGTAGTTAATAGTCAGGCAGCTTACATCATCAGCCGCTTCACCCCATTCACCCCGGCTGCGATCCAATACAAACAGCTCTCCATTTTCGCTAAAGCCAATGTTGAAAGGATGAAAGTCGCCATGAACCTGGCACAGACGGCCGTGTAATGGTTTCAGCCGCCAGCGCCACCGGTTGGCCTGCATTTCGATCTCTTGCAAAAAAGCTGTGTCGGCGTAAGCCAGCCCGTTCGGGTAACTGTCGGTCAGCCCCATGATCCCTTCGCCATGACCGATCAAATCGCGCAGCCGCCGCCGCCACAGGTCGGGATCGTCATGGGCTGTCTGGTGAATCTGTGCCAGATAGTGGGCCAGGTCTGCTGCTCGCTGCCAGTCTATGGGCTGCAAAACGCCTTCATCGCGGATACGGGCCAGATCGTCAGCGTACAGGTTGCCCGGCTGGTACGTGGTGACGAGCAGCAGTTCGTCGGCCGTTTGTATGGATTGCAAACGGCCGTCATCGGTGTGCAGCAGCATATCTACGGCCGTGACATGGCGCGGCAGCCGGTTGAAGGTGTGGTAATCCAGCCAGACAACGGCTACCCGGTCATCGTCGCGCTCACGGCCAAACGCATTGCGGCGGATGCGGTGGAAAACCTCACTCTTTTCTTCGTTTTCCACCTGATACGTGACGAGTAGGGGACGGCCGTAGCCAAATTGTTTGAGTGTTTCGCTGCTGGCTGGCTGCCCATCCAGTTCCCGGACGGATTGAATGTCAACGGACGTGCCGTGGCGTTCATGCAAGTAACGGGTGATGGCGGTGATCATGGTGGGGAGACGGCCGTTACCTATGTGCGGGCAACGGCCGTTGGGTTCCTTCATCAAGCAGTTTTAGGTGTTACACCTGGTTTTTCCATGCCGGTGTGTACAAACGAGAAGTAGCCAAAGGCCAGGGCAAACAGCAGAGTAAAGCCAATGACAAACCAGCAATACTCATTCCCCGCGCCGTTCAGCTTTTGCCACAACAGCACCACAAAAGCCAGGCCATGTCCAACGAAATTTGCCAGGGCCACAGGCTGGAGTTCCTCAAAATAATGTACATCCCGGCTCAGCCAGTTGAGAACGGCAATGCCCAAAATAGTTGCGCCGAAAAGCTGGGCCATCATCACCCCACCCTCATTCACAGTGATGTCAAATTGCTCCAAAACCCATTGGGGCGACAGCAGGTACCCCACGGCAAATAGCAGCAAGATGATGGCATCAACGATCAAGAACAGTTTCGCTTTCATCCTTTACCTCCTGCAAACAAAGACGTTTGCCTGAATCAAAACAATAGCCATTTCTACTCTTACGGTCTCAATTCAAACGCGCCCGCATCACACGCCGGTACGTTATCGCCATTGCCATCTTGTGGACGTGGCACATTGCGCTGGTCCCTTGCCGACAGACAGACGCCAGGAGGGACGGCATCAATAGCCGGGCTGCCCGGCAGCAGAGCGTGTGTTGGCGTCTGTCCGCCGTTATTTTGCAGTGGGCCGAGCAGCGGATCGGCTATCAGGTCGCCCACGCCGCTAAACCCACACGAACCATCATTGTCGAGGTTATAACCCAGGCTGGTGTAGATTTCGCCACAATTGGCCTCGCTGTTGTAGGCCACAATGCTATGGGCCAGGCTAACAAAAGCATGACCGGCAATTCCGCCTGGGGCGGAGCCGTTGCCGCTGTTGTAGCTAATGGTGCTGTTGATGATCTGTACTGTGCCGCCAAAAGCGTTAATGCCCCCTGCAACCCGGTAGCCGACATTATGGGAGACCGTGCTGTTCAGCAGCAGCAGCGTCGCCCCAGAGTTGTTGTAGATACTATCGTTGCTGCCGGTGATGGTGCTTTTGGAAATGATAGCGTTACCGCCATTGATATTCTCCACAGCGCCACCGAAAAATCTGGCCCAATTGGTAAATAACGTGCAGTCCGTCAGCGTCACTTCGCCGCCCCTATTAAAAACCACGCCCCCACCGGCGGCCCAGTTGTGGCTGAAGTAACTGCGTGTCACTTGTACGACGCCCTCATTCATAATGGCCCCGCCGCCACCATCACCCATGCCCCGGTCGGTGGTGTTATCTGTCAGTTGGCTGTTGGAGATGGAAAGTGTGCCTGTGTTGTAAATACCGCCGCCTTCGTTGCCGCCGTATTCAGGCCCTTCGTAATCGGTGCGGTTGCCTGTGACTGTGCTGTTCAGGAGGTGGAGTGTGCCCGCGTTAAAGATGCCGCCGCCATCACCGGTAAACCCATTTTGCATGGTCAGGTTTTTAATCTTGACGGTTGCATGGGCGGCGATATGAAAGATGCGTCCCAGTTCATTGGCATCAATGATGGTGGTGCTGGCAGCATTGCCTTCAATGACCAGATCGTCGGTGATGTCTAGATCACCGGTAAGGGCATTATCTTCGCCCGCATGGGGTACGTTCAGCGTATAGTTGCCGGCCGGAACAAGAATCGTGTTAGCGCCCGGCACACTGTTTGCCGCCACGATGGCTTCTCGTAGAGTACATTCGCTGCCGTTACACACACCATCGCCGGGATCGGCCGTGCTGTTGACTTGAAAGGTAAACGGTAACAAGGGGGTGCTCAGGACAACAGGGGCGTTGTTACTGCGGCGAATCCCACCAAAATAGAGGGTTTTACCGTCGGGGCTGATGGTGATACGGCCGTGCAATCCATACTCAGACAAACCCGCATACAACAAATAAAACTGACCGCCGTCAGCCGGGCCAACAAAAATTGCCCCAGGCCAGCCGCCGTCTGTCACAACGTCTCCCGCTTCGTTTATACGGATATTGGGGTCAAGCACATATAGTGTCTTCCCATCGGGTGACAAAGTGATATTGACCGGATCGGCAAAAGGGATGCCAGTAGGGATTGGTGTCGGAACACCGCCATCATTGGATACTTTTAGCAGCCGGTTGTTGCCATCAGCGCCCAGATAAAGCCACCGGCTATCGGGAGACACTCGCACATCAGCCATAAAATCAAACCCATCACCAACAAGCAGGCTAACAGGATTACCTTGAGCGATGACTACCCGGTAAAGAGCCATACGGGGATAGTTGGGAGCGACGACCAGAGTGACCCCTTCCGGGTAAATGGCCAGACCGCCAGATGGCCCTGGCGTTGCCGGTAAATTTGCTACGATGCTGGCTGGCCCCCCACTGGCCGGCAAGGAAACCACAACCGGGTGATGGGTGGCTAACCCTCTGTAAGACAGATTGGCGTAGATGGTGGCGCCGTTGGGGGAAACGACCAGACCGGTGGGGGAACCCAACGTGCCTACATTCACTGGGGTTAATGAACCACCACTGCTGGGTAGAGCATAGATGGTATCGGCGAAAGCGTCACCGATGTATAGAGTTTGCCCATTGGGGGAGATAGCCACCCCCGCATAACCGGCGAGCGGGCCGCCTTCATAAATGACTTGAACAGGAGGAAGAACAAGCGCGTGTGTGGGCCTGGGGGAACTGAGAAGGATGACACCCAATAACATGAAAAGTAGCAATGTCACACGAATAGAAACGGTTGACAATTGGTTAGAACAGGTTTGTGTGGACATGTGTTTCTCCTCATTCTGTGTCCGGCAACTGGCGTGAATTGCCGGGACAACGGCCGTTGCCATCGTGCTTGCCGAATTAAGGAGTACCGTGTAGGAGGAGTGAGGCCGGTAAAAATGTCTAAGCTGCCATGCTCCTCATTTTTGCGAATTGCTGGGGAAAATGAAAGTGGGGAATGCCACCAATCCCAGGTGATAAACATCACCTGGGCGTATCAAACAGCTTTTTTGGTTTGTTTAGCTATTTCGAGGCGATTCAAGGTTTGTCACGGCCGTGCCACAACCGCCACAGAATAAATAGGATCAGAAATCCCGCCAGAATGGAGGCGGCTACGTAGCCGGTAAAGGCGATGGTGGTAAATGTTTGCGACCGCTCAAATTCAAAGGCAGCGGCAATGCCTGTGGCAATAGCCGACCCGACAATCATGCCGCTGAGCAAAATGCCGAGAATGATATATTGCACCAGCCGCCCTAGCCGATCCACTTGCTCATTCAGGCCAGACGTGTCATGGTAAATTTCCAGCCGCCCTTTTTGATATTGGTCCAGCCATTTCAGCGTTGCTTCTTGCAGGCTGGGCAGCCGCTGCGCTATCTCTCGCAGCGTATAAGTCGCCTCTTGTTTCACCACATTGGTGATATTCTCGGCTGTGATTTCGTTGCGTACCAATTCCAGTGTGATACCCATGCCCACTTCTACAAAACCGCCTTCGGGGAAGAGCAGGCGGCCGGCCGCTTCCATTTGCATCATGGATTTGATCGCCAGCGTCAGACTGGGGTCTAGCTGCAAGCCGTTTTCACGCAAAACCGACATCACCTCGTTCAGCGTTTCAGACATGGGCACCGTTTGTTGCTGCATTAACCGCCCCACGCGCCGTTCAAAATCATGCTGGAAGGCATGTTCATTCACTTCACGGAAGGGCACACTGAGCGTGCGGGCCGCCTGCGTCAGGCCACGTACATCCTGCTGCTGCATCACTAGCAGCAGGTTGATCATATTGGCCCGCTGCCGCACGGTCAGTTCCCCCACCATGCCCACATCCAGGAAAACAATGTCGCCATCACGCCGGTTGACAAAGACGTTGCCGGGGTGCAAATCGCCGTGGAAAAAGCCATCAATCAGGATTTGTTTCAACGTAGCGCGAAGGGCATTTTTTGCCAGTTCTTCTTTGTTAAAACCGGCAGCATCAATGGCGGCCAGATTGGTGATCTTGATGCCGTCAATGAACTCCATTGTCAGCACCCGTTGGGTGCAAAAATCGTTGTAAATGGCAGGCAGCCGGGCGGCGGGAATGTTTTCCAGGTTTTGGTTCAGCCGGATGATGTTATACGCTTCAATGCGGTAATCCAGTTCGGCCAACACTTGCTGTCCAAACTCGTCCACCACACCGACCAACCCCATATCTTGCGCCCATTGCAGCCGCCGCTGCACCAGGCGGGCCAGCCAACTCATAATGCCCACGTCGGCGCGAACCTGTTTGATGACATTGGGCCGCTGCACCTTCACCACCACGTCTTCACCGGTGTGCAGGGTGGCGCGGTGTACCTGGCCCAGGGAAGCGGCCGCCAGTGGGTTACTGTCGAAGCTGGCAAAGAGTTGTTCTGGCGGCGCACCCAATTCGGCAATGATGATGTCACGCACCTGTTCATAGGGAAACGGCCGTACACTGCTCTGTAACTTACTCAACTCCACCGCCCAATCTGGCGGCAGCGCCTGGGATTGGCTGGAGATCAACTGCCCCACCTTCACGTAAATCGGCCCCAACTCTTGCAGCAGCAGCCGCGTCTTTACCGGCACCGTCAGCACTTCTGCTGACACATCCACATCATACAGCAGACTGAGGAAATAGCGCCGGGTCATGCCAATCAGCCCCCGATCCAGCAGAAAATCCAGCCCATACCGCATGATGGTGTTGTAGCTTTGCTGCAAACGCAGGCTTTCCCGAAACTCGTCCAGACGATTACGCCGCTTCATGTTGCGCCTCCTCTTCCTGTAACGCCTGCACATAACCCAGCGGTGGTATTACCCCAAACACATAGTCTAGAAACGTACTCATCAGGCCAACCACCACGCCCCCAAATAAAGCCGCCCATACACTTTCTATGATCAACGACTGGAAAACAACGGAAGTCAGCCACAAAATGGCCGCATTGACGATAATCAACACCACGCCATACGTCACAAAAAGCAGGCGAATGGTCAGCAGTTGTAGCAGCGGTTTCACAAAAACTTCCAGCAACCCCAATCCGGCGGCCATCACCAGCAGCAAGCCAAAGCGATACTCAAGCAGTTCAATGCCGGGCATGAAAACAATGACCACTGCCAATGTTACCGCATTGACCAGCAAGCCCACCACCACTACCTTCCAATTACGCGGGATGAATTTGCGTAAATCTACCAATTGTTTCATACATCACCTGGGGTGTATTGTGTAACACGCCTGGGGCAACCACCTGGACGCGCTACACAGCATGGATTACTGTTTCTCCTGACGGCCGTGAGTATATCACCAGGTAGGCGTTGTGGGATGAACCAAAATGGTGCAATTTGGGAGTATATGTCACCGGGGGTGTGAGACGGGTTGCTTAAGCCTGCCTCGTGTTCTAATTGGCGTCAGCTTCATAAGGTGGCAGTTCACAGCGCATGGGGCGATCCTGCCTTTCACCCAGCGCATAAGACGCCTGCATCAGCGTATGAATCTGGGAAGTGCCTTCATAAATGACGGCACTCTTGGTGTTGCGGAGGTGGCGCTCTACGTTGTACTCGTCGGAATACCCATAAGCGCCGTGAATTTGCACCGCGTCGTTAGCGGCCCGGTTAGCCGCTTCGGTGCAGTACCACTTGGCCATGCTTGTTTCCCGCGTGTTGCGGATGCCCTGATTCTTTAGCCAACCTGCTTTCCACACCAACAGTTGGCCGATGTCTATGCTTTGTTGCATGTTTGCCAACATTTGCTGGACAAGTTGATATTCGGCAATGGGTTTGCCAAAGGTGTGGCGCTCTTTGGCATAGCGAATAGACTCTTCCAGACAGGCCTTGATAATGCCCACCGCCCCCGCCGCCACACCAAAACGGGCATTGTCCAGCGCGCTCATAGCGATTTTGAACCCTTCCCCTTCCTCTCCCAGGCGGTGGCTGGCAGGTACGCGTACCTCATCCATATTGATCCAGCCGGTGTTGCTGGCATGAACACCCATCTTGCCTTCAATCGTGCCGGTGGTCAGCCCTTTCCAGCCTCGTTCCAGGATGAAGGCGGTGATACCGTTCACACCTTTGCTGGTATCTGTTTTGGCGAAGACCAGGAAACGGTCGGCTATATCGGCCAGGGTAATCCACATTTTTTCACCGGAGAGCAGGTAATCACGGCCGTCTTTGCGGGCACGGCTGCCCATACCGGCCACGTCAGAACCGGCCCCTGGTTCGGTCAGGCCAAAACAGGCCAGTTTTTCGCCAGTTGCCAACGGTGGCAAAAAGGAACGCTTTTGTTCTTCCGTGCCCCACTGATAAATGGGCAGGGCGTGTAGTCCCAGGTGAACGGCGATGGTTTCGCGCACGGACGAATCGGCAAATTCCAGCCCTTCGGAGACGATGCCCAGCGAGATGTAATCCATGCCCGCGCCGCCGTAACGCTGTGGCAGGCAAATGCCCATGAAGCCTAGCTGCGCCATTTTGGGGATTAACTCATGGGGAAAGGTGTGATTGCGGTCGTGTTCTTTGATGATAGGCATGATTTCGCCACGCGCAAAATCATACACGGCCTGTTCGATCATTTTGTGTTCAGGAGTGAGGGTGAAGTTCATGCTCGCTTATTCCTTAGGGTTTTGCCAGGTGGGTATGAAAATAGGCGCAGAGGCGTTTTTCTAAGTAGAGTCGGTCGGCCGGTTTACGGGGCATGTGGCGTTCGTCGGGGAAGATGAGCAAGTCATACGGCCGTTGCGCTCGATTCAGCGCATTGATCAACCGGGCTGTATGGCGGAAATGCACATTTTCATCAATCAACCCGTGGATCAACAATAGTTTCCCTTGTAATTTGTCCACGTGGGTTGTGACGGCCCCATTGGCGTAGCCATCCGGGTTGTTTTGGGGCGTCCCCATATACCGCTCCGTGTAGCCGGTGTCGTAGCCATCCCACTGGCTGACGGGCGCACCGGCCACGCCTACCTGGAAGGTGTCGGCAGCGCGGGTGAGGCACATGACGGTCATATAACCGCCGTAGCTCCAGCCATAAATGCCCACACGAGCCGGGTCGGCCAGCCCTTGCGCTGTCAGCCAGCGCACGCCATCTACCTGGTCTTGCACTTCCACGTCCCCCATGTTGTGTTTGATGGTGCTTTCAAAGGCCAGGCCGCGCCGGGCGCTGCCTTGATTGTCTAGCTTGAAGACCAGGAAGCCTTGCTGCGCCAGGTATTGGGCACGCATGTCCACCGTCATCAGCCAGCGGTTGGCGACTGTTTGCGCATGTGGGCCACCGTAGACAGCGACGATTGTGGGGAAAGGCCCGTTGCCAAAGCTGTCAGGCGGGCGATACAGTGCGCCGTAAAGGGTAATGCCGTTTCGGTTTGGGAGGGTGATGATCTCTGGTGGGGGGAGGAGGAGGGTTTCCAGCCGTTGGTCAACGGGTTGATGGATAATTTGCTGAATCGAACCATCGGCGAGGGAGCGCAGGGTGATGGTGGGCGGTTGGGTGAGGTGGTGGTGGGTGTCGGTGAAACGGCCGTGTTTGACATCCACTTCCACCCCATGTGTGCCTGGTTCGGGGGTCAACGGCCGTGCCTCACCCCCATCGAGCGAGACGACCAGCAGTTGGGTGTCCAACGGTGTGGGGTAAGCGGCCGTGAAATAAACCAAACCGGCTTTTTCATCCACCCCGGCAATGCTTTCCACCGGCCAATTGCCGCCGGTAAGCTGGCGAGTGAGCATCCCATCGTTGGCGTACAGGTAAAGGTGTTGGAAGCCAGAACGTTCAGAAGCCCATAGGAAACGGCCGTCCTTGAGCGGATAGAACAAGTTGTGCAAGTTGATCCACACCTCGCTGTTTTCGCATAGCAGGTGGGTAGCTGCACCCGTTTGAGAATCGAAGACCAGCAGGTCGAGTTGATCTTGGGCGCGGTTGAGAAGTTGGGCGGTGAGACGACTCACCGATCCTTGATTGACGGGCACCCATTTCACCCGCGCCAGATAGATGTCATCGTTGCTGCCTAAATCCAGCCACACCGGTTCGCCACCCATGCGGGAGATGATTCCCAGACGCACTTTCGCGTTGGGTATCCCGGCAAAGGGGTAGCGGTGGTCTTCCTGTGCCCCATCACCCACTGCATCCTTGCCTTGATGCACAATGCGGTAGATGGGAATATGCGTCTCGTCCACTTCGGCAAAAGCCAGCCATTGGCTGTCGGGTGACCACCAGTAGCCCTGGCTGCGACCTAACTCTTCCTGGGCGATGTATTCCGCCAGGCCGTTCGTCTTGCCTGTGCCCCGCGCTCCACTGGTGACTTGTTGCGGTTGCCCACCAGCAGTGGGAACAACGTAAAGTTCAGCATCTTGCACGTAAGCAACCCATTCACCGTCCGGGGAAAAACGAGCGTCCAGACAGGGAAAAGCATCGCCGCTTACCAGCAGGCGCAGGTTCCCATCCACGCCATCCTGCACGTAAATGCTGCCGCGCAGGGGAACGAGCAGGCGATCTTTTTTGGCTGACCAGGCGTATTGGGTCACGCCAAATTCCCGTTGGCGCATCCGTTCTCGACGCAGTGTCTCTTCCAGGGAGATGTTGTCATCGGTAGCGCCGCCATCGGGTGGCTGCACAATGGGGCGCACTTCGCCGGTTTGCAGGTCACGGCCGACTAATTGGCGGGTCAGATCGGCGGATTCGCTAAACAGGTAGGTCAGCCAACGGCCGTCCGGGCTAAACTTCACCGTACCAGGCACATTCAGTCCCGGTTGGGGAAAGATGACGATATCTTCAAGGGCAAGGGAGGCAGGAAATGGCATTGTTTGTTGGTGTAAGGCGTATGGCGTACCTGAAAGGATAGCGCCATACGCCTTACAATTTACGGTTACGGTTTCAAAATGACAGGCAGGTAGATAAAGTAATCACCGGTAGACGGGACATCAGCGGTCGTAGAGAGGTCTACACTGGTCGTGGCGGAGGAGTCAGTGTCGGACACGGCCGTCACCGTCGTCACATTCACCTCGCTATCCGTCGCCGCCATATCCACATGCACCATCACCATCACCATGTCAGAAGCCCCCGCCGCCAGGGTGACGGTCACCGGCTCCACATGGCTCATCCAGCCATTGTCATCACTGGTACTCAGGTTGAAGGTGTCGGTGGTGTTGCCGGTATTGGTCATGTACACCGTGTAAGTCAGCACCTCGCCTGGTTCGCCAGCGAGCGCATCCGGGTCGGCAGTAGCCGAGACACCGTACACGGCCGTCGCCGTCGTCGTCAGGAAAGCCTCATCACTCACCGCCCCATCACTTTGGGAGGTAGCCGTCACCAACGACACGCCCGTATCCCCCGGGGCCGCATTGCCTGGCACCAACACCTCGGCCATGAACGTCCCCACTTCACCCGCATCCAACGTGATGCTGCTTTGGGACAGCAAGGTCGTCCACTGGGCATCCACCGACAGGTCAAAGGTATCACTGACACTGCCCGTGTTGGTCAGGGTCAAGGTGTAGCTGACCACACTGCCCGGTGTGCCCGAACCCGCCTGGTCAGGCGACAGG
>CAYXUZ010000168.1:4131-13973 GCA_964467705.1 uncultured Ardenticatenaceae bacterium | reverse complement strand
TCACTTCATATCTCATGGACATGAAGCTTACCTGTACTTATGCAAGAGGTCTATTACGCATCACGCCTCGTTCTTGTCTGGCCCGTCAGCCATCTCTTCTTTGATTTCCTCAATTTCGTCCTGTAAATCTTCCATGACATCTTCTTTGATTTCCGCAGCCGTGGCCCCGCGCCGGCCGAAGAGGAAATCCCAGCCAATCATCACCAGCGCCAGTTGCGGCAAGCCCCACCAGACCAATACAAATGTGACGACGGTTTTGACCATCTCTTGCTGCTGGATGACCTGGGTCTGAACCCGCTCAACCGAGTCATAAATCTGGTTCACAATATCAATGTATTGGTCAATGAGGGCGGGCACTTCGGCCACACGGCCGTTAATGGTGGCAATGTCTCCCGAAATGGTGGTAATGCTGCTGCTGATGGCCGCCAGATTTTCGTTAGCCACGGCCAGGTTTGGCTCCACCGAACGGAGCTGCTCTGGCAAACCATCCAGACTGTCGCCCAAAGCCACAAACGTCTGATCAAAAGGCACGGCCGGCGCATAATTGATGCCCAGATCATAATTGATTTCAAACCCGGCAATCTCTTCCTCAATGCGGAAACCATTGAGAGTGATCAATGTCTGGTCAATGGCCCCGGCTACCTGAGCAATGTTGGGGATAGCCAACTGCATCGCTTCTACTGTGTTGGGTGCGTTTTGGGAGACAACCACATTCACCTGGTCAAGCAACGGCCGTGTGTCCGTAACCGTCTTGCTAATGTTCAACGCCGCCCCTTCCACCGTTTCCAGACCGCTGTTTACATCATCAATGGTCGCTTTAGTTAACTCCAGGCTGTCTACGGCCGTGTCCAGACTGTCTAGCGTCAACGTCAACGTCTCATCAATGCCACCAAAAAAGTTATCTACCAGTTGACGGCCAAAATAGACCCCGGCAAAACTGATAACCAGCCCCACCAACCCCAAGACCAACATCACAATGCCTATAATTCGCCGAAACATCTTGCCCTCCATCATCCTGTAACACGATTTGGCAATTCGTATTACAACTTGTTTGTAATGGTGATAATTATACGGCCGTTTCGTCGTTTCACGTAAACACAAATCCGACCAGGTATTTCGTGAATATCCAATAAGTGTCTCATTGACGATAAATCTGCTTTGTGTTAAAGTTTGCCGCAAATTTTAGTGTAAGAAATACACTTAATGCCCAGACTTGACAGGTTTCAAAAACCTGCCAGGTCTCCAGATAAGGAGACAGAAAAATTTGGAGCTGAATCCATACATTGAACAAGCCATTCACACCGCGCTGGCAGAAGATATGGGCAGCGGCGATGTGACCACCCTGGCGATTGTGAAGGAGGATGCGGTGATGCACGGCCGTTTCATCGCCAAAGCACATGGCACCATTGCCGGGCTGGAAGTAGCACGACGGGTATTTGCTTTGCTCGACGAACGGGTCATCTTCACGCCCCAGGTAGAGGATGGCGACCCCGTGACTCCCGGCCAACTCATCGCCACTATTGACGGCTCCGCTCGCGCCCTGCTCAGCGGCGAACGCACGGCGCTCAACTTTTTGCAGCGCATGTCCGGCATTGCCACACTCACGCGCCAGTTTGTAGACGCTGTCGCCAGGACAAAGGCCGTCATCCTGGACACACGCAAAACGGCCCCCGGTTTGCGCGCCGCCGACAAGCTGGCGGTGCAGATGGGCAGTGGCCAAAACCACCGCTTTGGCCTGTTTGACATGGCACTGATTAAGGATAACCACATCGCCGCCGTGCATGGCGACCTGGCCGAAGCCGTGCGGCGCGTCAGAACTTATGCCCCCGACGTACCCATTGAAATTGAAGTGACGACGCTGGCGCAGTTGGCAACGGCCGTGACCCTGCCCGTAGACCGCATCATGTTGGACAACATAAGCCTGGCACAGATGCGGGAGGCGGTAGAGTTTGTAGACGGCCGTGTCCCCCTGGAAGCATCTGGCAACGTCAACCTGGACACCGTCCGCGCCATCGCCGAAACCGGCGTGGATTACATTTCTATCGGCGCCCTCACCCACTCCGTGAAGGCGTTGGATATTAGTTTGGAGCTGGAATAGTGGCAGGTTGCAGGTTGCAAGTAGCAGGTGGCAAGTACCTGCAACCTGCCACCTGCTACTTGCAAACTACAAGGAATTGAACATGACTTATGACGATCTGCTTACCCACATGCGGGCCAAATTGCAGCACATCGCCCCGGACTTTGAGATTGAATACAAGGCCAAAATCGCTTACGAAATCAACCAGTTGAAGCAGGAACGCAACGCCGTCATCTTGGGGCACAACTACATGGAACCGGCCCTGTTCCACTCCGTGCCGGACTTCACCGGCGATTCGCTGGAACTGAGCCGCCGCGCCGCCCAAACAGACGCGGACATCATCGTCTTTTGCGGCGTGGAATTTATGGCCGAGACGGCCAAAATCTTGAACCCCACCAAAACAGTATTGATCCCGTCACAAAAGGCGGGCTGCTCGTTAGCCGCCAGCATCACCGCCCAGGATGTGCGCAATCTGAAAGCGCAATTCCCCGGCGTGCCCGTCGTCACCTACATCAACACCTATGCCGATGTGAAGGCGGAGACGGACATTTGTTGCACCTCCGGCAATGCCAAAGCAGTGGTGGAATCGCTCCATGCAGACACCATTATCTTTCTGCCAGACGAATATCTGGCGCGGAATGTGGCCCTGGAGACGGGCAAACACATTATCTTCCCCAGCAAAGATGGCAAGATGAATGGCAATACGACACTGGATGTGCAGATGATTGGCTGGCACGGCCGTTGTGAAGTGCATGAAAAGTTCACCGTCGCCGACATTGAAGCGGTGCGCCACGACCATCCCGACACGCTCATCCTGGCTCACCCCGAATGTAGCCCGGAAGTGGTCTCCGCCAGTGACTTCTCCGGTAGCACCACCGCCCTCATTCGCTTTGTGGAGCAGACCAACGCCCCCAGCTACCTGCTGCTCACCGAATGTTCAATGGGCGACAACATCATGGCCGCCAACCCGGAGAAGGAGATGCTGCGCCTTTGCTCCGTGCGCTGCCCGCACATGAACCAGATTCGCCTGGAAGACACCCGCGACGCCTTGCGTTACACCCAATATGAAATCCATGTGCCCGAAGAAATCCGCCTCCGCGCCCTCCGTTCCGTTGAGCGTATGTTAGCAATCGGATAATAGATACGCGGATAACGCGTATTTAACGGATAAACGCGGATTTTCTTATCCGTGAAAATCCGTCAAATCCGTGTTATCCGTGATCCCATTTCTTATGATTCAAACCGAAGTTCTCATCATTGGTAGCGGTATTGCCGGGGGCACGGCCGCACTGCAACTGGCGGACGCGGGTGTACCCGTGACGCTGGTGACGCGGGCACGCGAGCCGGAAGAGTCGAACACAAAATATGCCCAGGGTGGCATTATTTACAAGAGCCCGGCCGATTCGCCGGAGCAGTTGGTGGCCGACATTTTGCACGCGGGCGCGGGGCATAGTTTTCCCCAGGCAACCCACATTCTGGCGGCCGAAGGGCCGGGGCTGGTGGAAAAAATCCTTCTGGAACGGGTGGGCGTGCCGCTGGATCGCCAGGCAAACGGCGAACTGGACACCGTATTTGAAGCCGCCCATTCGCAGCCGCGCATCGCTCATGCGGCCGACGCCACCGGGCGGGCCGTGGAAATTGCGCTACTGAATGTGTTAAAGAGCCACCCGAATGTGCGGTTGTTGACGGGATGCACGGCCGTAGACCTGCTCACCCCCTCTCACCATGCCCGCAACCGTCTGGCCGTCTATGACCCACCCTCCTGCGTGGGCGCGTATGTGCTGAACCAGGACAGCGGCGAGGTCAACCGCATCCTGGCAAAGCGGACGATCCTGGCGACGGGTGGGCTGGGGCAGATTTATTTGCGCACAACTAATCCCGCCGGCTCACGCGGCGATGGGCTGGCGATGGCAAACAGGGCCGGGGCGCGGGTGATCAACGCCGAATTCATCCAGTTTCACCCCACCACTTTTTACAAAAAAGGCGCACCCCACTTTCTGATCAGCGAGGCGGTGCGTGGCGCGGGTGGGCGGCTGGTGCATGAAAATGGGGAACCGTTCATGCAGAAATATGACCCGGAATGGAAAGATTTAGCGCCGCGTGACGTGGTGGCCCGCTCCATCCGCCAGGAGATGGTGGCCCATGATCTGGACAATGTTTATCTGGATTTGCGCTCCTATTTGCCGCCGCCCAGAATTTTGGAGCGATTTCCGACCATTGCCGCCCGCTGCGCCGAGTTTGGCGTGGACATTACCACTGACCTGATTCCCGTCGTGCCAGGGGCACATTATTCCTGTGGCGGGGTGTGGGTAGATGAACATGGCCGTACCACCATCCAAGATCTCTATGCCGTGGGCGAAGTTTCCTGCACCGGGTTGCACGGGGCCAACCGACTGGCGAGTACGTCGCTGTTGGAAGGGCTGGTGTGGGGCAATCGGGCGGCACAGCATATCCTGGCGGGGTTGGCCGATGCACCCGCGCCTGCTCCTGACGATATTCCACCCTGGCAAGATACCAGCCGCTATATGGCCGATCCACTGCTGATCGCCCAGGATATGAGCACCATTCAGCACATCATGTGGAACTATGTGGGGGTGGTGCGGGCCGATTACCGTTTGCAGCGGGCGCTGCGGGAACTGCGCCATCTGGAGACGGAGATTGAGCAGTTTTATCGGGTGACGAAGTTGACGGACGGTTTGGTGGGGTTGCGGAATGCAGTGCGCACGGCCGTCATCGTCACCCAGGCAGCCTTAGCCAACAAACAAAGTATGGGTTGCCATTACCGGGAATAGAGCGACGAATAGGGAGGCACACGGCCGTGTGCCTGGTATCTTCCTTCCCTGGCTCAGGTGTATTTGACATTTGACCGGGCCTATGGGAGAATTTTGGCCGATTTGCCCCTGTAGCTCAGAGGATAGAGCGTTGGTCTCCGAAGCCATGTGCCCGCGTTCGAGTCGCGGCAGGGGCACACACAAACGAAGATAAAAGGCCACCTTTTGGGTGGCCTTTTTTTTGCCTCATGCATTGGCTGAAAGCTCTGTCAGCAGCACTTCCAGCTCAAATTGGTTGAAGTGATAGGCTTCGTGGCAGTAATGACAATGAACGACCGCTTCACCCTCGGTTTCCAGAAGGTGGGCAATTTCTTCTGCACCTAACGTTGCCAGTACCTGCCGGGTGCGTTCCCAACTGCAATCACAGGCAAAATGCAACGGCCGTTGCTCCCATACCTCATAGGCTATGCCCGCAAACACCTGCGCCAGCACCGCTTCCGGCGTTTGCCCCTGCGCCAGCAAGTCGGCTACCGGCGGTAGTTCTTGCAGGCGTTCTTGCAAAGTGGCAACCAGGCCACTTTGGCCCTGCGCTGGCAGTTCCTGGATCAAAAGTCCACCCGCAGCCACGATCTGACCATTGTCATCCAGCACTTCACCCACTTGTACGGCCGTAGCAATTTGCTCCGATTGGTCAAAATAGACCTGCAAATCGTAGTTAAAATCGCTGGCCGCCAGGGGAATGACGCTTTCAATCATTTCTTTGAGGCGCACATCTTTGACTACTGTCAATAAACCGGCGCGGCCAATGGCGGCTGCCAGATCAAACTGCCCGTTGACCAGCGGCAATTCGACATCTGGGACCACCACATAACCGCGCACACGGCCGTAACTATCCGCCTCGGCCATCACTCTTTGCAAGAGACCATTGCCTTCATACTTCAAGGCGATCCGCTGCTTGACCTTTAGCAGCGCACCCAATAAGGCCGCGCCTGTCAATGTTCGCCCCAGGGCTACGGCCGCTACCGGGCTGGCCTGGTGACGTTGGGCTGCTTCGTGTACCAGATCGGTGGTGACACAGGCCAATGCCCGCACGCCAGCCTCTTTTGCCGTCATTCGCACCATGTAATCTGCCATCATATGCCTCCAACATCTAGTATAAGGTGTAGTTATACGGCCGTTTGCCCACACCGGCAACGGCCGTGTTGATGTATTCTATTAGCATTTGAACACGATCGGATATTTGCTCATTCCCCCATTTCGCGCAAAATTGAGCCATCACAAAAATCGTGAAATTCGGGGCAATTACTTAAATCAGGAAGGCGTAAATGGAAACCATCAATTACCAGGGCTGGCCGAATTGTGTGCGGCTGGCAAATGACACAATTGAACTCATAATCACGGCCGATATTGGCCCGCGCATCATCCATTTTGGCTTTGTCGGTGGGGTGAATGAATTTGCCACTGTGCCAGAGCAATTGGGGCAAACGGGGGGCAGCGAGTGGCGCATCTACGGCGGGCATCGCCTGTGGCACGCCCCGGAAGCCCAACCACGCACCTATTACCCGGATAATGCCCCGGTGGCGGTGGAAGCGCATGAGGGGTTTGTGCGTTTCGTTCAAGCGCCGGAAGCGACAACCGGCCTGCAAAAAGAGATGGATATTACCCTGGCAGAAACGGGCGCGCAGGTGACTGTTTTGCATCGTATTCGCAATCAGTCGTTGTGGGCGGTGGAATTGGCGCCCTGGGCGCTTTCGGTGATGGCGCCGGGCGGCACGGCCGTACTCCCTCTGCCGCCGCGTGGTTCTCATGGCGATAACCTGCTGCCCAATACGCAGTTGATTTTATGGGCCTATACCAATATGACCGACCCGCGCTGGCACTGGGGCGAGAAGTTTGTGCTGCTGCGCCAGGAGCCGGGCAATACAATTCCGCAAAAGGTGGGCGCATTGGTGCGTGATGGTTGGGTGGGGTATGCGCGTGACGGCCGTTTCTTCCTCAAAACCTTTGCCGTGCAGCCTGACGCCATCTATCCTGACCTCAACGCGAATGTGGAGCTATTTACCTGCGACTTCATGTTGGAAGTGGAAACGCTGGGGCCGTTAGTAAACTTGCGGCCGGGCACGGCCGTGACCCACACCGAAACCTGGCGTCTCTTTGACAATGTGCCTACACCGGGAAATGATGAGGATGTGCAAACGGCCGTCTGGAACAACCATAGGATAAGCGAATACCTGCCTGCATCGTAACGAATCCGCATCGCTGTGCCCCACCTCTGATACCAAAAAAGGACGGCCGTAGGGGGTACGGCCGTTCTGCCAAAGCTGAAAGCGGTTTTATGGGCCAGGCCATAGATTGAGAGGGGTTTCCAGGCAGATGGGATGAGTGGGGTCTTTGAATGTCTCGTAAAAAGTTTCTACACTTATTCCAGTAGCCTCTTCAAGCGGAAGGTCAAAAACGATCTCATTGATCAATATCCGTCGGTTGGATATTGTTTCAAGAGTTACCTCTTCTTCCGAAGGCCAAGAACCAAGAAGTATGAAAAAATCCTGCTCAAATCCACAGCTGCGAACCCTATCATCTTGTCGTGTATTATCGGCACCGTATTGTAAGACAAAACCGTGCTGTGGATAAAACAGAGTCAAAAAACTTCGCCAATAGCCCTCTCTTGAGGCGTTGGCTGTAAGAAGTAAAACCTCTTCAGGGGGCCCAAATTTACTCAAAATAGTTGAAGGATGGAAGTTTGATGTTTGAACAACCGGAGAGATGATCCAGGAAATAACGCCATCTTCAATTTCATAGAATTGCCGTAATTCTATTAAATTTTCTAAGTCATCTCCTCTTGGAGCAGGTAGCACAACTTCAGCGTAACCATCACGAACATACATACGCAGCGCAAGTGGCTCTAAAAGCTGTTGGGCTGTTTGCCACTCCGTCTGACCTGGTGTGATACCCCAAAAGCAAGGCAGCAAACAGCCAGCGTTATTCTCGAATAGGTTGCCAATTTCATTTTGAACTTGCTTTGATGATAGTGTTGGTGTCAACATCGTTGGGACGATAACAGGTGTTTGGGCAGCAATTGGCATAGACGCTTCCGTCAGCGTTGGGGACGGCAACGCTATAGACGTCATTGTACCCACAGAAGGTATCTCACCAGGTGTGGCAGGCACTGCCGTCTGTACACTCGTACTGGTCGGTGCAGGCCGTGATGCCATCTCTGATGTACATCCTGATAAAATGCACAGCAACCCAACCAGTACTAGACGGATATTCATAGGGTTCAGCCACTTCACATCAATAATAGCCGCTGATGGCGCTGTCTTTGGGGGCGTTGGTTAGGGCGGCGCCGACGATGCGCACTTTGGCTTTTTCCAGCGTCTCTTTGGCCCGTTCGGCGTGATCCCGTTTGGTTTTGCCCGCCTGAATGACCAGCAGCACCCCATCCACCTTGGCCCCCAACACGGCCGCATCCGTCACCGCCATCACCGGCGGCGCATCAAACAACACCATGTCCGCCTCCTCTTGCAGCTGGGCAATGATCTGGTCTACCTTTTTTGCGCCTAGCAGGTCAGCCGGGTTGGGAGGTTTTGCGCCGGAGGCCAGCAGCCACAGGTTGTCCACGCCGGTCGGTTGCAAGGGCAGTTCCATGTTGTCGGCCAATACCAGGTCGGTAAAGCCGGGTTCGGCTTTCAGGCCAAAGAGGTCATGCAACGACGGCCGTCGCAAATCACAATCCACCAAAATCGTGCGGCGGCCGCTTTGGGCTATCGTTACCGCCAGGTTGGCAATGGTCGTGCTTTTGCCCTCATTGGGCGCAGGCGAAGTGACCACCAGCGAACGCAGCGGGTTATCCAGACTATAAAACGAGAGGTTCGTCCGCAGCGTGCGATACGCCTCACTGACGGGGGAGCGGGGGTCGGTTAGGGTGATTAAGTCCATTTGTTTACTCATGGTAAGTAAGCAGTAAGCGGTGAGCAGTAAGCGGTAGATGACTGCTCACTGCTCACCGCTCACTGCTCACTGATTCGGAATCCTACCCACAACGGGTATCTCCAGATAACGTTCCACATCTTCACTGCGGCGCAAGACGCCGCTTTCCAGCCATTCCAGCAAAAAGACCAGAATAATGCCCAACAACGCGCCAAAGACAAAACCGGCAGCCGTGTTGATGGTCGTTTGGGGGCTGGCCTGGCTGTATTGCGGGTTGTCCTGAAATTCAATCGTAATCCGGTCTTCTTGCCGGTTCTTTTCGTTTTCTTGCTGCTGCCATTGGATGAGCAAATTGCCCCAGGTGCGGGCAATGTCATTACCCAGGTCGCCGTCGGTGTTTTCCACCACCAGTTGCAACACCAGCCCCAGCCGGTCTGAGGCTACGCTGACATCGCCGAGCAATTCACCGGCCGTCATATCCAATTGTAATTGGTCAATGACGGTCTGGGCGCGGAAGCTGCTGCGCAGCCATTGTTCATAGTTACCCAACAGTTCACGGGCCGCCTGCGACTGGCCGAAGTCGGTGCGCGCCGGCCGTACCAGCAGCCGCAGACTGGATTCATACACCGGTGTTTGCATTTTGCTGTAGCCAAAGGCGGCTACGGCGGTGAGCACGGCCAGCAAAATAATGATCCACCCCCGCTGGCGGATGATACGTAGATAGTCGCTTAGTTCCATTTTTCCTCGTGATGCGTTAGCCGTAATCCGTGGACCGTTATCCGTAATCCGACGGTTTACGGATTACGATTTACGGTTCTTCGGGATTTCCCCCAACACGGGCAATCCCACATTCTCCACATCTTCCCGGCTGCGCACGGCCGTGTCCAGATAGGCGGCCAACAGCGCCAGCCCCACCCCGGCGATGAGCGCCAGGGCAATGCGCAGCGGAATGTCCAGTTGGCTGCGGAAGCTGCCGGGGATGGCGGTGACAACGGGTTGGTCTACGGGGATGATCACGGCCGTGTCCCCTCCCAACTGCGGCAACGCCTCGGCATTCTGCTCCGTCA
>CAYXUZ010000168.1:3134-4121 GCA_964467705.1 uncultured Ardenticatenaceae bacterium | reverse complement strand
CGCGTTCATAATCTGCGCCAATGTCTCAGCGTCGCCATGCTGGATGGACAGTTGCAATTTGCTGCGTACATTGTCGGCGACAACGTTGAAGGTGTGGGGCGGTACGTCCAGGTTTTGGGTGGCTAATTGGGCGGACACGGCCGTCTTAAACTCGCCGCCAATAGCCCAATCCGTCAGCCCATTCACAATATACTCCGACGTCAGCCAGTTGTAATACCGGTTCTCATCGGGATTCTGGGCTGCCTCGCCCGGCGTCTGGCTGACGATAAAGTTCATGCCCACGTTGTACCCGGCCGCTGGCGGTGGGCTGTAGGTGAGCACACTCACCAGGATGACAACGGCCGCCGGTATGACAATCAACCACCAGCGCCGCCACAAAATTTTCCAGATATGCCGTAATTCCATGATTAACGACCAGCCACTTTCTCTTCCACAAACTCTTGCATTTTTTTCTTGAAAATCGAGCTATCAAACTGTTCGGCATGGCGGCGGATCACGGCCGTGTCCACCGTCACCCCATCAAACGCCTCCACCGCCTGGATGATACCGTCAACTGATTGTTCGGCAAACAGCGCCCCGGTCTGCCCCGGAATTACGCTGTCCAACACGCCACCCGCCGCATACGCAATCACCGGTCGCCCGGCGGCCATCGCCTGAATGGGGGCAATGCCAAAATCCTCTTCACCAGGAAAGACAAAAGCGCGGCAGCGGGCATACAAATCAGGCAAATCCGCATCGGGCACATAACCCAAAAACTGCACCGTCGGCCCGGCCAACGCTTCCAACCGTTCCCGGTCACGGCCAGAGCCAGCAATGAGTAACGGCCGTGCCATCTTGTTAAACGCCTCAATCAACAAATCAATCCGCCGGTACGGTACCAGCCGCCCTACAATCAGGTAATAATCTTCGACCCTACTCGCGGGCGCAAACCTGTTCACGTCCACCGGCGGGTAGATAATAGCCGCCTCCCGCCGGTACACTTTGCCG
>CAYXUZ010000168.1:2341-3124 GCA_964467705.1 uncultured Ardenticatenaceae bacterium | reverse complement strand
AAATAGCGATGAAATGGTCAACCCTGTCCGCCGCCAGCCGATCCCACACCCGCAGCCATGCCAGAAATGGCTGCAACACCCCCCGCGCCAGCCTGCCCAATCCCTCTTGCTCCGCGTACTGATGATAACGCCACACATAGCGCGTCGGCGTCAGGCAGTAACAAATATGCACCGTCTCCGGCCCCGTCATCACCCCATGACAAAAACCACTCTTATTGCTGATGACCACATCGTAGCCACGCAAATCATGTTGCTCAAACGCCATCGGGTAGAGCGGGAAATACAACTGCTGTTTGCGATGAATAAACGGGGCGCGGTCTAAAAACGAGGTGCGAATATCCCACTTTTGCCAGTGGGCGGGCATCTTGTCCGGCGCATACATCGAGGTATAGATAGGCGCATCCGGGTAAAGGCTCACCAGCGCCTCCAGCACATCCTCCGCCCCCCCTATCTGATTCATCCAATCGTGAACAAGCGCGACCTTCATAGAAAATTGACAATTGTCAATTGATAATTGGCAATTGACAATTTTAGATGCCCAGCCTTTCCATCCGTGCCGCCAAATCAGCTTCCACTTCCAGGCTGTGCATGGCGTCGTCAAGCTGGCGATCCAGACTGCTGGCCTGCACTTCCCAGGCAGCGTCCGCATGATCCAGGCGGCGGCGGATATTTTCGGCCGCCTGCGACACCTCCATATCACCCGACCCCATCAGCGAATCGAGCGACTTCATGGCTTTGGTAGACACTTCCTTCGATTTTGCCAGTTGCAGCAAAAAGCCGAGT
>CAYXUZ010000168.1:0-2331 GCA_964467705.1 uncultured Ardenticatenaceae bacterium | reverse complement strand
GGCCGTCTAGCTTCACCCGCACATCCTCCATCTGCTCCAACGCACTCACCTGCCGCACCAACGACGCATCATACGTCTTGACCAACTCCATCGTCGAGTTAAACTGCTTTTGCGTCACCATCGCCTCGGTGCGTTTGCCTGCCTTCAGGTAACTGTCAATCGCCAGGTCTAGTTTAGCCGCCTGCGTCGCCAGATTCTCCCGCCGCTGTTTAGACGTTTTCACCTGGGCAACCATCGGCATAAGCGTCTGCTTGAACTCTTCTAATTCCCGTTCTGCCTGGCGAATATACTCATCGTAAACCGCCAGATCGCTTTTTTCCAAAGCCCTGTCCGCTGCTTCATGCAATTTGGCGTTAAACAGGGTGCGTAATTTTTGAAATAGGGATGCCATGCCGGGGATTATACTGAGACCAGGTGAGTAGGGACAACCATGCCCATAAAAGCAAAAAACGTAAAACGCAATTTCTTACGTTTTACGTTTTACGCTTTATGCTACGTGACTTCGTGAAAAGCCTACTTGATCACGATCTCTTCGTCGTCAAAACCGTTGGCTTTGGCCGCCGGGACGCCCGGTTCCGGCATCAAAATCGCCAGAATCAGGTAGGCAATCAGGCCAATGCCATTGCCAAAGATGACCAACAGCACAAAGGCCAGGCGAATCAGGACGGGGTCCAGATTCAGGTAATTGGCAATGCCACTGCACACACCAAAAATCATACGGTCTTCAGGATTACGGGTTAATCGTTTTTCACTCATGGTTTTTACCTCCAAATTGAGTCAAATTTTGTATTTAAGAGATTGGTTCAACTGTTGTGTTTGAACCAATCTTGCTCATTCAATCAACAGCACACAATACGCGCCGGGTTTGCCATCGGTTGCAACTCTGCCGTGTAAAGTTATTAACAGCAGAGGGGTAGGTGCATCAGGATGCTCTGTTTTGGCGGCGATTCTGGTACAACAACCAGAGACCAATGGCTATGAGCGCCACCGGCCACAGCCGCATCAGGCTCCAGGACAGGTTAAAGAATAGGGCAAACACCAAAAACAATGCCCCACTGATGAGCATGAGTCGTATCCCTTCGGGGCGTATCTCGGCGCGGGTTTTGTCCAGGCTGGCGGTGATGAACATGCCCAACCCCACAAAACCGGGGATGAGTGCCCACATATAGGCCCAACTGGCCCAATTGCCGGTAAGGGTCTGGTAATAAAAAATCAGCCCCAGCCCGGTGACAATGCTGCCGGGGATAGCCAGTTCGGGCGAACCAAGAAGTGCGCCAATCAGAAACAGGCCACCTAAACCGACGATAAAAAGGGGCCACTGGCGGCTCAGATCGAGCAGCCCACCAAAAGCGGGTACCGTTTGAGCCAGCAGGATGCAACTACCGGCGAGTATAAGGATCAACCCACCAATGATGGATTTTTGTTTGTGCATGGTATTTTCTCCGTTTGTGCCGGGAGGGGGTCCCGGTAAATTTTCTTCTTCGTGCCGACTATACGGAGATGGTGAGGATTGGTCGCGTCAGGTGCGGGGGCGAATTTGGGGGCCTACGGCCGTGTCCTGCACATCATATCCCGCAGCCACAATCTGTTCACGGAGGCGGTCGGCTTCCGCCCAGTTTTTGGCGGCGCGGGCCGCCTGCCGCTGCTGCGCCAGTTGGATGATTTCATCAGGAATCGTTTGGGTGGCGGGCTGCCATTCGGCCAGGCGCAGGCCAAAAACCCTGTCCATCACCAGCAGCGTCGCTTTTTTGGTGACGGCAGGGCGGTCGCTCTTCACCAATTCCCAGGCCAGCGCCAGAGCGCGGGGCATATTCAAATCGTCATTGATCTCCGCCTGGAAACGGTCGAGGAACTCTTCGTCCGGACTGCCGGGTTCCCCCCATTCATACGCTGCCTGCCGCAGGCGATTGAGCGCAGTGGTGGCGGCGTCCATCCCTTCCCAGTTGAAGTTCAACTTGGCGCGGTAGACGCTGTTCAGGCAGTAATAACGGTAGGCCAGCGGGTCATATCCCCGGTCAATGAGCAGTTGCAGCCGCAAAAATTCACCAGCCGATTTAGACATTTTGGAGTCGCTCAATTGTAGGAAGTAACCGTGCAGCCAGTAGTTTGCCAGATTGGTGCCATAACACGCCTGGGTCTGGGCAATTTCGTTGGTGTGGTGGACGGGGATATGGTCTTCCCCGCCGCAGTGAATATCAAAGAGCGGCCCCAGATATTTGGCGGCCATGGCCGAACATTCAATGTGCCAGCCGGGAAAACCGACACCCCACGGGCTTGCCCACTCCATTTGCCGCTGGGTATCCGGCGGGCTGAATTTCCACAGGGCAAAGT
>CAYXUZ010000167.1:0-14065 GCA_964467705.1 uncultured Ardenticatenaceae bacterium | reverse complement strand
GCGGGCCGGGCATGGGGCCGATTGGCGTCAAAGCCCATATCGCCCCGTTTTTGCCAGGCCATCCGGTCGTATCCGGCGTGGGTGGCGAGCGGGCGATTGGGCCAGTATCGTCTGCACCCTGGGGCAGCGCCAGCATCCTGCCTATCCCGTATGCCTACATTGCCATGATGGGCGGCTGGGGGCTGACGGTGGCGACGAAGGTGGCGATTTTGAACGCCAATTACATCGCTGAACGGTTGGAGCCGCATTTTCCGGTGTTGTATCGGGGGGCACACGGCCGTGTGGCCCATGAATGTATTGTGGATTTGCGTCACTTCAAGGAGTTGGTGCCGGTAGATGATGTGGCCAAGCGGTTGATGGACTTTGGCTTCCATGCCCCTACCATGTCCTTCCCTGTGCCCGGTACGTTGATGATTGAGCCAACCGAAAGCGAATCCAAAGCGGAGCTAGACCGTTTTTGCGAGGCGATGATTCAGATTCGCGCCGAAATTCGGGCGGTGGAAAATGGGGAGATCGCCCATGAGGACAGCCCGTTGGCGCACGCGCCACACACGGCCGAGGTGATCATGAGCGACAGTTGGAACCGGGCTTACGGCCGTGAACAGGCGGCCTACCCGGCCCATTGGGTACGCGAACGCAAATTCTGGCCTTACGTCGGCCGTATTGACAACGTCTACGGCGACCGCAACCTCTTCTGCATCTGCCCGCCGGTGGAGGCCTACGCGGATTAACCAATTGGCGTATCGTAGGGGCGAGGCAACCGGATGATCCCTTTGCCATGAAGAAAGGCATTATCTCCGGTTGCCTCGCCCGCATCCGGTTTGTCGACACAGCAGGGCGAGGTGGTTGGGGATGAGGTTTTGGTGAACTGACAAGGCCATCCCCAACCGCCTCGCCCCTACGAGTTGGGGTGGGTGGAGAATTGTTATTCTTCTAACAGGGAGGGGATGGGTGGCCGCCAAGGATTGTAGTAAGGCAAGCTACCATCCACAATAACACGTAAATTCTCTCCTGAAATTTCAGCCACAGCCACGGTTGCGCCCATACCGTCATCACTTGGTGGTGGGGCGGGCGCTACAGTCAAGGCAATAAATTGGCTGTCCGGTGACCATTCGTAATTTCTGATGTTCAGATAAGCCACTCCATCTTCCATTCCAAATCGCTCCAGATATGCTTCTATCTGTAAGTCATCCCTGGTAACAGGACAAGTGATAGCTTCTGTGGCCAGTTCTACATAGCAAAAACCGCTTGTGCCGCTCCAATAAACAAATCCGACTTTGCTGCCATCGGGCGACCAGTTGAAGACTCCAATTTCTACTTCTTGTTCATCGCGCCATTGGGCAACTGTTTCCACACAACTGTAATCACCTGCCAATACATCCAAAATGCACGGCGGCCCTTCATTAAGGTCATATGCCGGATAGAGAAGGTGATAGGGCAATGTGGGAGACCACTTCAAACCTGTGTGCTCCAAATTATTGTACTGTGTCAGGAGTGTTCCATCCTGTGAAAAGACAGCCAGCGCTGGCTCTGCTCTGACACCATAAAACTCTGCTGGGTCTTCAACCCGTCGGAATCTTTCGATTGCCACTATTTGCCCATCAAAAGACCACGCTACATTTGTCCCATCAGCGTATTCACCATTAAATGGATCGGCTAATTCAACCTCTTCACCAGTTTCCTGGTTAATCAATGTGGCCACGGCTGGGATGTTTTCATCTTCCACAACACGAACCTGGTAACGGCCGTCTGGCGAAGCAAAATGACGCGCATTGGATGTAATGTTTACAGGAGATGCATATTGATATATTTGTTCTGTTAATACATTGATTTTATGAACCGTCAAGGGAGGCGCGTCAGCAAAGAGGGAATCGCCAAAATCAATATACAGACCATCATCAGTTTTTACCCATTCTGGAAACAGACGCTCAGACACGGGAATATCAAACCGCTCACCTGTCATCGCATTAAAAAGGGTGACAGCATTGTTACGACCGCGCATATCCGCTGTAGACAGCAACAAGACATTAACTGCGGGGTCGGCTACCCATTCAGGTAAATCAAAAAATGCTGGTGTTGGCGTTGGTGAGGGGGTAAAGGTTGGGCGTGGTGTGTTTGTGGGCACAGGTGTGGATGGGGCGCGTTCGATGGTTTGTAAATCTGTGGTTTGATTTGGATCAAGTGTGGTAATAACAGTGGTCGTGGGTGCGGTGGTGATAGGCACGGCCGTAACCAAAATTTGCGCGACGGCCGTGCCCGTCTCCGTCGTTGCTGTTGTGCGGGTGGGGGGAAGGGTGGCGGGTATCGCCACATCTGGCGTACATCCACCAAGTGCCAGCAAAATAATCAATAATCCCAGGATTTTTGTTAGTGTGGTAAACATGATCTGCCTCCTTTCCAGCTTACAGAAAGTATGCAGAAGTTCCAGACAACCGACAACAGCCAGACACAAACGGCTCAACCACAACTGACCTACGGCTGCTGCGCCTCATGCAGTTTTAAGAGCAATTTCAAACGCTTTTTGGCTCCCATAGAAATGGACATCAAATTCCTGAAAGAAATTGACCTGACCTAATAGAACACGCACTTCTGTACTGGGTTTGCTGATCCAGGCAAAGGCCAGTTTGACAGAGGGGAAACCAGCAAACTGTGCTTGAAGCAAAACAGCATAAGCCTGCGTACCAACCAGAATGCCGCCTAAGTCGAGAGGGTATGTCTGGCTATCCCAGTCGAGATTCAGCCTTTTGCCAACGTCATAAGGCAAAATGTTCAAAGCAGCGCCGGAGTCCACAACGGCCGTAACCGTAACGGCCGTAGTATTATGTGTAAGTTGGAAGTTGAGAAGGGGTATTCCTACCGGAAATTGCGGATGGGGTGTATAAGAAAACCACTGGCGGCTCATGACAGATTTTGCTTCAAGAACTGCTGCAATTGCATGGCGGCTTTTTCCTGGTTGTCTGGCGTAAAAACAGGATAAACAGCCTCGGTCGCAAAATATCGGGTCGGATTTTCTTCTTCCAAGAGCATCTTGGAGATGGCTTCAATGAGCTGTAGTTTCTCAAACCTCGGTAAAGATTTAATTTCCTCGGTAATATCTGTTAACAACATGATTAACCTCCAAAGTGTTTGCTAATTCCCTTCCATTCTACGGAACAGGTTTGGTGAGTGTCAAGACGGTTTTCTATGCCTGGCACAGAACATCAAGTATCCGTCTGACCGGGACGTTTTGCCCTGTGCCTGGCACTAACAGGTCATAAGCGAGGGGGTTGGGGGCGAGGTTCAGGTAAACAGACACCGCCAGGATGAAGAGCTTTACTCCAGTCGCTGCCAACCAATGGGAATAATAGCCTTATTGGGATTGCCTTTAGCAATCTTAATGGTTTCTCCAGTGACCGCATTGAGGATTATTGTTTGGTCGTTGTAGCTCATATCGTTACCGTAAAATCTAGCTCCTAATACTAACCATTTCCCATCAGGTGAAATATCAAGAAGCTCAGCATCCTCCGTCAAGGCATAGAGATTCCTTTTATCTAAAGTGCCTGGATTTAGTTCGTAAACAGATCGACTGCCATCTGGTTCTGCCGCAACATAATAAAGAAGGTCGCTGTCTGGTGACCAAACAGGAGAGAGGATACGGCCGTTTCCCACTTCTGCCACAACTTTAACTTCACTCCCGTCTGGTGTCATTAACAGCAATTGTGCTTGAGGAGCAGCTTCGCTTTCACGCACAAACGCAATCCACTCGTTATCTGGTGACCAAGCAACGGAAGTTGCTCCGCTCAATCCGCTAGGTTCTGCAAAAGTGTCATCAGCATAAATGTGCTGTTCTAAGGGAATATTATCAGCCAGAGATACGACATAGACACCATCTTGCTCACCTCCGCATCCCGAATAAACATCATATCGGACAACCATTGCAAATTGGACGGCATCAGGTGACCAACTTGCATCGGGATCACAGCCAGAAAGAAGATATATCTCTTTTGATGTTAAAGAACCAACGGCTAACCAACCAGCTTCCCAACCACTAATCCAAAGCAGCAACCAATCCTGATCTGGAGACCAGCTTAACGGGTTGTAGATGGTTGTATCTTCATAATACTCGAGGTCATTTAGCCACATCACTGAAAGCTGATCGGTCTGCAAGTCAACGATTTTTAGACCCTCATGATCCCGAAAAGCTAACTTCTGTCCGTCCGGGCTAAACACAAACACATCAGGCCCAATTTCTACCCATATTTCGCTTATTTCGCTCAAAAACGTGGTCTCTCCGTTTGAGAGATTACTGTAATAAAGTCCTTCACTATTTCGATAAGCTAACCACTGCCCATCGCTACTTATTTTGGCAATTCCTGTGAGAGAAGAATTCACCGCCGACATATCTTCGTCTGTCCAAGTTTGAAAGTTGTAACGATAGATCCTCTCATTTTGCGAGTACCAATAAACCAGTGGTGGGCCAGGCGTGGGCGTCATAGAAGGGGTAGGCGTTGGACTAGAGGTTTTGGTGGGTGTTTGTGTTTCGGTGGGGGAAGGCGTTGGGGGGAAAGTAGGCACGGCCGTAACCAAAATTTCCGCGACGGCCGTCCCCGTCTCCGTGGGTACTACTGTGCGGGTGGGGGGAAGGGTGGCAGGCACGGCTATATCTGGCGTACACCCGGCCAATACCAGCCAAATCATCATCAGTCCCAGGATTTTTATGCGTGTGGTGAACATTTTCTGCCTCCTTTCCAACTTACCGAAAGTATGCAGAAGTTCCTCACAGCGAACAACCATATTTGGCACACGGACAGACCATCTTTGGCCTACGATTTACAAAAGAACAGAAGATACACTGGCAAAGGTCATAATCTGACATTTTTGTCACCTTGTCACATGTCACCTTGTCACCTTGTCAGGTATAGCCCCGGCTCTGCCCGATAAGGTTGCATACTGGCAAAAAAAGAGATGGGCAGCCCGGAGGCTGCCCATCTCACTTGTCACCGCTATTCATCCGTTCGTTGGGTAGTTATGGTGCGCCGGTTGAATCGTACAGCGGGCCATCGTCTATCGCCTCGCCGCCCTGATGCTGGGGCACACCCACCAGCACCGCGCCGGAGCAGCTATTACCGTATACGTCTACGGCCGTAAAGTACACATGATACACACGGCCGTTGCTACCACCGGCCCGTTCTGCCCGCAGTTCGGCCACGGCCGTACCCACGCCCATGCCGTCCACATTGCTCTTATTCCCTGGCCCAGGTACCGGCTCATCCTGGAAGATAGCCGTCACCGTCAACGTGAACGCATCCCCATCCGGGTCAGTCACCCCCAGAATGTTAACGGGGATGAAGTGATGGTTCACCGGCCACAGGCTGGCGGGGCTGGCGACGGCCGTGCCACACACCGGCGCCGCGTTGAGATTCAAGCCAATAATGACCGGGTCGTGGTCGGAAGAACGATAAGCATTTGGCTCGTACAAGGCATCCTGCGCATCCTGCTTGAAGGTCATATCATAATCCAGCAAGTCAGGCTCGTCGCTGTTGATGTGCCAATCGGCCACACCCGTCACCTGAGCCGCCAGACTTACATTCGCCAGCGCATGATCCAGATACCCGGTCTGCCCATCAAAAACATAAGAGTAAGCCAGCTCTCCCTGGAACGCCGCTACCAGATCGGTGTAATCGTCACCCGTGCCCGCTGTATCATCAGAGCCAACCAACACAGCGTCAATGGGGTCTTCTTTGTCATAGCTGTTCAGGTCGCCGATGATCAGGAAATCGGTATCGCCGCTGCCGGTGGGGTCGGCTGCCAGCCAATCTACCAGCGCCTGGGCTGCTGCCAGACGGGTCAGATTACAATTCCCCTGCCCATCGCCGGTATCCGGGTCGCCGACCGCCAGACAGTCGGAACCCTTCGATTTCAGGTGGTTCACCGCCACCGTAAACAGTGCCCCGTTGCTATTTTGCATGAAAGTTTGGGCCAGCACCGGCCGGTTAAAGGTATCCAGGAAACGGGCATCTACCGACGAATCCAGGATGGCATATCCGCCAAATGGCGTCACGGTGGCTGGTTTGTAAATCAAGGCCACCTTGATGGCGTCACCGCCGATAGGCCCGGTGCTGATGTAGGCGTATGTACCGGTGCCCGCCGCATCATTTAGCCCGGTTACCAGGTCTTGTAACGCGGCATCGGCGGCGTGGTTTTCCAGTTCAACCAACCCTACCACATCGGCATTGATGGTTGTCAGCGCGGCAATGATCTTCGTCCGCTGGCGCACAAACTCTTCTGGCGTATCTGCCCCACGACAATCCTGATTGGCCGCCGGACCACAGATGGGCGCGCCGGTATCAATGGTGGAGAAGTAGTTGAGGACGTTGAAACTGGCGACGGTCAGGCTGCCACCTACCGGTTCCGGTGTGGCCGGGCGGGGATTCTGCTGGCTGTACTGCGCCCCCTGCGTCGGTTGGATGCGGTAGAGGCCAAAGCTGTCATCAATGACGCCGGTCACGTTTTGCATCGTGTCGCCGCCGCGGAACAGGTTGGTCAGGTCAAAGATGTTGCCATTGGGGTGGATGGCCGGGTCGGAGTTTTGGGTGGAACGGCCGTCATCCAGTGTAATGCGTTTGAGAGCATGTTCCTGTGCCAACAAAATAGCGGCTGCTCCAGGTTCCACAACGGCCGTTGGCTGCGGCAGCCGCCCTAACGTCAGAACGGTTTCGTTAAAGCGGTCAAAGTTGAAGTATTCTGAAATGGTGAGTGCTTGTGGGAACTGCACGCGCATCCCTTCATACCGTTCATAGTCGCTCACCGCGCTCACGGGCAGGGTGACGGCCGTCGCTGCCGGTAGCGTATTCCCGGAAGCACACACCAACATCTCGCTGACACTACCCAATTCTGTGAGCGACGAGCCACCACTGGTAGCAAACTCGACTACCGTCCCGCCTACCCGCACCAGGTCGCCAACAGCCACATCGGCCGCTGCGGGAGCAAAGACCAAGATACCCTCAGAAGTTGTCACGT
Source organism: uncultured Ardenticatenaceae bacterium (assembly GCA_964467705.1). Taxonomy (GTDB): domain Bacteria; phylum Chloroflexota; class Anaerolineae; order Promineifilales; family Promineifilaceae; genus CAADGU01. The sequence goes on along the minus strand of CAYXUZ010000167.1, from coordinate 7,066 downwards.
CCCCATCTGCCTGGCTGTCTTCCTCCTGCACGTAGAAGCCATTCAGGTCACCACTGTCCGGTTGGGCATTGTTCTGGAAATCGCCCACCACGACACCTTCAATGACAACGGCCGTGCCCACCAACGGGCTGGTCAGGCCACTGCCTTGAATGGCGTGGATAAAGGTGGCCGGATCGCCGCAGTTACCAATGCCCCCGCCCCCGCCGCCATCACAACCATTGGCAGCGCCGGGGGTGCCGGTTGTCAACACAAAGTCTACATTGTTCTGGTTGGTGTCGCTGCCATCCTCACAACGGGAGATGCTCTCATTGGCCTGAGCGCCATCGTCCACCAGACCGGCGCCAGAACCTTCGGTATAGGGCGCGCCGGTGTCCCCTTCATAGCTAACCGCGTCTAGCAGTTCGCCGTTGTAACGCAGCCCCACCGCATCCGGCGCGCCATTTTGCACCAGGTTGCTGTCTGGCGTGACGTCCAGGTCACAGTTGGGCACAAGGGTCGCATTGCCGCAGACCACAAAATAATCTCCGGCAGCCAGTGACACGGCGGGCAGGTTGGTGGTCTGGTAAACGACCGTACCGTTGCCATTGACCAGTTCCAGGACAACACCATCCAGGTTCACGGCCGTTGCCCCCACATTCTTTATCTCCACAAACTCATCAAAATCTGTACCCGGCTGGTCATAATCTATTTCATTGATGACCAAAGCCGGCGTGGTAGATACCGCCGCGTTGGTTGCGTCGGGCGTGTTCAACGCTTCACCGGCATCCGGTGTGCCAGGGAAGCCTGGCAGTCCGGCCCCATCGAAATCATTGCGCCGCCAATCGTCAGTCGTGCCAGTATCCGTGCGGTCAGGAATGCGCGACGCCCCACCGACCGTAAACGTGCCACCATCGTAAGTTGGCGTCAGAGTCGTGTCGGCATACGTCCGGTCGGTTGCGCCACCATCACTGACGGCCACACCATCTACCAGCCGCGCCCACGGGGTGCTGTCTAATGACCCATCGTCATCAGTATCCAGATCAAAACCCACACTGCCACTAAAACCTTCCACCAGCAGTATGGTTATCGTGCCGTTCTCCCAGACGTTGTTTTGGAAACCTGTCGTCCAGTAACCGGCCCCGTTTGTCGTCCCAACGGTGATAACGCTGTCCACCAGACCCGCACTCGTGCTGTCACCTTCAATTTGCAGGATGGTGAAGGCGCTGTAATCGGTGCTGGCGTCACCGGCAACTTCAACGTACTCGTTGGTATCTGTGCCCACATGGTTGAGGACAAACTCGTTGAGCAGCGGGTCGGCTGCTACACCGGTAAAGCTCTGCCCGGTATTGATAACGCCAAAGGTGTTGGGCGCGGCGGCCGCCCAGGCAAAATCCTCATAACTCTGGCCACTGCCTGTCAGTTGGAGGGAGTGCCCCACAGGGGAGTTGGAGGCTTCACTGACGCCAATATCGGTGCTGAGCAGCCCATCGGCGGGGCCGCCAACGGCCGTGAAGCTGCCTTCATAACTGAGGAACTGCACCACACTATTGCCCGCATCTACCAACGCCAGGCCATCAGGCGAGCCATTCTGGATGCCATTGCTGGGATAGGACACAAAAACTGTGCCAAAACCATTTTGTTGATTGGGGATAACGCCACTAAGGGGGGTGGTTGTGTAAACAGCGCCGCCTGCGCCGTTGTATAACACCAGGCTCCAACCGGTGAGGTTGGTACCTGCCGGGCCAGCAACCTCAATCGCTTCACCGCTGTCAGTACCGTCGTTATCATAATGGATTTCATTAATAAACACGCTGGTTTCGGCCAGCAAGGGGCGGCCACTTAATAAAAGCAGCGCCAGTACAAAGCTAAAAAGCAAGGGGATCTGTCGTCGGTTCATTTTTTCTCCTATTTCAAATAACAGATTTACAAGGGGGATAAATTGATAAGGTGATACTGATGGGTCTTCCGGGCTGCACTATATCGTGCTGAATTTACAGGTATGCTTTCGATTTTCCTACTCCCGGACCCGACGGGCACAATATTACCCGATCCGTTATCAATAAGGTAGCTATCTGTTACTTTTTTAGCAATTCGAAATATGGCTTGCCTCCCTGGGGATGAGTCCCCAGGCTGTTACAAAAAACGCGCTTCAGCGCGTTAAGAACAGCTTGCTAACCTGCTTTAGCAGGTTTTTTGTAACAGACGCCGAATTCCACCTGGCGGCAATGAGGTGATGTTTTTCAGATTTCGAATTGCTGTTGCGTTTTGATTTAGAGAAACATTGACCGGTAATCAGCAGTGTTCTTTGCCACCGATTACCGGCCACCGATTACCACATCAACCTGGCTTGATATTCTGATTCAGGCTGAACAAATTGGTGGAAGCTGGGGAAGTTCAGGTAGCGGCTGATATCAGAGTAGGGCTGCATGGCAGCCAGGAAGTCGCGCACCTTTCAATGAGTTCATTTTGAATGAACGGTAGAAATATAAAATCTCTCGCCCCAGCTTCGACAAGCGGCTTTAGCTACTCAGCTGGCAAGCTATTGAGTGTAACAACGTGCTTAAATTTATGCCTTTTCATTGCTGATTATCGGGTGGGTAAAGTTTGTGTCCCACTCCAAAACCAATAATGGCCCCCAGGCCACCTCCCAGCCCCGGCAGCCAGCTTATGCCCAGATTCAGTATCCCGGCCGTAAGACCAAAAACCACAACCCCTAGACCAGCACAGATAGCAGCGACTAAGATTATTTTCCAGTTCATGCCTTACCTCAATTTTGGGGTTGCAAGTAACCTGCCACCCTCCCTGCCTGCGGCCAAAGATGCGCAACAGGAATGTACCATCTATGAATTTCCAATAGCCGGCGGCATTTTAGCATATTTGCGCGGGTGGTGTTACCAAACGGCCGTGCTTGACAAACCGGCAGCCCCTCGCCAGAATACCGCGTATTTTTTGAAAATCATCCGCGAAGTACGCGCAGATATCGCGAAGAGAAAAAAGAGAAGCATATGAATAAAAAGCTGCTGATTGTAATTATTTGCCTTTGGTTGCTGGCTTCGTGTGGTGGGGAAGAAACACCGCCCACTTTAATAGCGCCGCCGACAACGGCCGTAACCGGCGACAATACACCCACCATAGAATCCTCGCCAACGGCCGTGCAACCCGCCGCCACCAATACCCTGCCCCCACCACCCACCCTGTCCCCGCCCCCAGCCACACCCACCCCTGTCCTCACCCCCACTCCGGGTGAGGCTGAGAGCGTTTTGCTGCTGGAGCCGAAAGATTTTTCCCCTGACCGCAACCCCTTAACCGGGGAAATTCTGGACGATCCGAGCGTATTGGAGCGACGGCCGTTAGCCATCAAAATCTCCAATGCCCCCGCCTTTTATGTGCGCCCGCAGTCGGGCCTCAATGCCGCCGATTGGGTCTTTGAACACACCGCCGAAGGGGCGGTGACGCGATTCACCCTGATCATGTACAGTCAGACGCCAGAAACGGTTGGCCCCATTCGCAGCGCCCGCCTCATTGATCTGGAACTGCCCGCCATGTATGACGCAGCTCTGGTTTATTCTGGCACCAGCGCCGGTGTGGGCAACCGCATGCTGCAATCAGACATCGCTGACGATCTGGTGCGCAGCAACGAACCCGGCTACTACCGCACCGGCGACGAGAGCAAACCGTTTGAGCACACGCTATACGCCCGCCCGGAACAAATTTGGACTGGATTGGAAACGGGTGGCCGTAACCACCCGCCAGACTTCCAAACCCAGGTTGCTTTTGGCAGTGAAGCGCCAGCGGACGGCCGTCCGGCTACCTACGCCAGCGTGGATTACCAATCCACCTTTGTCGAATGGACGTATGATCCGGAAACCAACCGCTACCTGCGCCGCGCCGACAACGAAGAGATCATAGATGCGCTGGATGGGGAGCAGGTGAGCGCGGCCAATGTGGTCATCATTGCCCCCTTCCACGTGGAAGACCCCACCATCTGCGAGCAAATCAACAACGGCGTCTGCACCGCCCTCACCGTGCAAATTCAGATATGGGGCAGCGGGCAAGGGGTGGTGCTGCGTGATGGGCAGGTATATGACGTGACGTGGCATCGCGACGGCCGTAACGATATGCTCACCTTCACCGACGCCAACGGCGACCCCTTCCCCCTGCAAATTGGCAACACTTGGGTGCAGCTCGTACCCACCTGGCTGCGCGATCCGGTGGAAATTACGGAGTAACTGCGAAAGATGAGATGCCCTACGGCCGTAGGACATCTCTTTCGCATGTTTATCTGATTCTTATGGTATTGCCTGGCTCAATTTGATATAGTGCCGTCAACTTCTCGGCGCCATGTCTCGTTGGAACGAGGAGTGGTCTCTAAAATCGCTTTTTCGAGTTCGATTCTCGCATGGCGCACTAACCAGGAGTAGAAAAGATGTTGTAGCTTTTTTACCATTTGCCCAGAGCACCCCCGGTCATATCTCTCCAAACGCAGTCGTTTTACTGATTGTTTTTTACTTGTGCATAGGAGATATGACAAATGAACACACTTCCCCGGGCTGTTGTGGCCCAAATTCTAATTGATCCCCAAACCTACACTTCCCTGCGCCATCATTGGCGAGGTTTGATGAATTCTGAACGGCGGCATGAGTTAACGGCCGTCCATCATCTGCTCTACCTGGCTTTAACTGGCAAAGATTGGCGAAAGGGGTTTACCCTGGCCACCAATCAACGCAAGCTGGCTAATGGTGCGTATGAAGGATGGGAGATGTTCCGGGCATTAGCCCGCCTGCACTCCCCTTTTCACCAAGAGCTTGTGCTGGCCCCATTTGCTGGCATCATTACCAGTGACATGCTGCAAAATCTGCGTACGGTATTACCCAAAGCGGGCGCTCACCAGTACAAGGCGACAGATTTTGCCGGTGGCGCGTACCCTTTTGCCGCCTATTTGCCAGAGAACCTGCCCGTTTTAGAGACAAAGGAGGAGTTGCATGACGAAAGGATAGCTTGAACCTTCTTTTGTTTATGTTTTGGTACGCACCGACATCCCTTTGGCTGATCAGTTGGTACAGGTGGGGCATGTATGCCTCGAAGCCGGGAAACAGTTCGCTCAGCCACAACAACCCTGCCATCTGGCATTGATCGGTGTACCGTCCGCAGGCGTGCTGCTTGATGCGGTGGCTCTGGCCGAAGCAGCCGGTATTCGCTGCGCTGTTTTTTATGAGCCGGACGATGAATTGGGGTTTACGGCCGTTTGCACTGAACCCATCACCGGAGAAAGACGACGCCTCTTTAAGCGATTCTCCCTGTGGGCAGCACCTGAAATAGCAGCTACACCTTCCCCGCGTGGCCCTCCTATGCTTGAAAAATGAAATGCAGTAATTCAGGAGTGGCAGCCTACAAAACGGCTGCCACTCCTCTTCTATCAAGCTGTAATAAAGCCTTGAGTCGCTAAAAGTTCTGCGTTGAGAATGGAACCGCTGGCCGCACCACGTAAGGTGTTATGTGCCAATGCTAAAAAGCGAATATCGTTTACCGGACACTCTCTTACTTTGCCCAACGTCCAGGCTAAACCGTTGCCAGAATCACGGTCGAGGCGCGGTTGGGGGCGGTCTTCTTCCGGGCGGTAGATGAGCGCCGGGCGGGGCATACTGGGCAAGTCTTGGCACATCGCCGGCGGCTGCCAGTTTTGGAACGTAGCGATGGCCTCTGCCGGGGAGAGAGATTGTTTCAGCTTGACGGAAACGCTGCCCAAATGCCCATCAAAGACAGGTACACGATTGGTCTGGGCGGAAACCACAAAATCGGCCATCTGAATTTCGCCATCCACCAATGCGCCACACAATTTACGCGGTTCACTTTCCACTTTTGCGTCTTCGCCGCCGATGTAGGGGATCACGTTGTCCAGGATGTCCATCGAGGCCACGCCCGGATAACCTGCGCCGGAGATGGCTTGCATGGTGACGATCACGGCCGTGTCCAACCCTACCGCCTGGTGCAAAATCTGCATCGGCAGAACCACACTGGTGGTGGAGCAGTTGGCATTCGCCACAATATATCCCTCCCAACCATACTTCTCCCGCTGCTGGGGGATGAGGCCAATGTGATCCGGGTTCACCTCCGGGATGAGCAGGGGTACATACGGGTCCATGCGATACGGCGAAGCGTTGGTTAGGACAATGTGCCCGGCTTTGGCAAAGGCCGGTTCCAGCTCTTTGGCTTCTGGCGTGGGCAGCCCGGAAAAGAGTACCTGGGCGGGCAGCCCTGGCGCAGTCGGCTGGACAATGAGATTGGCGATGTTTTCCGGCGGGTTGCCCAGCAATTTCCAGTTCACACCTTCGCCATACGGCCGTCCCACTGTCCGCTCCGAACCCGTAACCACTACCACTTCAAACCAGGGGTGGTTTGCCAGTTGCTCCACAAACCGCTGCCCCACTGTACCGGTAGCGGCTAATACACCGACAGGGATTTTTTTGTTCATACCATTTACCTCCAAAATGTAATTGGGTAATTTTGTAATTACCCAATTACAAATAAAAAACGACCGTTGCCCACCATTGGGGCGACGGCCGTCGCGTTTCCACCCAAATTCAGTTACCGGTGAGCGGTTAGCAGTAAAGAGTTCTATTAAACTGCTTACTGTTTACTGCTCACTGCTCACTCTTAACTCTCATTTACGGCCGTTAACGGAGCCACCCGTCCCTTCTTAATTTTGTTCAGAAGGTCACTCCCAGGGGGTTTTTGCTGTCCACTTCGTTCCGGTGACTTCCAGCCTGTTGGTCAACCGATCTCTGTGACGGGCTGAACAGCTACTCGTCCTGATCATCGTTTTTAAGACCTGACAGGTTTTTGGAAACCTGTCAGGTCTACCAGATTGGGCGGAATTATATGGCGTGTGGGCGGACTGTCAACCCTCCTCCTCTGTCGGTGGATGCACCATTTGCCGCGCTGCCGCCGACAAAGTCGCCATCATCTCGCCAGGGTCATAACCGATGTCGCCCACAAAACAGAAGGAGCGCACCAGGTTGAACGTCTTGAGATCAATCTGGCTGACGGGGATGTCAGGCATGAGCACGGCCGTGTCCGCCTCCAACTG
>CAYXUZ010000166.1:0-14165 GCA_964467705.1 uncultured Ardenticatenaceae bacterium | reverse complement strand
TATGCACCTTTGCATCTTTGCGTTAAATCAAGCAGGTGAATTATGCTGCAAAAAGAGACAGATGTCATTATTGTTGGGTCCGGGCCGGGTGGGGCGACGGTGGCGCGGGAACTGGCGCGGTCGAACGCCGGGCTGGGTATTACGCTGTTGGAACACGGCCGTGACTGGCGCACTAACCCCCTCTACGGCACCTATCCCGGCGGCATGATGTACACCGACAAAGCCTCCTTCTTGACCACCCAGGAAGGGCTAAGCATTGTGCGCCCGCTGTTGGTGGGCGGAGCCACAAGTATGTATTGCGGATGTGCGGCACGGCCGTTGCCCTGGTGGAAGGACCGCTACGGTATTAACCTGGACGCCTACGCCGACCAAACCATCAACGAACTGCACATTGCCTCCTTGCCGCCCCATTTGCGCGGCGCAGCCTCCACCCGCCTGGCTGCCGCCGCTGCCGACCTGGGGATGGATTGGCAGCCACAAGACAAATTCATGCAGCCAGAGCGGGCGGATGATTTCAATTGTGGCGCAACCTGCATGTTGGGTTGCCGCTGCGGGGCCAAATGGAACGCCGCCGAATATGTGGACGAAGCAGTGCAGCACGGTATTGATTTGTGGACGGGGGCAAAGGTGGAGCGGGTGTTGGTCAGTCACGGCCGTGCGGTTGGCGTATGGGGCAAATGGCGCAGCAAAGCGTTTGCCCTCTATGCCAAAACAGTCATCCTGGCGGCGGGCGGCATTGGCACGCCCCTCATTTTGCAGCAAAGTGGGCTAGACGCGGCCGGGCGGGGCATGACCATGGACACCACCGTCATGGTCTATGGCCTGGCCCCGTTCAAAGGTATCGGCAATGAACCACCCATGACCTGGAGCTATGCCGATGATGACCTGGGTGTACTCTATTCCACGCTCATTGACCCCTGGCTCAATTACCCCATCGCCACGCTGCGCAAAGGGCCGGCCTACCCACTCACCTGGCATCGCTGGGGGCGCACGTTGGGGGTGATGATCAAGCTCAAGGATGAGGTCAGCGGTTTTGTGCAGGTGCAGCCGCGGGGGTTTACCGTCAGCAAAGGACTAACCGATGATGACCGGCAGCGGTTGGCGGCTGCTGAAACGGTCGCCGGACGCATTTTGCGCCAGGCGGGCTGTGACCCGGACACCATCTTCACCACCCCGCTGCGGGGCACACACCCCTCCGGCACGGTGCGATTAGGTGAGATGTTGACGGCCGATCTGGAAACAGAAATCGCTAATCTCTATGTCTGTGACGCCAGCGTTTTCCCCGAAGCGCTGGCCCGCCCCACCGTGTTAACCATCATCGCCCTGGGTAAACGGTTAGCCGCTCATTTGCAAGAGGAATCGTCAAAGATTACGCAGATTTCGCAGATTGATTAAGAGGTATCTGCGTCATCTTTGATGTTGGTTTGAAATGGATAGACATGCGCTTCAGGATCGGCTAGACCAGTTTCCACGGCTGCCTTACGGCCGTACCCCCACCCCCCTTGAACCTTTGCTCAACCTCACCCGGCAGTTGGGCGGTCCCCAATTGTGGATCAAACGGGACGACAGCTACGGCCCTGGCCTGGGCGGCAACAAGGGGCGCAAGCTGGAATTCTTGATGGCCGAAGCGCAGCAGCAGGGCAAACGAAAGGTGGTCACCTTTGGCGGGTTGCAATCGAACCATGCCCGCATGACGGCGGCCGCCTGCGCCGCGTTGGGAATGGAAGCGCACCTCTTTTTCTTTGGACGACGGCCGTCTACCCTGCCCGGCAATCTTCTCCTTGACACCCTCTTTGACGCCCGTCTCCACTTCATCCCCTTTGGCGGTGGCGGCGACTCCAGCCTGACGTTGGAACAAACCAACCGGCTGGTGCGCTGGCTGTCTACGCTGGTGGCGGGGCCGGGGGCGTATTTTATGCCGGTGGGTGGGCATACTGTCACCGGCTGCCTGGGCTATGTAGCCGCAGCAATAGAACTGGCGGCGCAGGTGGCGACGTTGGGGCTGGCGGCGGAACAAGTAGTGGTGGTCACGGCCGTGGGCACCGGTGGCACCCTCGCCGGACTGATGGCCGGTTTGCGGCTGCTTGGCTCTCCCATCCAGCTAGTGGGCATTGATATTGGCAAGTTGTGGAAGGCGTTCCCTGCCAGCATCGCCCGGCTGGCGGGCGACCTGTGTGCGGTTTTGGGCGAAAGCCACACCTTCCAACCGTCCCATGTCCCCATGATTGCCGAAACGTATGCCGGGCCAGGGTACAGTGTGATGACGGAGGGCACGGCCGTAGCCATTCGCACCCTGGCCCAAAGTGAAGGCATCATTCTCGACCCCGTTTACACCGGCAAAGCGTTCGCCGGTCTGCTCGATTTGATTGCCAAAGGGCACTTCTCCCCCGACACCCACCTTATTTTCTTGCACACCGGTGGTCTGCCCGGCCTGTGGGCATATGAAGGAGCGTTCGCGTAATCGTAATTACTCAGGTAATTCCTTTTCCCTTCAGGTTATGAAAAAATCACCTGCGTAACATGAGTTATGAATTAGGAAGGGGCACGGCAACGGCCGTGCCCTGACAATTTACTAACGCATAATAATCGGTAGATAGCGGAAAGTGGCCGTATAAATACGCCCTTCCGCCTGATTGTTGAGCAGTTCCAGTTCGGGATCATCGGTGCTAATGACGGCCGTGCTGGTCAACGTGGTAAAGGGTGCAGCTAATGGTGAGATCAGGCCGGTAATCATAAAGGAACCGGGCGCAGAATTGGCCGCAAAATCTCCGAGGTTAAATACCAATGGTGAAGTGGTCACGGGAGGGATCGTTGCACTAACGAAGCTAATATCAGCAGGCAGTGTGAAAGTGATAAGATTGTTACTAGCAATAGCTCCACCTCGGTTGCCATAAGTGACATTGAAAACACCCTGTTCACCGGGAAGAGCAGACACTGTGGATGCTATAGTCACCCATACATCAGAATGAGCCGCCCCCACAGTAATCTCATCTACATAACTCCAGAATTCAGGAGTCCCTGCTGCCTGGTGTAAATGGAAAGTAACCGTCACAACTTCACCGGCCCATTGGCTTAAATCTGCCCATTGATGAGACCATCCGGCCGTGTTTTCATCCACTTCCAGCAATGATGTAATATCTGTGCCATCGTCAACTGTAATAACCAGATTTGAGTCGCCATCAGGTATAGCTTGACCCATCTGGTAGAGAAAAGAAAGAACCGGGGTAGTCATTGTCACTGGGATAGTAAACATCTGTGTCAGCCAGCTATCACTGACTTGCTCTGCCAGACTTGGGCCATTGTAGTAAACACCACTCCACACAATGTGTGGTAGGTTGTATTCATCTATAGCCATTTGTGGATATAGTTCGCCGCCTGGTTGGTTGGTTAGTACATCTGGCTCTGTCCAGGAGCCATCACCCATTTGGCGTACATAATAAACATGCCCATATCCATTGGTTATTCCCCAAACGACGTGCGCCAGACCGAGCGTATCTATGGCAATCTGTGGATATTGCATCCCTTCAGTGGAAGGAGTTACCAACTCCTGTATTTCTGACCATGAACCACCTGCAGGACGTTGTCTATAACTGCCTTCATCATAGTCGCCAAATACAAAGTGGACTGTTTGGTCTGGGCCTACAACTATGTCTTGCGAAAGCAATCCACCAGCTTCAGCCAAAGTATAGGGAGCAGACCACCCTCCATTAATACCGCGTTCAGCAAAATAATAATGCGAGTCGCTCTGGTTATAGTATCGGAAGTTCCAGGTTACATACGCACGGCCGTTGTCATCCACTGCTAGCCTGGGAAAGTGGACAGCTTCATAGTTATCCATGAAAATCGTTTCATTAGCTGACCAAGTACCATTAGGGGGGCGGCGAACATAAACAAGACCGCCTTGCCCTTCTTTTGAAACAACATGCACCACCCCATTGTTAGCCACTACCAATTGAGAGTCTGCATTATGCAGCCCAGAATTCGTGGCATTTTCTACCGCAGACCATGCGCCCCCTGATGTACGGCGACGATAGAAAACGTCGTCGGCCAACCCCGTGCTGCTTTCCCAGATAACGTGAACGATTCCATTAGTTGTCACCGCCATTTTTGATCTTAGCCAGGGTTCGTTACTCGTATGGACAGTCTGGGTAGTAGACCAGGAACCATCACTTGGTCGCTGTCTATAATAGATACCGGTCATCATCACTTCCCAGACTACATGTGCCGTCCCGGTTCCATCCACGGCCAGTTGGGGGTCATCTAAAACCTGATTTGCCAGGGTTTGCACCGTTGACCAGACGCCCTGGCTGTTTCGCCAGGCATACTGAAGTGCGCCGTTATAATCCTTCCATAGGACATGTACAGTATTATCGGGGCCAAGGGCCAACCGTGGTTTAGAGCCTGTTCCTAGAAAAACATCAACTGTTTCCTGTCCTATTGTGCCTAATAGGGCTGCATATTGCCCTGTGTTTCGCACGGTATCGGTCACAACTGGTAATGTTGTTCCAGCCGACGCCCAACCTGGTTGAAAGCTTCCTGATTCAAAACCGGAATTAACCAGGATATTGTCAGCAGGTGGTAAAACAACATTGAGTTGAGCGTCATTGACGGCCGGAAAATCAGTAGCGGGCAGATCACCGTAACCGTCTTTTTCCCAACCAACCGTGTAGGTAATCGCCTCAGTTGCTATGTGACCAGCATAATGCCCTTCAGAATCACCTGTCATGATATGGAAAGATGCGGGGTTGGTGGTAAGGGTGATGTTTTGGATAGGGACACCTGCGTTATCGTGTGCGGTGCCAGCGATGCCCCAGGTGTAGACAGAGGTAGAAGTGTCTCCGTTTCCGGTCGTCCAACTTTCTGCATTTTGAGCGCGGTCTCGGCCTCGAATGCGGAAGTAGTAGGTCTGACCAGGGGTCGGATTCGTAAAGTGGGCAGGCGGCTGCATGGAGGTTGTCCAGTCTATCCAATTGCCATTACCAAGGCGATATTGAATATCGTATTCAGCTACACCAGAATTTCCAGGGTCATAACCGTCCCAATCTAAAAGTAACTGTTCGTTGATACGGGTAAAGGGTGCCAGTAGAAAAACGGTTGACTGCGGTGGCGCACTTTCGATTGTGGTAGAGGCATCGCTATTGGCGGGCCAGGGCTCTACATTGCTGGCATAATCACGAGCGCGAACACGGAAATAGTAGGTTTGCCCACCAATACCATTAGAGATTTCCCAACCAGTACTGGGATCGTTTATTTGATGATCTGTCCACACGCCATTAACACCAATCTTATATTGCACATCGTAACCTTCTATACCCGCAATGCCATTATCCTGACCAGACCAGTTGACACTAAACTGGTAAATGGACTGAGCTGGCAAGGGGTTTACGGTGGAGGTGGGTGGGGCAATATCGGCCGTTTGCCAGTCAGGGTGCCAATCCAACCCCGTCGAATCCAGAGTTGCAGACCAATTTTGAATGGGATCATAACTGGAGATATATGCCCACTCCCAATACCAGTTCCCCTGGTATTGAATAAACTGGATGTGTGTGAAGAGGATTTCACGGCCGTTGGGTGACCAACCCCGTACCCAGGCATCTTGTTGGCCAGAAGGGTCGAGAAGCATACGCTGGTTTGAGCCATTCGCATTCATGAGCCACATTTCAAAAAAATCATCGCCATCCAGATCGGCTGTATAGGCAATCTGGCTGCCATCCGGCGACCAGGCTGCGTAAAAACTAGGCTGCGCTGAAAGTTGGGCAATACCAGTGCCATCGCTATTCATCACGTAAATGAACGGGGTGCCGGTACGAGATGACCTGAAAGCAATTTTGCTACCATCCGGCGACCAGGTCGGATCTCCATCATATGCCCCATGGGCAGTCAATCGTACTAAATTTGCTCCATTGGCATTCATCACATAGAGTTCTGATTGACCATCCCGGTATGACTGGAAAGCAATGCGACTCCCATCTGGCGACCATATCGGGTTTACATCATGGGTGCTATCATACGTCAATTGTTGTAAACCAGAGCCATCCACATTCATCACATAGATTTCATAATCGCCTTCTCGATTGGAGCTAAAGACGATGTGGGTAGCGCCTCGATTGTAGCGGGGGTGCATATCGGAACTGCCATGATTCGTTAATCGGTAAGGGGGCTGGCTGCTGTAAACTTCCCAATTGCCATCCCGATACGATTGAAAAACACCTTTACTCCAATCCGGTGGGTAAAGGATGGCCTGCCCCACTTCTTGCTCCGCCCCCTGTGTGGGCAGATGGGGCAACAGGGCACGTTCATCTGGGGCCGGTGGGGCGACAGGTTGTTGGGCAGTCACGGCCGTGACCATACTCAACACGGCCGTCACCAACCCCACCACCACACACAACATCAATAACCGGCGAAAATGCGTTGTAAACATGGTTTCCTCCATATAAGTTTGTAAACTGAGAGATCAAACTTTCTGAGAGCAGCTCCACCAGGGCGTTATTGTTTTTCCCCACAATCAACGCGACGGTTACTTTTCCCCAGAACACAAAACAATCTCACGGGTATAATTGTATCTAACACGCTACCCGTGCAAAATAGCCATATGTAATAAGTGTCAAGTGTCAAGTGTCAAGTAACCTTTAAAAACCACAACTTGCCACCTGCCACTCACCACCTGCAATCAATAGTCAGGCATGCCATGCAACACACCTCAAACAGGAGACCCCGTTATGATCCGCACCCGTTTGCGTGACCTGGGCATCACCATCGGCCATTTCCCCACCGGCCCCTACAACGCTATCACCGACGTCCCCGGCGTCCTGGTCGGCCACTGCACCCTCGTCTATGATGAACCCCGCATGGCCCGCACTGGCGTCACCATGATTGTGCCCCACATGGGCAACATCTGGGACGACTATGCCTTTGCCGCCTACCACTCCTTCAACGGCAACGGCGAACTCACCGGCATCCCCTGGCTGGAAGAGTCCGGGATGCTTGGTTCCCCCATTGGCCTCACCAACACCCATCAGGTGGGCATCGTGCGGGACACGCTGGTGAAGGTGAGCGTGGAAGAAGGGTACACGCGCAGCTTTTTGCTGCCGGTGGTGGCGGAAACGTATGACGGCTGGCTCAACGACATCAACGCCTTTCACGTCACTGAAGAACATGTGCGCACCGCCCTGGCTGACGCCAAAGGTGGCCCCGTTGCCGAAGGCAACGTGGGCGGCGGCACGGGTATGATCTGCCATGATTTCAAAGGGGGTATTGGCACCTCCTCACGGGTGGTAGAAATGGAAGAGGGGGAATACACCATCGGCGTGTTGGTGCAGGCGAACTATGGTGACCGCGCCCTGTTCCGGGTGGATGGTGTGCCCGTGGGACAGATCATTGACTACGGCCGTGTCCCCAACCCATTTGACCACGAACCCCCGGTCAACAGCTCCATCATCATCATCATCGCCACCGACGCGCCCCTGCTGCCGGTGCAGTGCAAACGGCTGGCGCAGCGGGCCACCGTGGGCCTGGCGCGCATGGGCGGTACCGGCTACAACGGCAGCGGCGACATCTTCCTGGCCTTCGCCACCGGCAATCACCTGCCCTCGCAAGGCACCACCTTCCTACGCCACATCCGCATGATCCCCCATCGCCATATGAACGATCTGTTCGACGCCACCGCCGAAGCCACCGAAGAAGCCATCCTCAACTGCCTGTGTATGGCCGAGACGATGGTCGGGTTACACGGCCGTACCGTCCACGCCCTCCCCCTCGATGAATTGCAAAACATCATGGCCGCTTATAGAAGAGAAGGGGTAACAAGGTGACAAGGTGACAAGGTGATGATACCCCGAAAGACACCTCCTGCTTCTTCATAATTCCTAATTCCTAATTCCTCCCATGAACATCCCCCACCCCATTCGTGAAATTGAAAACAGCTGGGTACCGCTGGCTGACGGCACAAAGCTGGCGGCGCGTATGTGGCTGCCACAAGACGCCGAACGCAAACCCGTACCCGCCCTGCTGGAATATCTGCCCTACCGCAAAAGTGACGGCACGGCCGTGCGCGACGCCATTCGCCACCCCTACCTGGCCGGGCACGGCTACGCCGCCATCCGCGTAGACATGTGCGGCAGCGGCGACGCCGACGGCATCTTGCACGACGAGTATTTGCCGCAGGAACAGGATGACGCCCTGGAACTGCTGGCCTGGATCGCCGAGCAACGCTGGTGCAACGGCCGTATCGGCCTGTTTGGCAAATCGTGGGGTGGCTTCAACAGCCTACAAATCGCTGCCCGCCGCCCACCCCAACTGAAAGCCATCATCCCCATGCACTTCACCGATGACCGCTACGCCGACGACGTACACTACATGGGTGGCTGCGTACTTGGTTCACAAATGTTGGCCTGGGCCTCCACCATGTTCGTTTACAATGCCCTGCCGCCCGATCCACGTTGGGTAGGTGAGAAATGGCGCGAAATGTGGCTCAACCGTCTCGCCCAAACACCCCCCTTTGTCGAGGAATGGCTGCGCCACCAACGCCGCGACGCCTACTGGCAGCACGGCTCGGTATGTGAAGATTACAGCGCCATTCAATGCGCCGTCTACGCCATTGGCGGTTGGGCAGACGCCTACACCAACGCCGTGCCCCGCCTGTTGGCCGGGCTGACGGCCCCCAAAAAAGGGCTGATTGGCCCCTGGGCGCACAACTTTCCTGAAGACGGCCGTCCCGACCCGGCCATTGGTTTCCTGCAAGAGAGTCTGCGCTGGTGGGATTATTGGCTCAAGGAAATCGAGACCGGCATTATGGATGAGCCGATGCTGCGGGTGTGGCTGATGGAAAGCGCACGGCCGTCCACCCATCACCCTGTCTGGCCCGGCCGTTGGGTGGCCGAACCAACCTGGCCGTCACCCCACATCAAGCCGCGCCGTCTGCTTTTGCAAGAGGGTGAATTGGCGGCCAACGGCCGTGCCGCTGTCCCCGTCTCCTTCAACAGCCCTCAAACCGTCGGGCTGACGGCTGGGGAATGGTGCCCGGCCGGCGCGCCCGGTGACTTTGCCGCCGACCAGCGCGCCGAAGATGCTCGCAGCCTCACTTTCACCACCCTTCCCCTGCCCGAACGGGTGGAAATCCTGGGCTACCCGGAAGTGGCGCTGACCATTTCGGCTGATCAACCCTACGCCCTACTGGCCGCCCGGCTGTGTGACGTACACCCTGACGGCGCGTCTACGCTGGTCAGTTGGGGGCTGCTGAACCTGACACACCGCGAAAGCCATGCTACACCGACGCCGCTGGAACCGGGACGGCCGTACCCCATCACCCTACGCCTCAACGCCACTGCTTATGCCCTGCCCGCCGGGCATCGCTGGCGGCTGTCGCTCTCGCCCACCTGGTGGCCCCATGCCTGGCCGTCGCCCATACCTGCCACGCTGACGCTGCACCCCGGCGGCGAACTGCACCTGCCCGTCCGCCCGCCACGAACGGAAGATGAATTGTTACGGCCGTTCCGCCCCGCCGAATCCGCCCCGCCTTATCCATTGGACGTACTGCGCCCGGCGCAAAACCGGCGCGAAATCCGGCACGACCTGGTGACGAGCGCTTCCACGCTGGCAATTGAGGTGGATGACGGCCGTATCCGTTTCCGGGATAATGGGCTGGAGCAGGAGAGCGTGAATCGGGACAGTTTTACCGTTCAAGAAGATGATCCGTTGACGGCCGTTGCCAACAGCGAGCGCATGGTCACTTTGCAGCGCGGTGATTGGCACATCCGCGTGCAAACGCTCAGCCACATGAGCGCCGATCTCACCCATTTCCACATCAGCAACACCCTGCACGCTTACGAAGGGGACGCGCTGGTCTTTGACCATACCTGGAATTTCTCCGTCACCCGCGATATGGTTTGAAAAGGATTTGCCATGAGCGAAACGATGTTAGAACCCACATTACCCCGCGCCGCCTATGTAGAACCGCCCTTTTTTGCACGGGAGAAGGAGCATATTTTTTACCGGGAATGGTTTTGCGTGGGACGCACCGAATCGCTACCCAATCCCGGCGATTATCTGCTGGTGGAGGTAGTTGGCGAGAGCATCATCATCACCCGCACTCGTTCCGGCGAACTGCGGGCGCATTACAATGTGTGCCGCCACCGCGGCAGCCAGTTGGTGCTGGACAAGGCAGAATTGGTTTCGGGCACGGCCGTATCCCCCACCGGCCATTTTCGCGGCGTCATCCATTGCCCCTACCACGCCTGGAGCTATGAGTTGGACGGCCGTGTGCGTAACACTCCCTTTTTAGATGAAACGGACGGCCTGTGCCGGGACGAGTTTAGCCTCCACCCGGTGGGGCTGGAAACGTGGGGCGGCTTCATCTTCGTGCATCTGACTCCCTACCAGGCCACCCAAAGCCTGGCCGCACAACTTGGCCCCATCGCTGACCGGGTGCAGCGTTATCCCCTGGCCGATTTGCAGACTGCCAAACGACTGGTGTACAACGTCGCCGCCAACTGGAAAGTGATCGTGGAAAACTACAACGAATGTTACCACTGCGGCCCCGTTCACCCGGAATTGTGCCGTATTGTGCCCGCGTTTAAGGAACACGGCGGCAGCAATCTGGAGTGGGAAGATGGCATCCCCCAGGCTGAAGGGACGTATACTTTCACGCTCACCGGAACAACCAACCGTGCCCCCTTTCCTGGTCTGTCGCCAGAGGAGAAGGTGCGCCACAAAGGAGAACTGGTGTATCCTAATTTGATGGTGAGTTTGTCGTGTGACCATGTGGCGGTATTTACCTTGTGGCCGGTGGATGCGGGGCATACGGCCGTTGTCTGTGACTTCCTCTTTCACCCTGACGAAATGGCAAAACCGGATTTTGACCCCCGCGACGCGGTGGAATTTTGGGATCTGGTCAACCGGCAGGATTGGGTTATCTGCGAGGCGGTACAGCGCGGCATGAGCAGCCGCGTCTTCCAACACGGCTATTATGCACCGATGGAAGATTTAAGCCTGGATATTCGCCGGTATTGGGGGGAGAGATTGGAAACCACATGAAAACAGACTACGATGTCATCATCCTCGGCTTGGGCGGCATTGGCAGCGGGGCGGCGTATTGGTTGGGGCGCCGGTACGGCCGTGACGTTCTTGCTCTGGAACAGTTTGAAATTGGCCATGTACGCGGCGGCTCCCAGGACCATTCGCGCATCATCCGGCTCTCTTACCACACGCCGACCTATGTAGCGCTGGCAAAACAGGCTTACCAGGCATGGGCCGCCCTGGAAGCAGACGCGGGCGAACCACTCATCATCAAAACGGGTGGCCTGGACTTCTTCCCGGCCCACGCCGCCATCCCCAGCGCCGATTACACTGACAGCCTGACTGCCTGTGACGTCCCATTTGAATGGCTGACGGCCGCCGAAGTGCGGTATCGCTGGCCGCAATTCCACCTGATGGATGATGTGCAGGGCATTTATCAGGAGCAAGGTGGTATTGCCCCGGCAGCCAGATGCAATGCGGCGCACATCAGAATGGCGCGTGCATATGGTGTAGATTTACGGGAGCAGGAGGTGGTCACGGCCGTACACGACAGCGGGCACGAGATCACCGTCATTACCAACAAGGCCAGGTACCAAAGCCGTCACCTCCTCATCACCGGTGGGGCGTGGAGCAATGAGGCGCTGGCGCATTTTGGCTTGCAGTTGCCGCTGACGGTGACGCAGGAGCAGGTAACTTACTTTGCTGCGCCTGATCTGGCCTCTTTTGCGCCGGAACGGTTTCCGGTCTGGATTTGGATGGACGACCCCTGTTATTACGGTTTTCCGGTGTATGGCGAGGCGGGGATCAAGGTGGCGCAGGATGTAGGTGGGGCGGAGGTCACGGCCGTGAGCCGCACCTTCAGCCCCGACACAGCCCATGCCCAACGGGTGGCCGACTTTACCCAACGGCTGCTGCCCAGCGGCTACGGCCCACCCATTCTCACCAAAACGTGCCTTTACACGCTGACACCCGACCGGGACTTTGTGATTGATACCCTGCCCGACCATCCCTACATCGCCATCGCCATTGGCGCGGGCCACGCCTTCAAATTTGCCTCACTGATTGGCAAGTTACTGGGCGAACTTGTCATAGACGGGTCGGCAACAGCCGACCTTTCCCCTTTCAAAATTGACCGTCCCATTTTGCAGCACAAGAACCCGCCGAAACAATTCCTGGTCTAAGAAAAGAAAAAGGGTGAAGAAGATTCTTCACCCTTTCTGTTACAAGCATCAGCATTCTGCCGAAAAAATCTATTTTATGCCCTTTTCAGGAGACGCTTGAGCCAGGTGCGCAGGCCACTGGGCGGCTGCGAAGTCTGCTCTTCGGTTTGCTTGAAACAAGTCGTGCTATAGACGACTGCCATTGAGCGATCCATGATTTTTACCTCCGAAGCACTCATTATATCGGCATGTATATTACTTCACAACCGGCCAATGACTTATGTAAAATCATGCTTGACACCGAACAGTTGTTCTTGTATACTCTCAGAACAAATGAGCGGCAAACATGTTCTATGAAACATGATGTACAGGAGTAATTCACGATGAGTGAGAAACCATTATCAGAGCGCCAAAAAAGTATATTGGCCTATATCCAATCATATGTGGCTGAACACGGCCGTCCGCCCACCATCCGTGAAATTGGTAGCGCGGTGGGTATCACCTCAACTTCGGTGGTGAACTACAACCTGACCCGACTGAAAGAGATGGGATTGCTGGAGCGTGACGCGGATGTGTCACGCGGCTTGCGTTTAACAGGTGAATTGGCCCAGGCGGTGGGGAGTGTACAAACGGCCGTTATGCAAGCAGTCAACAATCTGGTGCGTGTGCCATTGTTGGGGCATATTAAAGCCGGTGAGCCGATTGAAGTGGGCCATGATAGTTTTGCTGTGTACGACGAGGAAGATGCTATCGAGGTTAGTGCCACCATGTTGCCCGGTCGCACAAATGATCTGTTTGCCTTGCGGGTAAGCGGGGATTCTATGATTGATGCGATGGTCAATGATGGCGATATCGTTATCATGCGGCAGGATAGTAATGCCCGCAATGGGGATATGGTTGCAGTCTGGCTGAGTGATGATACCACTACCCTGAAACACTTTTATCATGAGGGTGATAAAATTCGGCTGCAACCAGCCAATCCAACGATGGAGCCAATTTATGTTGATCCCGGCGAAGTACAGGTGCAGGGTAAAGTGATGCTGGTGCTGCGGCAGATGGCAAATTGAAATGATGTTGGCGGAAATGAGCAGGACGGCCGTATGCCGTCCTTTTTTTTAACTTACAACAAGAACATATGTGCTAAAAGGAGAAGTTGTACGCTCTCATAAAGGGAAATGATGATGGGTGAACAGGGAGAGTGGCGTAGACTCATGCAAGAAAAACGCTTGCAGTACCAGTTAGAAATACAGTCACGACGTATTGAGAATGTACTGACCAAACATGACTTGTCGGCGCGGGTAGCCGGTGGGTTTGTGCAGCCACTGTGGATACGGTTTGATTTAGCGGCGCACGTAGGCAACAGCCTGGAGCGGCTACGCGAGATAAAACACGAATTGTTAGCTGCGCTAGGCGCGTCGGATGGTGAGTTAGCGCCCCATGGTGGTGGCTGGCAGTTGCACGTGGCACGCACAGAGGATGCGCCGGTTTCGTTGCTAGACCTGATGACGATAACGCCTTCCTTGCCACCTTTGACGATGTTATTGGGGTTGGACGAACACGGCCGTGCTCTTTGCTGGCAACTTTCTGCTGATGACCTACCTCATCTATTGATCACTGGAGTTGAGAGCGCGGGAAAGAGTTCTTTGTTGCGAGCAGTGGCTCTGTCGTTGTCGCTGCAACACCGGCAATCCCAATTGCAGCTGATGGTGTTGGATGGTAGTGCAAATGGCAAATTTGTGGCCTTCACACCCCTTGAACCACTCTCACACCTGCCGCACATGTTAAGCCCGGTGGCTTATGATGCAGATGATCACCGCGAATTGCTGGACTTTCTCACTGGTGAATGTCTTTATCGCCAGGAACAGCAGATGAATACGCCAAAGATTGTGTTGATGATTGATGAAGTGGTCAATCTGTTGCAATCAGGCAGCAAGAGCCAGCAGTTGCAAGAAAGTTTGATGCTCTTGTTACAGCGCGGGCCGGCTGTTGGCA
>CAYXUZ010000165.1:2730-14256 GCA_964467705.1 uncultured Ardenticatenaceae bacterium | reverse complement strand
CGTGGCCCCGCGCATCATCGCCGGCATCACCATGATGCCGATTCTGGTGTTCATCGCCGACGTGATCGGCGTGCTCGGCGGCTACCTGGTGAGCGTCTTCAAGCTCGACTTCAACGCCCAGAGCTACCTGAAGAACACCATGGACTTCCTGGTCTTCGAGGACGTGTTCTCGGGCCTGGTCAAGGCCGCCGTCTTCGGCTTCCTGGTGACCCTGATGGGCTGCTATCACGGCTTCTACTCGCGCGGCGGCGCGCAGGGCGTGGGCTCCGCCACCACCAACGCCGTCGTCTCCGCCTCGATCCTGATCCTCGGCTTCAACTACTTCATCACCGAGCTGTTCTTCGCGCGATGAACCAGGCAACCCCCCCGGCAACCCCGAAGATATTGACTTCGACATATTTTATGAGGCATGGCAGCTTGTAGAACAGCAATATGATGGTGATGTTCCACCCAACGAAGATGTGCTTTATTCCGCCATCGAAGGGTCATTGGAAACGCTGGGTGACGAATTTACCCGTTTTGTCCGCCCCGAAATAGCAGAACGTATGCGCCAGGATGCCGCCGGTTCTGTGGAAGGCATTGGCGCTTTTGTACGTGAAAACGAAGAAGGGCAATTTGAAATCGTGCGCCCCATCCCCGGACAGCCGGCCGAATTAGCCGGGCTGCTGCCGGGCGACATTATCATCGGCGTAAATGGGCAATCTATGGAAGGCGTCTCATTTGACGAGGTGATTTTGCTGGTGCGCGGCCCTCGTGGCACAGAAGTAACCCTGTTGGTGCAGCGTGAAGGCGAAGAAGAGCCGCTCGAATTTACCATCACCCGCGTCCGCTTTGAGATTCCCACAGTGGAATATGAAATGCTGGAAGACGACATTGCCTATATTCATTTGCAAGAATTTAACCAGACGGCCACGGAAAAGATGTTGGCCGCACTGGATGAGCTGCTGGCCCAAAATCCTCAGGCGCTTATTCTGGACTTGCGTGACAACCCAGGTGGTTTTCTTAATCAATCGGTGGCGGTAGCCGACCTGTTTTTGCCCACCAATGTGGTGCTGTTTGAACGTAACCGCAATGGGCTAGACCAGACCTTTAGCGCCGATGATGGGGATGTTGCCGAGACGATTCCACTGATAGTATTAGTGAACCCGGGCAGCGCGAGTGCATCAGAAATTGTGGCCGGGGCATTGCAAGATCACGGCCGTGCCATTCTCATTGGCGAAACCACCTTTGGCAAAGGCTCCGTGCAGCAGGTTCACGAACTGTCTGACGGTTCTGAGATGCGCGTGACCATAGCCCGTTGGTATACGCCCAATAACAATACGATTGATAAAGAGGGCGTTACGCCAGATATTGAAGTGCCTATGGCTTTTGATGCGGAAGAAGATGTGCAGTTGCAGCGGGCGATTGAGTACATTCTGACGGGAGAATAACTCGTAAACCGTAAATCGTAATCCGTGAGCCGACGGATTACGGATCACGGATTACGGATTACGAATATGAAGGTAGTCGGAAAGAAGATAGTGGCCCAAAACAAGCGGGCCACCTTTGAATATGAACTGTTGACCAAATATGAAGCTGGGCTGGTGTTGTTAGGAACAGAGATCAAATCCATTCGCAATAACCAGGTGAGTTTGCAGCGCAGCTACATCCAGGCGCGGGACGACGAATTATGGCTGGTGGAAGCACATATTGCTGAATATAAACATGGCAACCGCGAAAACCATGACCCGGTACGGCCGCGCAAACTGCTGCTCAAACGGCGCGAGATCAACCACATTCTGGACAGCCTGCAACAAAAGGGCCTCACCTGTGTGCCCACCATGTTGTATTTGAAAGACGGCCGTGCCAAAATCGAAATCGCCCTGGCGCGGGGCAAAAAACTACACGACAAACGCGACTCCCTCGCCAAACGGGACTCCGAACGTCAGGTCGAGCGTGCCCTGCGCGAAAAATATCGGTAAAGGAACAGAGATTGAGAGATGAGGAGATTAAGAGATTGCCCAATCTCCCACACTCTCAGCCTCTCAGCCTCTCAGTCGCCAATGCCCCCTTCTTATGATGCCCCTCTAACCATCATCGTGCCCACACGCAACGAGGCGGCTAATATCCAGCCGCTACTCACCCGGCTGGCAGCGGCGCTGGGCGACACCCCCTTTAGCGTCCTGTTTGTGGATGATAGCACCGATGAGACGGCGGAAGTTATTCAGGCAACGGCCGTGACCTCCCCCTTTCCCATCCACATCATTGCCCGCCCGCCGCAGCAGCGCAACGGGCTGAGTGGGGCGGTGGTGGATGGCTTCCGCGCCGCCCGGGGAGAGTGGCTCTGCGTCATGGACGCCGACTTGCAGCACCCGCCGGAGATGATCCCGGTACTGCTGGCGCGGGCACAAGAGGCGGGCGCCGACGTGGTGGTGGGCAGCCGCAAAGCGGGGCGCTGGGGGCCGTTAGGGCTTAGCCGTAAACGGGCGCTTACTTCCCAGGCGCTTACGCTGTTGGCGCGCATGTGGTTTCCCCGCCTGCTCAAAAACGTCTCCGACCCCCTGACCGGGTTGTTCCTGATGCGGCGGCAAGCCATTGACGTTGAGGCGCTGCGCCCGGATGGCTTTAAGATTTTGCTGGAGGTGCTCATTCGCTGTCCGGGGCTGCGGGTGTCGGAGTGCTATTTTGATTTTGCCCCCCGCCACGAAGGGGACAGCAAGGCCGACTTCCGCGAGGGGATGCGCTTTTTTCGCCACCTGCTGCGGCTGAGAGCAACGGCCAACCAATCCTTTCCCCGGCTGATCCTGGTGGCGGCGGGCAGTGTGGTGTTGGACACGGCCGTGTTTCTCCTCCTCTCGCTTTTCATCCCCTACTGGCTGGCGGCCATTCTCGCTGCCGAACTATTTGTCTGGCTCCGTTTTGCCATCACCGAAAAGTGGGTGTTGGGCGGCGGCCATCCGGTGGCGGGCTGGCCTTCCTGGCGGCGCTTCTGGCTGCGCAACCAGCTATCGCTGCTGCTGGTGCGGCTGCCGCTGCTGGCGTTTTTCATTCAGGTGTGGCAGTGGCCGTTGTGGTGGGCGGGGCTGACGGCCGTGCTCGTTGAAGGTGGGGCGCGGTATCTGGTTTCCGAACAGTGGGTCTTTTCGCGGGGTGGCCTGACCATGTGGCAGCCGGGCCTGTTTCGGTATGATTTGCACGGCATTTTGCGCCTCGAGTCCCAGGTGCGGCTGCCGGAACTGGCCTGGTTTGAAACGGCACGGCCGTTGCCCCATGTGGACATTGCCCTGCGCGTGGACCGTTTGGGCACACCCAGCCCGCAGCCGGGGGCGATTACCTATGATGAGCGGCTCGGCCGTTTTGGTTTTGGGGTGGCGATTATGCCCGGCGACTATACCGAAATTGTCATTTCCCCGGCTCTGGCGCACGCGCCGTATGCGCTGTACAAATCGGTGTTGGAGCCGGTGTTGCGTTGGGCGTTTGTGCGCCAGGGATATGCGCTGGTTTATGGTGGTTGTGTGGCTGTCGGCGAGTGGGCACAGTTGATTGTGCCTGAAGCAGACAGGGGCAAAACGGAAATGGTGTTGCAACAGGTCATGGCGGGTAGTAGTTTCCTGGCGGATGATTTTACGATTCTGGCGGCCGACGGCCGTGTTTGCTGCTTTCCCAGGCCGGTCACGGTGACGGCCGATGTGTGGCGCGGTCTGGCTTCGCGGCGGCCGTTTTCCTGGCGGCAGCGGTGGTCTTTCCGTTGGCGGCGTTTGTTTTATAACATGGCCGGGCGGCAGGCCGGTTTGCAGTTAAGCCAGCGGCAATGGCCGATGGCCACGCTCAACCTTTATTTACAGCGATTGTTACCGCCACCCAAAGCGCCCATTACAGAGTTGCTGCCGCAGGTA
The DNA here is from genome assembly GCA_964467705.1 of uncultured Ardenticatenaceae bacterium. Classification (GTDB taxonomy): domain Bacteria; phylum Chloroflexota; class Anaerolineae; order Promineifilales; family Promineifilaceae; genus CAADGU01. The sequence continues at coordinate 10,381 of CAYXUZ010000165.1, read as the reverse complement.
AAAATTATTTCGTCAGCTATGCTGACGGCCGTATGCGCCCTTTCTGCTGATGGCAAGTCAGTGACGACTTTGTCGACCGATGAAGCGGCCACTTGGGTGTATCAGCGTACCCAGGCCGCTCAGGGCTTCCCACCCTACACACTGTTGACCGAGCAATTAAACAATTGGCAGGGCGTGGACGGCCGTGCCGCCGAGCAGCGTATTATTGAAGTGGCGTTATCCGTGACCCGTAATCCGTAAACCGTCGGATCACGCATCACGCATCACGAGAAGTGGATTACCGTAAACCCGTTACATTTGGTGAAAATTGGTCGCCCAGCCGCTATAAGGTGCTGCCTTTCTTTGCGGTGGAAAAGGTGATGATGCAGCGACCGGAGTCGCAGATGATCCTGGATTTGGGCTGTGCGGCGGGGTGGAATATGAGCCGGTTCCGGCAGTACGGCCGTGCCCCCTTTGGCATTGACGTGGTGCCCGAAAGGGTGGCGCTGGCCGCCCCTCATGGCCCGGTGGCTATCGCTTCTGGCCTGGCGCTGCCTTATGCTGCCGGGACTTTTGATGTGATCTACATCCAACACGTGCTGCACCACATTGGTGACGTGGCCCAGGCGTTGGCGGAGGTGCGCCGCTGCCTGAAGCCGAACGGCACGCTGTTTCTGGTGGAGACGGTGGAGGACAATCCGGTGATTCGTTACGGCCGTCGCCTTTATCCGCACTGGCTGGGAGACGAAATCAACGCGCCGTTCACCTTTGCCGAATTGCAACAGCAGTTGGCCGCTGCCGGTTTTCATGTAGAAAAGGCGGAGCAGTACAGCGTTCTCTTCTGGCTGTGGGAAATTTTGCCTGACCAACTGCCCTTTATGGAAAAGCTGACCCCCCTGGTTGTGCCCCTTGAACAGGTGATGATGAAGTTGTTTCCACGCCAGGCCGCCCACGCTTACTACGTAGCCAAGCGGCTATAAAAGCAGCGCCAGCCAGAAGGAGAGGCTGCCCACAGCCAGGAGGGTAGAGAGCAACACGGCCGTGGCCAGCGGCGCAATACACACCTCATACTTTTGGGCAAACATATAGGCGTTTATGCCCACCGGCATCCCTGCCGCCAGCACGGCAATTGTCCCCCACAGCGGCTCCAAATGAAACAATTGGAATGCCAGCAGCCACACCAACACGGGTTGCACCACGATTTTTAAGCCCACAATCGTCCACGCTTCGGTGAGATGCCCGGCCGGTTTGAAATAGCTCAACGATGCGCCCAAGACAATTAATGCGCAGGGTAACGCCGCCCGCCCCAATACGTCCAGCGTGGTGGCCAGGGGGCCGGGAAGGGGTAGCCCCGTAGCGTTAAAAAGCAAGCCCAACAATAGACTGCTGACGATGGGATTTTTTATTAGTTGATGGAGCGTGTGCCGGGCAACGGCCGTGACCGCCAATCCCCGGCTGTTCTCCCGTTCCGCCATCACCGTACCGATAAAAAAGAGGATGCCACTGTGGATGGAGATAATCATAAACATGGGCAGCAGCGCGGCGTCACCGTAGGCGGCGGTGACGATGGGCAGCCCCACCAGCACCAGATTAGAATAGGCTGCCCCCATGCCAAAGACCCCCTGCTCCCGTGCCGAATAAGTGAACCGCACCCGGCCAATCCACATGCTCAGACCATAAATCACCAGCACCACCAGATAATAACAAACTAAAAATTGCCAATTGATGTGTGCCGGTAGCTCAATGGTTGCCAGTGATTCAAACAACAAAACGGGAATGGCGATGTGGAATACAAAACGAGACAACCCGGCGACGTGTGCCTGCTGAAAAAAGCGATGCCGCGCCAGTACATAGCCCACCAGGGAAATGGCGAATACAGGGAAGATGATCTCCAAAATTTGCATGGCGGCGGATGATAACACGTGTTGCGTAATCTGTAATCCGTAAACCGATAACGGGTCATGGATGACGGCTTACGCTTTTCTCATGGCACGGCCGTGAAACTGTGTTATACTCCTGCCTGTCCTCCGCAAGGAGGATGGTTTTATTATCAACATGGTTTGGAAATTACCAATTGGATGCCCGCCCAGGTTGGCCGGGCATTTTTTGTGGCAGCAGGATGGCTCTTACGGTTGGGACGGGCTGGCTGTGAGTCCGCAATGGGCAGAGATTAGAGATTGGAGATGAGAGATTCACCAATCTCCAATCTCTAATCTCCAATCTCAATACGTAGGAGCAATATGACAACTGATTTTTCATCTTTAGGTCTGCATCCGCAGGTGGTGCAGGCTGTTACCGAACTGGGGTTTACCGAGCCGACGCCGATTCAAACGGCCGTCATCCCCCTCATGCTCAATGGGCAAGACATCATCGGCCAGGCGCAAACGGGCACCGGCAAAACGGCCGCCTTTGGCCTGCCCATCTTGCACAGCCTCACGCCGGGTGCGGGGCGGGTGCAGGCGCTCATCGTCACGCCTACCCGTGAACTGGCGCTGCAAGTGGCCGGGGCGTTGGAGGGCTACGGCCGTTACCGGCAAACAACCGTATTGGCAATATATGGCGGGCAGGCTTACGGCCGTCAGAAGCGCCAACTGCGCCAGGGTGAAGTGGATATTGTGGTGGGTACACCCGGCCGTCTGCTCGACCTCATCCAGCAAAAGATACTCGACCTCAGCCAGGTACAATTCCTGGTGCTGGATGAAGCGGACGAAATGCTGAGCATGGGTTTCATTGAAGATATGGAAGCCATCCTGGCCCAAACCCCAGAGAGCCGACAGACCGCCCTCTTTTCCGCCACCATGCCTACCGAAATTCGCCGCCTGGCCGACAAATACCTGCGCCAGCCGCAAGCCATCACCATCCAGCGCCAGCAGATGACGGTGGCGGCCATTGAGCAGCGCTATTACCTGGTCAACGAAGCGGATAAATTGGCGGGGCTTACCCGCCTCTTTGAGGTAGAAGAAATGAGCAGCGTGCTCATTTTTGCCCGCACCCGGCAGGGCACGGGCGAACTGGCGAATGAACTGACGGTGCGTGGTTTTCCGGCCGAAGCGCTTAATGGCGACCTGAGCCAGGACAACCGCGAACAGGTTTTGAACCGCTTCCGCCAGAACCAGATCAAGGTGCTGGTGGCTACTGATGTGGCCGCGCGTGGGCTGGATATTGAAGATATTTCGCATGTGATTAACTTCGATTTGCCCACCGACCCAGAAATTTTTGTGCATCGCATTGGCCGTACGGGGCGGGCGGGCAAAACGGGTATTGCTATTTCCCTGGTGACGCCCAAAGAGCAGTTCCGCCGCCGCAAAATTGAGCACTATACCCGGCAGAGCATGAGCCAACGGCCGTTGCCCACCACCGCCGAAATCCAGGCGCACCGGGAAACGCAGTTGGTGGAAAGTATGCTGGTCTGGCTGCGGCGCGGGCGCTGCCGTCAGGAGAAAGAGATGGTGGAAAAGCTGGTGGCCGAGGGGTATGACGCGGTGGAAATTGCCGCCGCGGCCCTGAAACTGGCCCGCGCTGAAGAAAAACAGCGTCCCATTTTCCCGGTGAGCGAGGTGGTGGAAGGGCCAATGCGGGGACGCAACGGCCGTGACCACCAACGCGCTGCCAGCCATGATTTGGGGCACGGCCGTACGCATAAAACCCGCTCCCACGAAAAAGGTATGATTCGCCTCAGCCTCAACGCCGGAAAACAGCAGGGTATTCGCCCCAACGATGTGGTGGGTACGATTGCCTTCCACGCCGACATTCCGGGCCGGGCCATTGGCGCTATTCAGATTCAAGACCAGCACACCCTGGTGGACGTGCCAGAGCAGTTTGTGGCCCAGGTCTTAGCCAAAAATGGCAAATATCAGGTGCGCAAACGGCCGCTCACTGTTGAAAGAGTGTAATTGGGCAACTGGGTAATTGTGTAATTACCCAATTACCATCATGCCCACCCGCATCCCCTACTACCACGATCTGCTAGAGGCGTTTGCCGAACCGGGCTGCGCGCTGTGCCGTCTGCTGGCGGTGAGCGCGGATAAGCTGGTGGACAGCATTTTGTATGAGGGGGTGAATGATGTGCCCACCCGCGAGCAGTTGAACGCGGCGCGAGGGTATTGCCAATCCCATGCGCAAATGCTTATCCGGGCCGGGGGCGCGTTGGGCGTGACGATTATGATGGATGGGGTATTGAAGGTGCTCATGCGGACGCTGGCGGCGAATCCGGTGGAGCAGGCCGGGGCCTCAACGGTGCGTGGCCTGCTGCGGCGGGCGAATGTGAATGTCAGCCACACGGCCGTACAAAAACTCGTCGCCGACCTGTCCCCTCAGGCGGAGTGCCCGGTCTGTGTGAATGAGGCAGAGATGTTGGCACATTACGGCCGTACCCTGCACCAACATTTAGCTCCTGGCAACGAGCTATTTGTGACTTATGCCGCTTCGGATGGCCTCTGCCTGAATCATTTCCGGCAGGTATTGGCCGACGGACTGCCTGGCCCGGCGTTGGCGGCGTTGGTGGCGGCGCAGCAAACGATCTGGCAGCGACTCCACGAACAATCTGAGGAGTTTATCCGTAAGAATGATCATCGTTTTCGCGGTGAGCCGTTTGGGGTGGAGGAGGATGTGTGGCGGCGGTCATTGACGGCCGTATCCGGCGCACCCATTGGCAGCTATGTCAAATCCAAAGGGTTGACGCAATGAACATACTTACTAATCATCAAATTATTGAAAAAGATGGGATGCCGCTTTTTGTCCTTGTGCCATATGAAGAGTACCTTGATGTGTGGGCACGGGAAAACGTTACCATTCCACAAGAAGTGGTCGAACGGCATATTTTGGAAGGGCAAAGTCTGGTGCGGGCCTGGCGGGAGTTTAAGGGAATTTCACAGCAAGAGATGGCGGCGCGCATGGACATATCCCAATCTGCTTATTCACAGATGGAGCGCCCGGAGGCGCGGCTTCGTCCCACTACAATCAATAGAATTGCCAAAGCACTGGAAATATCCCCTGAACAACTAAATGTTTGAAATAAAATAAACCGGGCCTGGCAAAAGCCCGGTTTATTTTTAAGCCAGAAACGTCTCAAACTGCCATACATCTTCGTCCGCGGGGCGCGGATGGCCGTAGCGGGCATACAAATCCACCCGATTCTTGAGCGGTGTCCAGTCCGTCTGTACCGAGGGACAGGGGCCAAGATACGGGTTCGCCACCGCCAGCACTTCCTCATGCGGCAAATCGTCGGGCACGTTCACTCCCTCGTTGGGGTGGCGAACCATCCAGGCCACTGCGCCTAACACGGAGGCGGCTACTTGCAGCGTGGTGGCGTTTTGGTGGGTGACCAGTTGGCGGGTTTCGTGAATGTCCAACTGTGACCCCACCCACCAGCCGTTCAACGCATGGCCCAGCAGCAGCACCCCCAATTCATCCATGCCGCTAATGATTTCGTCGGTCATGATGCGCTGTTTTTCTTGCATGTCAAAGTTGCGCATTTTCAGTTCGTGCAGGGAGGCGATGGCCGCGTCAGTGGGCAGGTAGGCGTAATGCACGGTGGGGCGATAGAGCGGTTTGGCCCCGTCCCACACCGTCAGATGGTCGCTAATGGTGAACGCTTCGCCGTGCCGGACGACCATGCCCAGGATTTCGCCGTGCAGCGGTACCCAGGAGCGCACCCAGGTGTTGATGCCCATTTGTGCCAGGCAAATCTGGTTGCCAGGGCCATAGCTGTGGGTGTGCGCGCCGGGTGGCAGGCGGCGTTCGTGTGTGCCCCAGCCCATCTCGGCCGGGGCCACCCCTTCTTCGCGGAAGCCTTCCACCGACCAGGTATTGACAAATTCGTTCACTTCTTTGGGCTGGTTGCCAATTTGGGTGTCTCGTTCGGAGATATGGATGACTTTGACGCCACTGAGCATGGCCAGGTGGGCATAGTGGCGGTCAGCCAATGCCTGTTCCAGCGCCGCCCGTTCGCCCAGGCCGCGCCGCAGCATTTCGCTGGCAATGTCGGTGAGGGCGACCTTGACCCAATGGCTGACGAGGCCGGGATTGGCGCCATGTTCGACTACGGCCGTGACCCCCTTCTCATGCCACCCCTTCACCCGCTCACGCAGGGCCATGTGCCGCACATACAGGGTGCGGTCAACAGGTGGAATGTTGGCCGCGTCTTCGTAGGGATCCCATAGTTCGATGGAGGTGTTGATGTACAACACCTGATGGTCATGGCACCATTGCACGATTTCGCCGCAATCAATGTTCCAGGCCAGGTCAATGAGCAGGTCGCCGGGGCCGACGTATTGGCCGAGCATTTGGGCCAGATTGTCGGGGGTGATCTGCGCCTGGATGTATTGCACACCGGCCGCCAATGTGTCCGGGATGAGACCGCGCAAATCGGCAAGGTCTAGGATAGTCACGCGCTGGAAGTCTATGTCGAAGTGACGCAGCAAAAGGGGCTGGAAGCACCGGGATACAGAGCCACAACCCAGGATCAGGATACGGCCGTTAAACTCAATCTTCATCTCTCTTCAGTTGTCTCCTTGTATATTCGCAAAATGGTAATGTGTCATGTCATTCCGAGGTCTTCCGAGGAATCCTTGTGTTGTCATCAGGCGAGAGGGATTCCTCCTCGAAGTCTCGTCGGAATGACAGTTTGCCTGAGGACGTGTCGCCCCCCTCTCAAGACAGGGGCAGCCAGTTGAGGACGTCTTGGATTTGGGCGTCCCAGTGGCCCCAGGTATGGTCGCCGGGGCCTTCAGTGTAGGTGTAGTCGAAGGGCAACGGCCGTATAAAGTCACGGAATTGGACGTTGAAGCCGTAGAGGAAATCTTCTGTGCCGCACCATTGGAACAGGCTGGGTTTGGGGCCGTTGGATTGGGCGACCTGGGTAGCCAGATGGAAGAGGTCATTGTCGCTGCCCACAATGCTGTTCAGGTCGCCGAAGATGAGGCGCATTTCGGCTTCCAGTTCGGGGTCGGGCAAATTGGCGAGGGCAGCGATGTCTAACACGCCGGAGAGGCTGGCGGCGGCAGCAAAGCGTTCTGGGTGGCGCAGCGCCATCTTGAATGCACCGTAACCGCCCATAGACAGTCCGGCGACAAAGTTGTGCTGACGTTCGTGGGAGAGGGGAAACATGTCGCGGGCGCGGGCGGGCACTTCTTCGCTGAGGTAGCTCCAGTAGCGGTAGCCGGACACCATGTCGGTGTAGAAGCTGCGGTGGACGGCGGGCATGACGACGGCGATGCCCTTTTCTTCGGCGTACCGTTCGACGGCCGTGCGCCGCTGCCAGATGGTGTGGTCGTCGGATAGGCCGTGCAGCAGGTAGAGGGTGGGTAGTTTGGGGGGTGGGGAGGAGTGGATGGTGGGCAACGGCCGTTGCGGTAACACCACCACCATGCTGCAACTAAGATTTAAGATTTCTGAATAAAAATCACAATGTATGAGGGCCATATCTATTTACTGTTCAGGAGGGTATTTTGCCATTGAAAAAAAGATACACCTGATTATACAATCAACATACCATATGCCACCATACTTTGAACTCTGGCTTTGGAGCATGTTTACAGGAGGAGTGATGAATTTGCAAAGACGTTCTCTACTGGAAAGGGATATTGACACGATCAACCGCACGATTCAGCAGATGAGTCATTTGGTGGAAGAAGCCATCGCTCAGGCAGCGCAGGCACTTCTGGAGCGGGAT
>CAYXUZ010000165.1:0-2720 GCA_964467705.1 uncultured Ardenticatenaceae bacterium | reverse complement strand
CGCCAGATCAGTGACCAGGATGTCCAGGTGAATGAACTGCGTTACCAGGTGGAGAAGTTGGCGCTGCAAGCTATTGCTACGCAGCAACCAATGGCCGGGGATTTACGGGCGATCATGGCCGCCGTTTATGTGGCGCTGGAATTGGAACGGATTGGCGATCATGCGGTGAACATCGCCCGGCTGGTGTTGCGGGTGGCGGATGATGGGCCATTTACCACGCTTTACAAATTGCCAGCCATGGCACAGCGCGCCGGCGAAATGGTGCATGAGGCGGTGATGGCCTTCTTGCAGCGAGATGAAAAGCTGGCGCGTGTGGTGATGGCGGATGATGACCGGATAGATATGCGTTATGCGGCTCTGATTCAGGAAACGCTGCATGATATGCGGGAAGATGCGTATATTCCGCGTGCTACCACGCTGCTGTTGGTGGGGCAAAATCTGGAACGCATGGGCGACCGGGCCACAAATATAGCTGAACGTGCCATTTTTGTAACATCGGGCGTGGTGGAGGAGATGCCATCGGAACCGTACCCGTAATCCGTGACCCGTAATCCGTGACCCGTAATCTGATTACGGATAACTGATTACGGATTCTTGCCAGGCCAACGGCCGTTCCAGATGCACTGTATGTCCTGCCCCAGGCACAATCTTCGGGTGGGCATTGGGTAACAATTCAGCCATTTGCCGATTGATAGCTACGAATTTTGTATCTAGTTCGCCAGTCAGCAAAAGTACAGGCATTGCCAGAATGGGCAATTGTTCCCAGAGCGAAGGCTGCGCCCCAGTGCCCATGCCGCGCAGACTGTTTGCCAGCCCCGTGGGGTCGTTTTGCAGACGTTGTAGGTGGAGTTGTTGCCGGATTTCTGGTGATAACTGCTGTTGGCTGGCCCACAGGGGCAGGTTTTCCCATCGTTGCACAAATGCCTCAATGCCGTTAGCTTCAATCCAGTCGGCCAGTTCCCGGTCTTGGGCCGCCCGCTGTTGGCGTTCAACGGCCGTCGCCAGACCTGGCGATGCACTTTCCAGGATGAGGTGCCTGATGCGGTGAGGGTGCGTCACGGCCGTGAACAATGCCAGCCGCCCGCCCATCGAATACCCCAATATCCCCGTATCCAGATACCCTAATTCATCCACAATGGCGATCAAGTCTGCCGCCACCTGCTCAATGGCATAGCGGTTTTCATCGGGCGGTGAAGCAGTACGGCCGTGCCCCAACACATCTACCAGGATCACCTCATAATGACCGACTAACCCCGGCAGCAACGACCGCCAGTTTTGAGAACTGCCCGTAAAACCATGCAACAGTAGCAACGGCCGTCCCCCCCCATGCACTTCAACATAATAGGTGACGCCATTAACCAACAATTCTGGCATCTATCACCTTTTCACCTTGTCACCATGTCATCTTGTCACCTGCCCCGTCCAATACTGCTCCGCCAGCGTAAACGCCTGTCCCCCAATCTGTGTTCCCATCTGCCGCCCTTGCAAATCGGCATCCTGAAAATGAATACCGCCATACCGGCGCGAAATACCCGCCTCATCCGCCGCATCCTGAAACGTGTCCCACTGCAACGTCACAGGCTGCGCCGGACTATCCTCAAACGAGTTACCAGCCTTAGGCGTAATATGCTGCCCCAAAACATCCGGTACCCCGTCCCGGTTAAAATCCTCATCATACAACACCGTCGCCCCATCATAAAACTGATTACCGCCCGCAAAACGAGTCAACACCTCGGCCGCCGCCGCGCTAAAAGTGCTGTGCCCAGACACATATTCAGCAAAAGGCGGCGTCAAGAAGGTTGGGCTTTGATAAGGCTGCCAGGCTTCGCCGGGAATCTGCTGCGCACCCAGGTTTGGGCCACCCCATGCTGCCACCACTTGCCCGGCATATTTATGCTGAATCGCCGAAATAGGCCGGATGCAATCATAGGCACGTTTGGCCTCCCAGGCCGCGATACTACTGTCAAACAACGCCCCATTCAGGGCAAAATACAGCTTCACATCGTCATCAATCGTGTGATGATCCCGGTAAGAAATGCCGTGCGCCAGCGCGTTCCAATGGCCGGGCGGCGTTTCCGAACGTGGCCCATCGGCCCAATACTCGGCAACCACTTTCTGCTCATCGGTAAGCCCGGCACTGATCTGCAAAATTTCATCCACCTGCATGTGATACGCCTGGTCGTTGCTCATGGTCTGGCCCAGCGCATCCGTATACGGCTCAGAAGAACCGACTATCGGCGGCGCAGGGGGGCGAAATTGGCTGCCAGATGTGAGGGCAAACGGCCGTACCGCCCCCCAGTGTGGCGTCAGATAAGTTTGATCCCGGTAAGAGTTCGGGTCAGCCGGGTCAGCCACCGGTTGCCCATTAGGGGCCAGTTTAGCTCCGGTCGGCACACGTAATGGCTGCCAACGCACCGCATTAAAACCAGCATGGCCGGGAGAATTCTCGGCCGTCGGGTCGGCACTGTTCACCGGCACATACAGTTCGGGATACACATCAGAAACAACATCAGCAAAATTATTGGCCGCATTAGCTCCATCATTCGCCCGGTCATTCAAAATAGCCTGAGCCGCCATAAAACCCAGACCCGGCGGTGTAGTGGTGTTGCCTTCTGTAACCATTTCATACCCCAATTGGTTTAGCAAGATGGTGAAAGCGCCCGTATCAGCTTCGTAGGCGGGATAAAGCGACATGAGCATGTGGCAAGCTGCCTGGCTCC
>CAYXUZ010000164.1:0-14313 GCA_964467705.1 uncultured Ardenticatenaceae bacterium | reverse complement strand
TCTGGTCAGCGTGGGCTTTGGCCAAGCTGATTTCCGAAGAGACTTCATTGTGGGCGGTGTTGATGGCGGCCAGGGCGGACTCCACTTCGGTCGGTGGGTCAATGCCGGTAATAAGCGAAGCGTCTAGCACCACCCCATAACGGGCTTCGGCTGAGGCACATTCCTGCTCCATATAGTTATTGATCTCGTTCAGGTTTTTGCGCAAATCGTTAATCGAGATGCCGGTGAACAGCCCGGTGGCTACTTCTTCATCGTCGTCCGAAAGTTGTACCTGTGATTCAAAGCTGGCGATGCGCTGCCGCAATATGGAGATGAAATAGCCCATCACATGGACAATGGGGGTTTTGACGCCAAAGAGGTAAGCATACAGGTTGCGTTCACTGGGCCGGTAACGGATTTGCCCGGTGAGGCCAATGTTGAGGTGATCTTTGGTGACGGCGTCCAGGATGGTGCCGTTGTGGTTGGCGCTGGGAGTTTCCAGGTCGCGGGCCAGGTTCATTGTTTCGGTGGCGATGCGGACTTTGTGTATCTTTTCCCAGGGCCAACGGAAGTAAGGGCCGCCGGGTTGGATGACTCTGACCAGGGGATAGCTGTACCGCTCTTTGTCTTTTTCATTCAGATATTCGGCAATGGGGTCGTCGAGGGTGGTGCCTTTGCCGAGGCGTTGGGCACGGCCGAAGCTGGTTTTGACGGCGCGTTCGTTTTGGTCTACGGTGTAGAAGCCGATGATGACGTAGCGCAGGAAAAACCAGCCCAGAAAGCCTAGTATGATACCGGGACAGATGGCTGTCATGTGTTGAACCTCCTTCAATTGGTAACGGGACACATCTATTTCGTAGGGGCTGTGCCTGGTGCCTGCCCATTTGGGCGACCACAAGGGTGCGCCCCTATGGAGGATGTGTACGGATGATAAGTGGTGTGTACGGCCGAACGGCCGTCACTCGCAACGCATTACGGATACCAGCGCCAGTTGGTCGCAATGTGTTGTTTGCCCAATGATACCGGATTTAGGTGAAGGGGTGTAGTAGCAAGAAGAGTGAGTAGTAAGCAGTGAGCAGTAGTCAACTGCTGACTGCTTACTGATTCTCGGCGCGGCGGGCGAGGAGGATGAGACCGAGGAGCATGGCCGCGAAGGCGACGATCTGCCAGCCGTGATAGCCAGCGGCCGTGATCCAGGTGTTGTCGCGGAAGGCATCGAGGAAGAGGCGGGCAGCGCTGTAAATGGTGATGGTGATCAGGAAAAGCTGCCCGGCGTAGCGACGGCCGTCCACCAGCCGCCACCACACGAACAATGCCAGTACACCCGCCAGCAGTTCATATAGTTGCACGGGATGGCGACGGACGCCGTATTGGCTGAGGCCCCAGGGCACGGCCGTGAGCGTACCATAACCCGGCCCCCCTAGAAAGTCAGCCAGGCTGATGACCATAAAACCGAGGATGAGGCCAGGGGCGAGGGCGTCCAGGGTAGCAGCGAAGGGCAGTTGGCGGGCACGGCCGTAAAAAAACGCCGCCAGTCCACCCACCACCACACCGGCCAATGGCTCGTAGCCACTGGTCAGCGGCCACAAAATCCCTATTAGATTTTGTTGATAAGCAGGCCAGTGCAGGGCCACAAACGCCAGCCGCGCCCCCAGGAAGCCGGCAACCAGCCCCACAACGGCCAGGGTATAGGTGGCCTGCGCATCCATTTGCAGCCGCAATGCGGCCTTTTCAATGACCCACAGGCTCAGCCACGCGCCGAAGATGATGACCAGACCGGCGGTGGGGAAGATGAAGGGGCCGAGGGGGAGGGTGGGGAACATGGGAATTAGGAATTAGGAATTATGAATTATGGTGAGGGTGTGCTGGGTCCGCATTACGCATCATGGCCCTCCGGCTTCGGCCAGCAGGCTTTCCAGGCGGTCTTGCAGGACGGCTTCGGTGACGGCGCCAATGACTACTTCGCGGACGATGCCGTCGGCGTCAATAAAGAGGGTGGTGGGCAAGCCGCGCACTTCGTAAAGCTGGCTGATTTGTGAATCAGTGTCCAGCAGCAGGGGATAGGTGATGCGGTATTCGGCGGCGAAGTCAGCTACATTTTGGGCGGCTTCGCCCTGGTTCACACCGATGATGGCGGCACGGCCGTTGTATTTGACACTGGCTTGTTGAAAGGCCGGCATCTCCACGCGGCAGGGAGCGCACCAGGTGGCCCAAAAGTTCAACGCCACCGGCTGCCCCGCCAGATCGTGCAGGGTGATTTCTTCACCCAATGAATTGGGCAGCGTAAAATTTGGCGCGGGATGACCGACAATCGGGGCTTCGGTGAGGGTGAGGGTGCCGGACACGGCCGTGACCGCTTCCTGCGACATCACAATCCACGCCCCACCCAACAGCGCTGCCAGGATGAGCAAGATTATCCATTCAAAACGTGTCTTTAGCATGACCAGTATTTTACCCATAACTATCAAGAGCTGACAGGTTTCAGAAAACCTGTCAGCTCTATTAGCGTGTCGAGACTAGGGCAAACCATGGACGGTGTTGTAAATTGCCTGGAGGAGCGAGAGTTCGTCCTGTGTGTCTTGTTCTAATGTCCAGATCATGATACCGGAAGCCTCTTCCTGGGCCAGGCGGGTCTTTTGCTGCATGGTGGGGATGCCGTTGTAGTATTCGGTACGGCCGTTCCATTCCGCTTCATCGGTCAACGCATGGGCAGGATCGGCGGTGACGAGTTCTTTGTAGAGAGCGTAGTTTGGACGGCCGTAAAAGGGCACACCCAGCACCATCTTCTCCTGCGGCAAACCCCGCTCACGCCAGAAGGCCAACGACTCCTGGGCAAATTCCAGGGAGGAGTGATGCCCTTCGCCGCCCCGGTCATACACCATCAGGTTGAGGAAATCTACTTCGTCGAAGACGGCCGGGTCCACTCCCTCACCGTGTTCGCCTAAGGCCACCACGGCGGCCGTCAGCAATTTGCCCCGCACCCGCATTTCTGTGCCCAATGCTGCCATGAGCTTGACATAATTTTGTGCCGAGTCCGGCGACATAGAAACGGGATCAGGATACTCCCAATCCATATCCACACCGTCCAGATTATGCTTTTCTACCAGGGCGACCAGTTCTTGCACCAGCCGGTCACGGGCGGTGGGATCGGCCGCCAGCGTCTCAAACGTCTCATCCCAGCCCCAGCCGCCAACAGAGATGAGCACCTGCACGTTGTTGGCGTGGGCCTGCTCCACCAGATTGTCAATTTTCCAACTATTGGCCATCGGTTTGAGGGTGCCGTCCACATTGGGAATGGCGAAGGCGTAGTTGATGTGGGTGAGTTTGTCAAACGGCACCAGTTCGACAATCACGGCATCGGTGACATAGCCGATGATGCGAAAGGGGGTGGGCGGCACGGCCGTAACCGTCGCTGTTGGGGCAATGGTGGCGGTAAGAGGCACGGCAGTTGGGGCAGCCTCCACTGCACAGGCAGTCAGAACCAGGCAAATAGTGATGCACAAAGAAATTTTAACGCAGAGGCGCAAAGGCGCAGCGTGTGTAGGCAATAGATTTTGTGGGTTTTTAAGCATAAATCTCCCTTTACTTAACATAATCCTTGTAAAATTTTGACGGCCGTTTTTCCACAAAAGCAGCCATCGCTTCCAAATGGTCGGGGTGTGACCACAAATTGACAAATAGCTCCGTTTCTAATCGGTTGGTTTCAGTGATGGGGGCGGTGACGGCCTTATAAACCAACTGTTTGAGTGCGGCCAGTGTTGGCCCCGGTAGCTGGCATAGTTCGTGCGCCCAGTTGGACACGGCCGTGTCCCAATCTTCTGTTTCGTCTGCTACCCGATGCACCAGACCGATTTGTTGGGCTTCTACGGCCGTGAGCAGCCGCCCCGTCAACAGCAGTTCCAGCGCCCGGCTCTGCCCCAGCAGCCGCACAAGTCGCGCCGTGCCACCCCAGCCGGTGGTGAGCGCATTTTTCACCTGGGCAAAGCTAAAACGGGCATGGCTGGCGGCGATCCGTAAATCACACGCCGTCAAAATCTCGCAGCCACCGCCGAAGGCGTCCCCATTGATGGCCGCAATGACCGGAATGGAAAGTTGGGTTAGTTGTTGTAGAGCGTCGCCCATGATTCGGTTCAGGCGTATTCCTGCTTCTGGTTCAGGGTGGCCGCTCAACTCCTTCAAATCACCCCCGGCCACAAATGCCTGCCGCCCAGCCCCGGTGATGATGAGGAGACGGATATGGGGGTCTTGCGACACGGCCGTAACACATCCGGCAAACTGCTCCTGCGCCGCCCAATTCAAAGCGTTGCGCGCCTCTGGCCGGTTGACCATAAGAGTAGCAATTTGGTTTTCAACGGTGAAAATGATTGCGTCAGACATGATGGGAAAGTGTAGCGGCAAGCGGGCAGGTGGCAAGTAGCAGGTTGCAGGTTGCAGGCGGCCGGTGGCAGGTTAGACTTTGGTGATGAAACAAATGCGTTGGCTGCGCTTTGGTGGCGTGATGCTGGGGGTGACGGCCGTACTCCTTCTTCTGCTCATTGCCCTGGGCATCTTTGATCCAAAACCGGTGGGGGATTTAACAACAACGGCCGTGCCCCACACCCTCACCATTCCCGCAAAGCAGCAAGAGATCCATTGGCTGCCAGAGCCTCTGCCACCCGGCAATTTCACCATGCGCGCCACCGTCGCCCACCAGAGCGGCGAGTTAGACAGCGGCGCAGGGCTGGTGTTGTCAGGCGAATGTGGTTATCTGACGATAGCCGTCTCCCCTTTGGGTTACGCGACCATTTACGATACGCCACTGCACACTACTCACTGTTCACTGCTCACTGAAATCCCCTGGCAGCCCTGGCCCCATGTAAAAACCGGCAGTGAACCCGATGAGCTTTGGCTGGATTTTGCCGATGGACAAATGCGGATACGGATTAACCGGGAACTCTTGTGGACTGGCGACGCCCCCTTTCAACCAGTGCAAATGGGATTGTATGGGGAGAGTTGGGGGGATACGGCCGTATTCCACTTTCAAAAAATCGAGCTTTTCACCGACACAGACTAACGGCTTAATCCTGCAAGCGAGCGGCCATCACATCATAACGATAATGAGTCGTGAGCAAATGCAACAAGGCAGTCTCGGTGAGAATCTCCTGGGATTCGTGGTCGGGGCGGCGGGACCATTTGTGGTAACGGCCGTCGCCCGCATAATTCAGCCCCCACTCCTCCTCCTGAAAGCGCGTCACAAACCGCTTCCCCGCCCGCAACTGGGCCATAAATGCGACTGCCTCTTCACTGGTCATCATGGGCCACGAATTTCAAGAATTACACGAATTTTTTGCTCTGCATCTCAACGTCTCGGCGTTACTTTCCGATAACGGATTACGGCTCACGGATTACCGATTACCACACTGTCCGCATGGCTCCGCCATCTACAATAAGCGTTTCCCCTGTGATATAGCTGGCGGCATCGGAAAGTAGGAACGCCCCCGCTTTGCCAAACTCATCAATCGTGCCATACCGCCCCCAGGGAATGAGCGATTCCTGGTGTGCTTTTTGCTCATCCGGCGTTTGCCCCAACCGTTTGGCGGTTAAGCTGTCCAGCGATTTCACCCGGTCGGTATCAATCCGCCCCGGCACCAGGTTGTTCACCCGAATCTGCTCCGGCGCTAACTGGCGTGACAAACTCTTAACCAGGCTCACCACCCCGGAACGCATCACGTTAGACAGCAGCAAAATATCAATCGGCTCTTTTACCGAGGAGGAGGTGATGGTCAAGATCGAGCCGCCGCCCTTTTGGCGCATGGCGGGCAGCACTGCCCGGATCATACGCACACTGCTGAGCAGGGTCAGTTCAAACGCCGCCTGCCAGTCGGCATCAGAAAAATTGTCAAACCCGCCGGTTGGCGGGCCACCCGCATTCACCACCAGCCCATCAATCCCACCAAAATGCACCTGTGTGGCCTGCGCCCAATCCTGGATAGATTGGCCGTCCCTGGCATCCATGACGTAGCCCATTACTTGCGCCCCGGTTTCCGCCTGCAATTGGCGGGCAGCATTCTCAATATCGGCCGGGGTGCGGCTGGCAATGGAGACTAGCGCCCCTTCCTGCGCCACCGCCCGCGCAATGCCATAGCCCAGCCCTTTGCTGGCGGCGGCCACCATTACCACTTTGTTTTTGAGTCCAAGTTCCATTATTCCCTCTATGGTTTCCAGGCCGGGTTTGTCTCATGGCCTGGGGTATAGGTCAGACGAGTTAACCCGGTGCCGTTGGCTGAAACGGTATATAGTTCTTTGTTACCATCACGCATCGAAACAAACACAATATGTTGGCCATCGGGCGACCAGGCTGGTTCCAGGTCGCTGGCCGGATGGGTGGTTAACTGTCGCAAATCAGAACCATCCGGGCGGATGACAAAAAGGTCTTCTCGCCCGCCGCGCTGTTGGCCCACAAACAGCAATTGTGTTCCATCAGGCGACCACTGCAAATGGTATTTGAGGTAAGGAAATTCGGCCGGAAAGGAAATACGCCGCCCCTGTGTACCATCGGTGGGCTGCACGCAAATATCAATTTTCTCCTGGGCATAACAGAGGAAGGCCAGCGCGGAGCCATCGGGAGCCCAGGATGGTTTGCCAAAAGCGGGCGCTTCTGGCTGAAAATCTGTCACACTGCGATTGAGCTGATAAATGCGCAGCGATGGGTTGCCGGCTAACGTGACGGCAATTTGCGCGGCATCCGGTGACCAGGCAAGTCCCCAGACATTTTGCCCTGGGAACAGGCGTTCCGTTTGCTCGCCCTGCGCATCGAGTATTTGAATGATGGGCAGGGTGCTTTCGCGCCAGGCAAAGGCAATGTGTTGCCCATCAGAAGCCCAATCCAGCATCTCATCCAGATTGTCCATACGCACGCAGGCGATGGCTGTCGGCTCTTTGTGGGTTATATCCATCCAAATGATCTCATGACATGCCCGACGATACAGGTAGTTTTGGTAAGTAAGCAGACGGCCGTCTGCCACCCAGGCGGGGCTGTGTAGCATCGTCAGTTCAATGTCTATGGAGGATACTGTTCTTACGGTATGAGGAACCTGTTGGTATAAATCATCCATCCAGGAAATCGCCGGGTTGGTCAATGCCAAAGGAATATGCTCGCCTCCATTTGGGCTGATTCCATACAGGCCGGTAATTCCCCTATCCTCATAAGCAAACAGGATAATTTCCGCTGCCATCTTGCTGTGACCAGGCAGTCGCGTCCAGATAATGGTTGCCGCACCCAGGAGAATTCCCACAATCAAAACGGCCGCTAATAATCGCTTCATACGGTAATTGTTTCACCGTCTTGCGGAATGCGCAGGCGTTCTGGTGTGATGGCTTGCAGTTGCGCAGCCGTTCGCAGGTCGGCGCGAGACACGGTGCCGTGATCCAGCGATTCCAGATGGACGGCGATGACAGTGGCCTGGGGCACGGCCGTGCAGACGGCAATCGTTTGGGCGGCGTCCATCACAATGGGGTCGCTGTCCCCAAATTTGGCGCCGCTGGAATGGGTGATAATCACATCTGGCTGCACCCTGCGGATGATTTCGGCCACGGCTTCGTACCAGATGGTGTCTCCGGCCCAGTAAACGGTTGGTTCCCCGGCGGCACGCCAGACGAAGCCGGAGACCTGCCCCATGCGCTGCCCCACTTCGCCCGTGCCGTGTTGGCCGGGGGTACGGGTGAAGGTGATGCCCTGCCAGGTGTGGGAATGGGTGATGGGCGTCACGGCCGTAAATCCCTTTTCCATTATTCGTCTCTCATCCCCCGGCTGGCACAAAATCGGTAAATCTTTGGGCAACACTTCCGCTGCCACCTCATCAAAATGATCCACATGCAAATGGGAAACCAGCGCCATTTCCACCCCGGCAATCGCTTCCTCCGGGGTGCAAGGCAGTTCCACAATCGGGTTCGGCGCAATCCCGGCAAATGAGCGCACCGTTCCTTTAGCCGCCAGAAACGGGTCTACGATAAAGAGACGGCCGTTATAATTCACCCGTAACGTCGCACTGCGAATCAGTTGAATTTGCATCTATCCTGAAAATAATCAAAGATTGCGCAGATTTCACCGATAAACATATCTGCGCAATCTGCGTAATCTTTGATTTTCATGTGTCGTACTGGTAATCAGACATACTGTTCACCGATTACCGTTTACCGATTACCCGCTCAAAACTGCACTCTTAATCACCGACTCCGTGGCCGCCAGTGCCCGCGAAATGGGGCAGTTGGCTTTGGCTTTAGCTAGGAAGTCCTGATAGTCGGCTTCGCTCAGGCCGGGCACGGTGGCTTTGGTGTCCAGTTCGATGAGGGTGATTTTGGGGCCGGTGTCGTCCCGCCCCAGGTGGACGGAGGCGGTGGTTTCGATGCTGGTGGGGGTATAACCGTTGTTGCTCAAAAGCGCGGAGAGGAACATGGAGAAGCAGCCGGCGTGGGCCGCGCCAATCAATTCCTCTGGGTTGGTGCCTTTGTCCGAATTTTCAAAGCGGGAGGCAAAAGTGTAGGGCACATCGGCAAAACCGCTCTGTACTTTCATCTGACCGTTGCCTTCCTTGAGGGTGCCGTTCCACACGGCCGTTGCTGTTCGAGTTGTCATTGTTTATTACTCCTTTCAATTTAGGTGATGACGGCCGTACACGGCCGTTCATCTTTATACTACCCCGCCCCCCAATCCGTGCAACCATTTGCCCGGCTGGTGCTAGAAAGGCCAGGCTTGTGTGATGCCATAAAATTCCCGCGCTTCCGGGTAGGCCAATTCCGGCAGGCCAATTTCTACCGACTCCAACAACCCATCCGCCCGCCAGCTAAATTGCCACTCCACCCCGGGGAATTCATAAAACCAGAGAACCTCGTCTTCCTCGACAAATTCGTGGTAGGGATCACCGCAGGCCCAGCGCAAATCTTTGGGGGTGGTTTGCCCGGTGATGGAGAGGTCGCGCCCCTGGTAACGCCACAAACCGGTAAACGGCCGTATCTCCTGTTCCGGCAACAAAATGAAAACAAGGGTTTCCAGCAAATCTTCATCCTCAACCAGGTAAAAGCCTTGTTTTAAGTATTGGTACATGCCCACATCGTTATAGACATTTTCCGATGGCCCCAGCCCGCTCAATTGGTCAATGTGCCCACCGATCGAGACGCCACAAAAGGCATGTTTGTCTAACTCTACTACCAATGGCAGCGACGGCTCTTTTTGCCACCGCGCCGTGCGGTTTTTACGTCCCAGCAATCGGTTTTTGAGGCTCATGGGTTTAATGCACCTGTACCGGGTCTTTGATCGCGCCTCGTTCAAATAACGGTTTTTCGTAGCCCGCGTCCCAATCGGCGGGTGGCGTGGTTTTGGCGATGCGCACGGCCGTGTTCTTGTAGTCCGGTATCTTGGCCCGATTATCAATCCGATCCAGTGTTAGCAAATTGGCGGCCGCCTCGGCAAAGTGGAAGGGAATAAAAATCGTGCCGCGTGGCGACCGCTCTGTAACCAACAAGCGCAACGTCACGCTGCCACGTCGTGAAGAAACCTTCACCCAATCGTTAATCGCCAATCCTAAATCGCGGGCATCTTTAGGATTCATCTCACACACCGCCTCCGGGTACACTTCCTCAATTTGCGACCGCCCCGTCATCGTGCTGCCGCTCCAATGATACAGTACCCGCCCCGTAGTCAGGTTAAACGGATATTGCTCGTCCGGTAGTTCGGAATTGGTGCCGTACTCCACTTCCCAAAATTTGCCCTTGCCACGTGGGAACTCTTCGGCAAAGAGGAAGGGGGTGCCGGGATGGTCAAAGCTGGGGCAGGGCCAATGCACGCCGCCCTCGCGCTCAATGCGCTCATAGGTGATGCCCCAGAAATCGGGCGTCACCTGGCGCATCTCCTCCCAAATTTCCTCCGGGCTGGCGTAGTCGAAACCATGCGCCAGCGCCAACCCCAACCGCTGCTCAATGCGCCGCCCCAGGTCACACAAGATGTCCCAATCGGCGCGGGAGTTGCCCACAGGGGGCACGGCCGTCCTACATCTTTGCACTCGCCGATCCGTATTTGTAAACGTGCCGTCCTTCTCTGCAAAACTGGTGGCGGGCAAAATCACATCCGCCATTTCGCCTGTCTCGTTGATAAAGATGTCCTGGCAAACCAGCAATTCCAACTGCTCCAGCGCGTGGCGGGCGTGGTTCTGATTCGGCTCGCTCATCATCGGGTTTTCACCCAGGACAAAGACGGCGCGGACACGGCCGTCGGCCGCTCCATCCACCATCTCCGTCGCCGTCAGGCCGGGCGTTGGATTCAGTTCAATGCCCCAATGCTCTTCAAATTTCGCCTTCACATCCGGCGCGGCCACACTCTGGTAGGCCGTGAACACGTTGGGTAGCCCGCCGCTGTCTGAACAGCCCTGCACGTTGTTCTGGCCGCGCAGCGGATTCAGCCCCGTGCCCGCCTTGCCCACATGCCCACACATCAAGGCCAGATTCACCAGCGACAGGGTGTTATCCGTGCCGTGTGTACTCTGGCTGATGCCCATGCCCCAATAAATGGCTGCCCGCTGCGCCCCGGCATAAATGCGCGCCGCCTCTCGAATCTGTTCGGCCGGCACACCGCTCACCGACTCCGCCCACTCCGGCGTATACTTTTCCAGCGATTCCAGATAGTCATTAAACCCCTCCGTGCGGTTCTGGATGAACTCGTCATCGTACAACTGCTCTTTCACTACCACATGCGCCATCGCCTGGAACACGGCCACATCTGTGCCTGGATTTTGGCGCAGCCAGAGGGTGGCAAAGTTGGTCATGTCAATGTGGCGCGGGTCTACCACGATCAATCTGGCCCCATTTTGGCGCACCGCCCGCTTCAAAAAATTGGAGATGACCGGGTGCGTCTCGGTGGTGTTGCTGCCGGTGACGATAAACGCTTCCAGGTTTTCCATTTCGGCAATGGAGTTGGACATGGCGCTGCTGCCGATGGAGAGCTGCAAACCTGTCACCGACCCGGCATGGCAGAGCCGGGCACAGTGATCCACGTTGTTGGTGTGCATGAGGGCGCGAATCAGCTTTTGGTAGACGTAGTTGTCCTCGTTGGTGGCTTTGGCGCTGGCGTAGCTGGCAATGGCGTCACCACCGTGCTGGTTGCGGATGCGTACCAGTTCATCGGCCACAAAATCGAGCGCCTCGTCCCAGGATGCTTCGCGCCAGATCGGTTTGGCGCTACGGCCGTCGGCCCGATTCACCCGTATCAACGGCGTCTTGATCCGCCCCGGATGTTTGACATAATCCGTACCAAAACGCCCCTTGACGCATAACATCCCATAATTGGGCGCGGCATCAAACGGCGCGGTGACGGCAAAAATGTAATCATCCTTAATGTTCAATTCCATCTGGCAGCCCACCCCGCAGTAGGGGCAGGTCGTGCGCACCACACGGTCAGGGGAAATCATGTCGCATCTCCTTGTGCTGGTTTACGGTTCAGGTTCAGTTTACTTCCAAATTTGCGGAGTGAGCATCCATCCTCAGATGCGCACGGCGGGCATCTGAGGATGCCCGTCTCTGCTATCAAACTTTTGAGCCAAACAAGGCTAAAAGTTCTTTGTGTGAAGCTGACAAAATCAAGTCCTGATTATTTTGGGATGGGTAGATTTCAGCATCGTGCCAATATCGTTTGTGCACACTGGTCGCTACACTTAACTTTGTGCCCCGTTCTTGCAACATCTTAACAAGTTCATCTGCTCTGAACAAATAGACAAAATCAATGACCCAGGGGCGCACCTCTCCTCTGGACGTGCCGGCATAAGCATGAGGACCGGTTAAAACAAGATAATAATCAGGTTGGGAGTGTGGTGACACATCCAATAAGCCTTCTTGTTTGCCATAACATTTCACGTTGACAGAGCGTTTGGCAAGTTGTCCAGAAATAAAGTACCCATCAATACTTTTGGCGGATGCGGATTCTTGCAGAGTAATATCGAAAATTTTGGAGGCGATGTACTCGCCGATATGTCCTATCAATGCTGGACGGCCGATGAGGGCTGTTATCTGACCCGCAATCCGATTTCTTTGCTCAAGCAAATGGGCTAATTCGGATAACTCTTGTTGGTACACGGCCGTAACTTTTTCCACACCACATCCTTTGCCAAGAGTGTAATCGTTTGGGCGACGGCCGTCCACCCGTAGACATCAGTCACTAAAACAATCTACCCTGAATATACGGCCGTATCTCCTGCACCGGCAGCCCCACGATTTGTTTGAAGCGGTTGCAGGTTGCCGGGGAGAAGCCGGAATAGTCGTTGTTGATGAAGACGTACACATCGTTGACGGCCGTCAGATGAGACTGGATTTGGGCCGCCCAGCGTTGCAGTTCGGGCGTTTTGTCTACCAGTTCCCGGTCTTTGCTGGCAAACTGCCCGTGGGGGCCAATGCAGCGCAGGTAGAGGAAGTCGGTGGTGCGGTGGATGGTGTGCGGCATGTAGAGGTAGTCGGCGGCCGCCAGGCAGATATGGTGTTCTTCCAGCAGCACGGCCGTGCCCGGTGTATCCCACGAACGATGGCGAAACTCAACGGCAAAGCGTTTGTCGGTGGGTAATGCCTGCAAAAAGTGGCGCAGGTCATTGAAGTGAACGTGGCTGAATTCTGGGCCAAACTGGATGAGGATGACGCCCAACTTGTCGCCAAACAACTCCATCACTTCCAGGAATTGTTGCATGAGGGGGATGCCCTCCAACAGCGGCGCGTCATGGGTGATGGCGCGGGGGGTTTTGGGGCAAAAGGTGAAGTGGGGTGGAGTCACGGCCGTCCAGCGCTGCACCTGCTCTGGTCGGGGGATGCCATAAAAGGTGGAGTCCACTTCTACGGCGTTAAAGTATTGGCTGTAATGGCTCAGGTAATGGCGCGAGGCTAGACCCACCGGGTAAAACGGCCCTACCCAACCCTCATATGCAAAACCCATCGTGCCAATGTGCCAGTTCATTTTCGTAATCCGTAATTCGTGAGCCGTAATCCGAAGTCCGTCATTCGGCTGCGGGATGTACTGTAGTATAGCTGATAGACGGCCGTTTTCCGGGGTCAATTAAGTCCATTCGGACAATTTAGTGGCACTTTCATAATTCCTAATTCATAATTCCTAATTGATGATGAACGCTCCTTTTGCCTTTCTACCGCCGCCGCGCCGCAACCGGTGGATGAAGATCGCCATTGTCCTGGCACTAGGTATGACCCTGTTTTTCAATTTGACGGGTGGGCCGCTGCAAACGGCCGTCGCCCCTGCCGGTATTATCTCCTTTGAATTTGCCGGTAACGTGGCCAATGCGCAGATGATCGTTGCCTCCTGGGGTGAACACGGCCGTCTGGTGGCCGCGTTTGGGTTGGGGCTGGACTTCCTCTATCCGCTGGTCTACGCCGCCGCCATCTCGCTGGCCTGTGTCTGGGCCGCGGAACGGGTGCAGCCCAAATCCCCCGGCGCGGCGAAGTGGGGTATCTGGCTGGCCTGGGGCGCGTGGCTGGCGGCGCTGCTGGACTACGTGGAAAATGTGGCCCTGGTGCTGCTATTGTTTGGCAGCACGGCCGTACTCCTCCCCCCACTCGCCTTCATCTGCGCCGCCATCAAGTTTGCCCTGGTAATAGCCGGTATCCTCTACGTCCTGGCCGCCTGGCTCCTCTTCCGTTAACCAATGACCGATCACCGATGACCACTTCTATTGACCGCGCCAAACTCACCTACTTCCTCACCGAATACTTCAACGATGAAGAAATGATGATGCTGTGTGCGGTGGAGTTCCACCCTGTTTATAACGATTTTGGCGGTGGACAGAGCAAATCACAAAAGGTGAGAATGCTTTTGGACTGGTGCTACGAGCATGGGCAAATAGACCAGTTGTTAGCTATTTTGCAGCGCGAACGGCCGTTGCCCTTCCCCACCCACTTTGGCCCCACCGCACCGCGCCCGGCCACGCCGCCACCCACTCCCAACCTGCGCAACCCCCGCCAGGTGTTCATCAGCCACGCCCACCAGGACGCGGAACTGGCGCAGCGGCTGGCCGCCGACCTGCGGGCGCAGGGCTGGCCGGTGTGGATTGCCCCGGACAGCATTCAGCCCGGTGAGCAATGGGTGGAAGCGATCAATCGCGGGTTGGAGGAGAGCGGTGTCTTGCTGCTGCTCATCTCGGCGGCGGCGGTGAGTTCGGCCTGGGTGCGGCGGGAGACGAATGTGGCCATTGAACTGGAACACAATGGGGAGATGGCGTTTTATCCGCTGGAAGTGCAGCCGTGTGACCTGCCCCCGCTGTGGCGGGGCTACCAGCGCACCCCCTTTGGCGGGCGGTATGAGGCGGCGTTGGAACG
>CAYXUZ010000163.1:10969-14487 GCA_964467705.1 uncultured Ardenticatenaceae bacterium | reverse complement strand
GTGGTGCAGAACGGAGAACCGGTGTTGGTGCTGGATACGGAACAAGACACCCGCTACTTCAGCGACTTTGACGAGAAGAGCGGCTTTGTGGCCCGTTCCATTTTGTGTGTGCCCATGCAAGCCAAAGGCCAGACCACCGGCGCACTGGAAGCGATCAATAAGGAAGATGGCCTTTTTGACCAGGAAGATTTGAAACTGCTCATGCGCCTGGCCGCGCCGGCCGCTACGGCCATTGAAAATGCGCGGCTCTTTTCCCAGGCGCAACAAGAGATTGCGGAACGGGCGCGGGTGGAAATGGCCTTGGAGGCGGAGCGTTCGCTGTTGGCGCGGCGGGTGGCCGAGCGCACCGCCGACCTCAGCGCCGCCAATGCGGAACTGGCGCACGCCGCCCGCTTGAAGGATGAGTTTCTGGCGAGCATGAGCCACGAGTTGCGTACCCCCTTGAACGCAGTCTTGGGTATTTCGGAGGCGTTACAAGAGGAGGTGTATGGGCCGCTAAATGAAAACCAGATCATGTCACTGCGCAGTATTGAGGAGAGTGGGCGGCATTTGCTGGCGCTGATTAACGATATTTTGGACCTGTCCAAGATTGAGGCAGGTAAATTAGAACTGGAATTGACGCCGGTGCCGGTGGAGATGATTTGCCAGGCGAGTTTGCGCATTATCAAGCAAAATGCGCATAACAAACGGTTGACCATCCATACTTCGTTTGATGGGGCGGTGACGACGATTCAGGCGGATGAACGGCGCATGAAGCAGATATTGGTGAATCTGTTGGGGAATGCGGTGAAGTTTACGCCGGAGGGGGGCGAGATTGGCATAGAGGTAGTGGGGAACACGGCCGTTGGCGCAGTCCATATTACTGTTTGGGATAATGGTATTGGTATTGTTGAGGCGGACAAGGCGCGGCTGTTTCAGCCGTTTGTGCAGTTGGATAGCCGGTTGGCGCGGGAATATGGGGGCACGGGGCTGGGGCTTTCACTGGTGCAGCGCATGATGGATTTGCACGGGGGGACGGTCACGGTAGAAAGTGAGGTGGGCAAAGGCAGCCGATTTACCATTTCGTTTCCGTGGCAGCAGGGTGAACAGCGGTTGACGCCTTTGGAGGAAATGCAGCAGTTGGATGGTGGTTTGCGGCGGATTTTTAGGCTGGCGCTGGTGGTGGATGATTCTCCGGCGGCGGTGGGGCAAATGAAACGCTATTTTAACGAACTACGGGTGGATGTGGTGGTTTTGCGTGAGGGTGGCAGTGTGGTGGAAAAGGCGGAATTGATTAAGCCGGATGTCATAATTCTGGATATTTTGTTGCCGGATGTGTCGGGTTGGGAGGTGTTGGCGCGGCTGAAGGGGAACCCGGAGACGCGCCGGATTCCGGTGATTTTTGCTTCGGTGATTGATGAACGGGAAAACGCGCAGGCGGCGGGGGCGGCCGATAGTTTGTTGAAGCCGGTGACACGTGAGCAGTTTCACCGGGCTTTGCAGCGAGTGATGATGCAGGTGAGCCGGGGACAAACACGGCCGTTACCTTCCCTTGACATGGCTGCCCCGCCTGTTCCTCCCACGACGTTTCCTGCACGGCCGCGCATTTTGTTGGCCGAAGATAGCGCAGCCAATATCCACGCCTTTTCCAATTTCCTGGCAGCCAAGGGTTATGATATGATTGTGGCCCACAACGGCCGTGATGCCATTGAACACGCTAAACAGAAAAAACCAGACCTGATTCTCATGGATATTCAGATGCCCAACATGAATGGCCTGGATGCCATTCGGGAAATACGCGCCGACGCCACTCTCAAAGAGATTCCCATTATTGCGGTGACGGCGCTGGCTATGCCCGGCGACCAGGAAAAATGTCTGGCGGCGGGGGCGAATGATTATTTGAGTAAGCCGGTTAGTTTGAAAGAGTTATTGGAGCGGATAGAGATTCAGTTAGCAAGTGTGTGAGTTTGTGTTTGTGTGTTTGTGTGAGTTTGTGTTTGTGTGGTGTAGCCACTTGAGCATCAAAACACTCAAGCACCAAAGCACCCAAACACCATAACACTTTGAGGAGTGATTGCCATTAACGAGATTCCCCAAATTCTTATTGTAGATGATGAACCGAGCGCCCGGCAGACGATGGAAATGCTGCTACTGCGTGAAGGATATGATCTGGCATTTGCGGCGGATGGGTATGAGGCGTTGGCGCATTTGGATGAAGATGATGCCGATGTGATTTTGCTGGATGTGATGATGCCGGGCATGGATGGCTTTGAACTGTGTGAACGGCTGCGTCGCAATCCGAAGTGGCAGCATGTGCCGATTATTTTGGTGACGGCGCTGGATAGTAAACAAGACCTGGCGCGGGGGCTGGAGGCGGGAGCAGATGACTTTTTGCATAAGCCGTATAACGGGTTGGAATTGCGGGCGCGGGTGCGCTCGATGCTGCGTATTAAGCAGCGGCATGATGAATTGCAGACGGCGCTGCAACTGCGACAAGACCTGTCTAATATGATTGTGCATGATATTCGCAGCCCACTTTCGGCTATTTTGATTTCTTGTGATTTGTTGGAGAAAGAAGTGGGGGCGGCTTCGATGCCGCTGTCTACCATTCGCGGGGAGGCGGGGCGGCTGAGTGGATTTTTGACGGATATGTTGATGATGGCCAAGATGGAACACGGCCGTCTCATGCTGGCCCGGTCTACTGTAGACATGAATGAGTTGATGACGGCCGTGCATGACAGTTTTGTACCCATGGCGCAATTGAAAGATATTTCATTGGTGCTCACACTGCCGATGGCGGCGACCAGAGCATCGGTGGATGCTGGCCTGTGGCGGCGTGTTTTAGATAATTTGCTGACCAATGCTATCAAATTCTCACCAACGGGAGGCACCATCACCATGCGTCTGACTCATCCAGAACAAGAGTCAACATTCACCGGAAAGCAGATGCGCCTGCAAGTGGTGGATGAAGGGCCGGGTATTCCTGAGGAACACCAGGAAACGATTTTTGACAAGTTCAAGATTGTGGCAGCCAAGCGGCGCGATGTCTCGCAGGTGGGGTTGGGGCTGGCTTTTTGCAAGATGGTGGTGGAGGCGCACGACGGCCGTATCTACGTGGAACCCAATGCGCCGCGGGGTTCTATTTTCACGGTTGAGCTATAAACTCGCAGGCAAATGGACAGTTTTTCACCACTTTTGTTAACGGCCGTCCTCCTGGCCTTATTGAGTTTTGCCTGGTGGCAGCGGCGGCAGCGGATACAGCAGCTCTTAGCCACCATCGAGGTCATTACCGTCCCCGATTTTTATTCGCACCACCTGGACAATACACGGCCGTTACACATCTACCTGCCCCCGCACTATCACCACAACGATCAGACCTGCAAATTACTGCTCATCAATGACGGTCAGGATAGGGAGGCACTCCATTTGCAGCACACACTAGCCACCCTATATGCCCGTCATCAGATTGAGCCATTGGTGGTGGTCGCTATTCCCACAAATGAAGAGCGGCTGGAGGAGTATGGCACGGCCGTTGCCCC
>CAYXUZ010000163.1:1188-10959 GCA_964467705.1 uncultured Ardenticatenaceae bacterium | reverse complement strand
GTCATGTTTTGGCAATATGTACGCCAATTGCTATATCTTCGATTTCAACAGCAAACTACAACGCCGCGTCATTTCCTCACTCGACACGGCCGTTGCCCCCAATGCGCGTGGACTGGGCAGCAGGGCGGCACTGTATACCCTCTTCGTCATAGAAGAACTACTCCCCTTCATACGCCAAAACTTCCGCGTAAGCGAACGCGCTGCTGATACAGCCATACTCGGCGCATCGCTCGGTGGCCTCTCCGCGTTCGACATTGCCTGGAACTTCCCCGATGCCTTTGGTATTGTCGGCGTCATGTCCGGTTCTTTTTGGTGGACAGCCGCCGATGATGAAACGAATAGTGAACCAGGTGTGCGCATTGCCCACAGCCAGGTGCGGCAGGGGCCAAAACGGGCCGGACAGCGTTTCTGGTTTGAGGCCGCCACCCAGGACGAATTTGAAGACCGCGACCAGAATGGCGTGATAGACGCCATCCAGGACACTATGGAGCTAATGGACGAACTGGAAAAACTTGGCTACCGGCGTGGAAAAGAACTGGTCTACATAGAAATGCCCGGTGGCCGCCACAACTATGACACCTGGGCGCAGGCACTCCCTCATTTCCTGCGCTGGGCCTTCCCGGCTTGAAAGGTGCGTCGCACTTGAAAGTGCGACGCACCTTCTACACCATTTACTTCCCCGGTGGGAAAGGATCACCGGCCACAATGTAGACATGGCCGACATCTGTACCGCTAAAGTTGTTGCCAACGGCCGTCGCCATAAAATCTACCAACCCATCCCCATTCAAATCCCCCACCGGCAGCGCGTCCACGCCCAGGCTGTCGCCGCTGATATTGCCAATGATCTTCTGCACCAGCACCGCCCGGCGTGGCCCACGCCCACTAAAGACTTCTACCTTGCCGCCTGACGGTACACGCTGGCTGGATGTCCACGAGCCGATGACCAGATCACCGTAACCATCGCCATCAATATCCTCAAAAGCCCGCCCTGGCCCAAAACCGCCGCCCGGTTCACGGCCGTCCATTGCCTCTAAAATTGCACCATCTGCCCCCGAAAAGACAAAGGCATTGCCCGTGCCCGGTACACCGTCCACCGTCGCTGCATAATCGGCTACGAAGACATCGGGAATACCGTCCGCATTGTGGTCACCAGCGCCGGAGGCGAAGAACTGCCCAAACACGGCCGCGTCGGCCGGCCGTTCTGGGGATAGCGTGTGAATGACATTGCCATCCACGCCGGAGAGGACAAACGCCTGTGCCACGCCCATTGCCCCCACCACTGAATCGGGCACATTATCCCCATTCACATCCCCCACCAGTCCTGCGCCGCTGCCCAACCGCGCAAGAGCCGACGGCCCATCGGCCGTCCATAGCAATGAGCCATCCAGCCCCGAATACAGGTAAACCCGGCCCGCATTGGTGAAACTGTAGCTGGCATTTTGCGCGCCGACGAGCAGGTCGGCACGGCCGTCGCCGTTCACATCCCCCGCTCCCGTCACACTGGCCCCAAAGAACTCACCCGGCCCGGCGTTAAACGTCAGTAAAATGGTATGGTCTGCGCCCGAATAGACGTTGGCATAACGGCCAATAGGCGCACTGACAATGTAGTCAGCTACCCCGTCGGCATTCACATCCCCGGCCCTGGCCGCGCTGTAACCCAGGTAGCCCTGCCCGGCCTCGCTGTGTAGCAGTGCGCCATCGCTGCCGGAGTAGACGTAGAATTTGCCGATGGGGAATCCGTTAGCATCGGCAAAAAAGGGCGCGGGAATCAACAGTTCATGGATACCATCGCCGGTCAGGTCGCCCAAATCTGTGCCCACCCAGCCAAAACCATCCCCCACCTGTTCGCCATCAAACTGATGAATGATGACCGTGTGCGGCCCAAACAATGGACTGTCGGCTACGGCCGCTACTGCAAATAGCAGGAACACCGCGCCGGCCAATAAAAGAAAAAAAGTAAAGCGTCGTGCAAACATTGTATCCTCCATCAAGGTGTGTAAAGTGGACACGGCCGTACCGCATCCGGTTATCAGATGGTTGGAGGATAGGGCAGGGACGGCCGTTACGCTGTCAAAATCTTGCTCATTTCACTATTCATTGTCTGGCGAAAATGAGAGGGGGCCGTGCCAAAAGCGCGGCGAAAGGCCAGTGTGAAGTGGCTGTGGCTGGCATACCCAAGCTGCAAGCCCAGGTCGGTCAGATTCGCGCCGGGTTCGGCCACATGAGCCAGAGCCGCCCGCAGGCGAAGCTGGTTGAGGTAGTGGTGGATGGTGTGGCCGGTTTGCTGGCGGAAGACACGGCTAAGGTGATAGGGGGAGGCATAGACGGCCGTCGCAATTTGTGCCAGCGACAGCGGTTCGGCAAAACGGTGGGCCAGCAGTTCCTTGACGGCCTGCGCCAGTTCTCGGTGTTGCCGGGTGGTGTGATTATCTTTTGGTACGCGGCACGGCCGTGTCGCATAAGCGTGCGTAATAACCTGCTGTAAAATAGCAAACGCCTTCTCTTCCACATACAAACGGTCAGGCACGGCCGTCTGGTTGAGGTAATGGACGAGTAACCGCTGCTGCATATAAATGGCGGAAGCCGCCGGGCCATGTGTGAAACAAAACGGGGAAAGCCAGCGTTCGTCAACGGCGGGGTCATGGGCGCGAATGGCTTCAATGACGGCCGTTTGCCCAAAACCAAACCAGTCACACAAATCCCCTTGCTCGGAAATTTTGCCCCGCCGGTAGAGCTGGCCCTGGTTGTAAAACATGACCACATTGGGATCGGCGACGATGGGCGCACGGCCGTCGTGTGTAATCGTTACGCTGGTGCGCGGAAAAACGATGGTATAGCCACCAATCGGCCCGGTATCTTGAAAACGGGGATGGGTTGGTGGGCAGTAGAAGGTGCCAATCACCATCGTCTGCCCTTCGTAACACATAATCTCAAACTCACCCATAACACCACCTCGTTTCTTATACGCAGGCGACGGGAGAGTTAATCAAGCGTGGAGATGTACAGCTCGGTGGTGTAGAGGACGGTGACACGGCCGTCCGCCTGATTCTCGTCAAACAACTGGCGCAAGGCAGCCAGCATCGGCTCATACTGGGGATGCCCGGCCAGGGGCATCATCGAAGAGGAAAGGGTGCGTCCTTCCAGTCCGGCATAATCAAATTGTTGGGCATTCACGAACGCACGATAGGCATAATGGTCGCCCAAAATATACTCTGGCCCTCGTTCGTGGCCGCCTTCGCGGCGCGGCCGTCCCGTGTCATCCCGCGCAAATGTCACCAGAATCCGTTCATACGCCTGCATAAACGCGGAGCCATCTACATGCCGTGTATTCCAGACCAGAGCGATCCTCCCGCCCGGCTTGAGGATGCGCTGCCACTCGGCGCGGGTAGACACAGGATCAAACCAGTGGGCGGCTTGCCCGGCGACGATAAAATCTACGCTGTGGTTGGGCAGGGTGGTGGCTTCGGCCGTGCCGTTGATGCTGGTGAAATGGGGGTAGTCGGCCAGAAACGTCTCGCCTGCCGCTCGCATTTCGGCGTTTGGTTCTACGCCGTAGACGGGGTTGCCATTGTCCAGAAAGAGGCGGGTGAGCAGGCCGGTACCGGAGCCAATGTCGGCGAGGACGGCCGTCCTCGTCAATCCCCATTCATCGCGCAGGTTGGTGAGGACGGCCGTTGGGTAACCAGGCCGGTATTTTACATAGTGGTCTACACGGTTGGAAAAACGTTGGGTGGGGGCATCGTTAGACATAGGGCCTCTCAGATATCCGATTTCTTAAGACATCCGATTTCTCAAGCAAACGTCGGTTGCCGAAATCGGATGTCTGATGGAGGCTATTCTACGCCACACCCTTATTCCAGCACAAAGATATTCTTCTTCGCCCCCATCTCCTTCAGAATCTTGGGCCACACGGTGACGCTGACTTCGCCCAGGTGGGCTTTGCGCAGCAGTTGCATCAGGGTGCGCGCCTGCCCAATGCCGCCGCCGATGCTCAATGGAATCTCGTCGTTCAATATCGCTTTATGGTAGGGCAGGTTCAAGAAGTGAAGCTGCCCGGTCATTTCTAGCTGCTGCACCAGGGTGCGTTTGTTCACGCGAACGCCCATGGAAGAAAGCTCATGGCGGCGGCGCGTGACCGGATTCCAGACCAGGATGTCGCCGTTTAAACCATGCATAGGACGCCCGTCGTCCGAGACCGTTGGCGTCACCCAATCATCATAATCGGCGGCGCGCATTTCGTGGGGGTAGCCATCGCGCAGCGTCCAGCCGATGCCATAAATGAAGACGGCGGGGTATTCTTGCAGCACGGCCGTTTCCCGCTGTTTGCGCGGCAGGTTGGGGTACATGTCCAGAATGTCTTCGGCGTGCAGAAAGGTGAGTTCTTCGGGCAGATTGGGGTAGCGATCATCGCGCAACTTGGGGAACATACCCTGCACATAGCTTTCGGCGCCTTTGATCACTTTCCAGATGCGGGTGACGACGGCCGTTAAAAATTCTAAATTGCGCTGGTCTTCCGTAATCGCTCGCTCCCAATCCCATTGATCCACATACGCGCTGTGGTCATGATCCAGAAAATAATCCTTGCGCACGGCGCGCATGTCGGTGATTAACCCTTCGCCCGGTTTCATATCAAACTGCTTCAAGGCCATGCGCTTCCACTTCGTGGCCGCCTGCACCACTTCGGCGTCTACCGGGTGTTTGTCGTAATCATTGCTGATATGGAAACGCACCGGGGTGCGCGAGCCGTCCCGATCCAGGTAATCGTTGACACCGCTGTCCACATCCACAATCAGCGGCACCGTCACCATCATCAGGTTTAGCTCTTTGCACAGGTTCTCTTCAATATATTGTTTGGCGGCGAAAATCGCCTGTTGGGTCTCTTTGGGCGAGAGCAAGGAATGGTAATCGTTCGGCAGAACGTGCCACAAATCATCGTAATTACCGATGCCCGGCCCGGCTAAATCGGCCACTTTGTTGAGCATGATCTTTTCTCCTTGTCAAAATAGGGGATTTGGTAAGCTGGATGCTCTTTTGGGAAGAGACGCGGATGCAGTGAGAGGAGACATCCGCTCATAGATTAGACAGGCACGGCCGTGTCTGTCATGTATCAGTTGTCATTTGTTGGGGGGAAAAGTGTCATCTTTCCTAAAACGTGAGCCGGTTATGGCAAATGCTCCGGGCCGAAGTGGTCGGGTAACAAGGCATAGAGGGTAGTAGCACGGCCGTGACCCTTTGCATTCACCAGCCACACCGGCACATCCCCGGCAAATTCCGCCAATACCTGGCGGCAGGCCCCACAGGGCGAACCGGCATTTTCTGTCGCTACGGCCACAGCCACAAATTCACGGCAGCCTTCAGAAACGGCTTTAAACACGGCCGTGCGCTCGGCGCAAATCGTCAGCCCATAAGATGCATTCTCTACGTTGACGCCAGTGAAGATACGGCCGTCCGCCGCCAGCAATGCCGCCCCCACCTTGTAATTTGAATAAGGCGCATATGCCTGTGTTCGCACCGCCACCGCCGCCTGAATCAATGCCTCTCGCTGCTTTTCACTGATCATTTCTGCCATCCTGATTACCGATTATGGATTGCTTATTACCGAGAAAGGCGTGACGGCCGTACCCGCCGCCACCTCCGTCTTCACCACCAGCGCCATCTCCACCCGGCAGCCATCGTCCACACGCGCATCCCGCAAAATGGTGTTGGGGCCGATGACACAATCTGCGCCCACGGCCGTCTTGCCCTGCAAATAACTGTTCGGCCAGATAATCGTATCTTGCCCAATCTGTACATCGGGATCAATGTAGGTGCTGTCCGGGTCAATGAGCGTCACGCCATGTGCCAGCCAATACGCATTGGCGCGGCGGCGGAATGCCTTCTCCACGGCCACCAGTTCCGCCCGTGTACCGGCCCCCAACCCCTCATCCGGGACATCGGTGATCACTGCTTCCACGCGCAAGTTTTGGCGCACGGCCGTGTCAATCAAATCCGTCAAATAATACTCCGTCCCGCTCCGTGCCTGCCGCGCTGGAAGCTCATGGATGTTACTCCACAGAAAGTCGGCGTCAAAGCAGTAAACGCCCACATTCTGCTCGCGGGTATTGAGCAGAGCCTCACTGTCTGGCCTTCTTTTGGCTTCGGCCACCTCCACAATTTCCCGCACGGAGCCATCCTCGCCACGCACAATGCGGCCAAAAGCACTGGCCGCATCACCCAACACGGTGAGCATGGTAATGGTGGCGATGGTTTCCGCCTGCATCGTCGCCAGCCGCCGCAGCGTCTCCGCCCGCAGCAGGGGCATGTCACCATAGGTCACAATCACCTGCATCGCCTGCCCCTTCAATAACGCCTCGGCCATCATCGTCGCATGGCCCGTGCCCAACTGTTCCGCCTGCACCACATACGCAGCCCGTTCCCCCAGCAGCGCCCGCACCCCGCTGCCTCAAAAACATGCTGCACCATGGGCTTGCCACCCACCTCATGCAATATCTTCTGATATTTGGAATTCATTCGTGTTCCCTGCCCGGCCGCGAGCAGGACAATAGCTAAAGACACACTTCCTCCATTTTTAACTCTTTATTCAGGATGATGCTTTCGCCCCGCCATCCATCCTTCTTTCTTGTGCTTTTTACGATGGCAGTTGGCACAACGCACTTCACACTTTCCTATCTCTTTTTCAATTGAGCGAACCCCATGCCCATTTCTCAACATATCCGATATGGTATACTTTTTTATACCTCTTACATGGTCAAATTCTAAAACTGAAGGGTCCGATTCACCACAATCAACACAAGGATGGATGGAAAGATAGTTTTCAACAAATTGCCGACTTTCGGCTCTTATCCGCTGTTTTGTTTTAAGGACTTTTTTCTTGTGGACTTCTTTATTTCTGGCATACCAATCATTTTTCTGAATCTTTTGACACTCACGACAAGCTCTTTGTCTGATACCTGAAGCCCTCCACCGCCAGTTAAATTCATTCTCTTCTTTAGTCTTCAAGCAGCGATTGCAAGTGAGCATATTCACCTACTACCCCAAAACGGCGCGTGTGCATCAAGGTAAGAGTCAATTTGGCGCAAATTCAAGGAACAAAAAAAGGCTATACACCGCATATAGCCTCTTTGCACAGGGTGTTTCCCTCTAGCTGCGGCGGCACGATTCGAACGTGCGAATGGCGGATTCAAAGTCCGCTGCCTTACCACTTGGCGACGCCGCAATGACGAGCGCGGATATTAGCACAACGGCCGTGCCCATGCAACCAAACTTAAAGCTCTTGCCGCCCTTCCAAAGCGCGTCCCAGTGTGATTTCGTCGGTGTATTCCAGGTCGCCGCCGACGGGCAGGCCACGCGCCAGGCGGGTGAGTTTGGGGACGGCGTCTCCCAGCCGCCGCTGGAGGTAGAGGGCGGTGGATTCCCCTTCCAGCGTGGGATTGGTCGCCAAAATAATTTCCTGAAAGCCGTTTTGAGCCACCCGCGCCAGCAGTTCCTCGATGCGCAAATCTTCGGGGCCAACCCCTTCGACCGGGGAAATAGCCCCATGCAAGACGTGGTAACGGCCGTGAAACGCCCGCGACCGCTCAATCGCCAATACATCCAGCGGCTCTTCCACCACACACAACAGCCGGTCATCCCGGTTCGGGTCACTGCACAACTCGCAGGGGTCAGCTTCGGTGATATTGAAACAAAGTGAACAGAAACGGGTGCGTTCCACCAGGTCGCGCAGAGCGTCGGCCAGTTCCAATGCCTGCTCATCCCCCACCCGCAGCAGGTAAAAGGTCAGCCGCGCCGCCGACTTGGGGCCGATGCCCGGCAGCCGGGCAAATTCATTGATCAACTTTTGTACCGGTTTGGGAAGTGCGTTTGCCACCACTACCTTCCAGGTAATTGTCAATTGTTAATAATCAATTGACAATTGACGATTAACCAAGCCCCAGCCCACTCAACATATCTTCTAGACCACCACCCAGGCCACCAGTGATGCCCTCCATTTTCTGGGCAGACATGGCCTGTGATTGCTCGATGGCCGAGTTGACGGCCGCTGTGAGCATGTCTTGCAGCATCTCCACTTCGGACGGTTGCAGCAGGTCGGGGTCAATCTGGATGGATTGTACCCGTTGGTGGCCGGAAATGACGATGCTGATGGCCCCACCGCCGGCCGTGACGGTAATAAATTCATTTTCCAGGTTTGCTTGTGCAGCGGCCATCTCCGCTTGCATTTGCTGCACCTGGGCCAGCATAGCATTCGGATTGTTGGTTTTTGGCTTGCCGCCTCCCTTTTTGGCAGTTGAACTGCGGCGGCTGAATGAACGTTTAGACATATTCTCTCCTTTTTGTGTCCGTAATCCGTAAACCATGATCTGAAGACGGACTACGGTCGAAGACGGATTACCGATTACCGATTTATGGGTTATTCCTCGCTCACCACCCCGCCTAATTCATCGGCCAGGGCGGTAAAATCTTTTTTATCAATGGTAACGGTATAATCGCTGGTGTTAACCGAGCGGATGAGACAAGGCTGTCCGGTCATGTCGCTGAGGATGGTTCCCAATAGCTGGGCCGCGCCGCGCGTGTCGTCGAATTTCATTTTGAAGATAGGGTAATCGAAGCCGATCACGGCCGTATTCCCCTCCACCGCCAATGGTTTGCCCATATTCAGCAAGGCGGGCAGGTTCTTGTTTTCGACCCCGGCACGATTGACCATCTCCCGCCAATGGGATTGGATGGTGACCAGGGTGAGAGGGGAGGCGGCTGTTGCCGTGGCCTTGCTCTGTGATGGTTTGGCCGTTGTAATTGGCGGTGCATCGGTTGGCAAGAGGGCGGGGGCCGTTTGGGCAGGCGACATCTTATCGGGCGTCACCGTTACCGGTGTTGGCGCGGAAACTGTGGCTGGTTGGACAATGGTCACCGCTGGTGTTGCTTCTCCGGGCAATAGTTCAATAAAGGCCAGTTCCAGCGGCAGTTGTGGTTGCCAGCTTGCCGCGGGCGTCAGAGCGGCCTCGTTGAATTTTTTGACGGCTTCAATAAGCCCCTGTCGCGGCGCGCGCTGCGCCTGGGACAGCATAACCGCTTTTTCCTCTGCGGTTATCTCCAGCGGAATTTCGGCTCCAGCAGCTTGCAGCAGCAAAAGCTGGCGCAGATAGGCCACCATCTGGCGGCAAAACTGGCGGGCGTCTGTGCCCGCGCCAAGCGCCTGGTGAATCAGCGCCAACCCACCGGCCCCGTCCCGGTTGAGCCAGGCGTTTACCAGTTCCATCACGGCCGTGTTCGAGGCCACGCCTAGCACGCTCTGGGTACGTTCGGCGGTAATCACATCACCCGGCGCGACCACCAGTTGATCCAACAGGCTTTCCGCATCACGCAAACTGCCCGCCCCTTGCCGGGCGATCATCGTCAATGCTTCTGGTTCGATGGTGAACGCTTCTTGTGCGGCCAGCCATTGCAGACGGGCAGTGATTTCCGCTTCGGTGAGCAGGCGGAAATTGAACGGCTGGCAGCGAGATTTGATGGTCACCGGAACTTTGTGTTCTTCGGTGGTGGCCAGCACAAACTTGACGTGCGGCGGCGGCTCTTCCAGCGTTTTCAGCAAGGCGTTGAAGGCGGCAGTGGAAAGCATATGCACTTCATCAATGATGTACACCTTGAAACGGCCGTCGCTGGGGGCAAAGTTGATCTTATCCCGCAAATCCCGAATGTCATCCACGCCGGTATTCGAGGCGGCGTCAATTTCAATCAGGTCGAGGAAACGGCCGTCGGCCACCGATTGGCAAATGC
>CAYXUZ010000163.1:0-1178 GCA_964467705.1 uncultured Ardenticatenaceae bacterium | reverse complement strand
CATTGACCACACGGCCGTTGCGCCGGGTCTTCATGTAAGCAGTTCACTGCCTTCGCCAGCAGCCGCGCCGAGGTGGTCTTGCCTGTGCCGCGTGGCCCACAGAAGAGGTAGGCGTGCCCCACCCGATCTGCCGCCACGCTGTTTTGCAGGGTGCGGGTGATATGTTCCTGGCCGATGACATCGGCGAAGGTTTGTGGCCGCCATTTGCGGTAAAGTGCCTGGGACATAGAGCAAGTTTAACATTGGCGTAAAGGGGTGACAACCACCCCTTTTATGCGTATGCCAACAGCCCTCGCCGAAACTCCTCATCCGTCATTGTCACCAAACGGCCGCCGGTAAAAAAGGGAACGGCCGTTACATCTCTGAGCGCAAACGAGGGTAACACAAAGTCGGCTAACTCCGACTTTGACTCAAATTCTACTTCCGCCAGTATCAGACCTTGATGACGGCCGTCAAAAACATCAATGCTGAAATTGCGTTCTTCTGCGCGGTAGGTATAGCGTTTTTTCCGGAGAATCTGCGCGTCTAAAGTCTTGAAAAAGTGATACTCCACATCCGTCAGGTAGACATTTGTGATCGTTGTCTCATCGGCATCTTGGGTTTCGGTGCGGTACTTTTGCGTCAGTTTGTAGATGTTCTCACCCCCAGAGACAGATTGCATATGCCGTAAGCGCAGCCGTGTCTGCGGGAAATAATGATCAGTAATGAGCCAGCCGTCGCCATCTGCTGCCAAATTGCCGGGAATGGTTTTTAACAAATAGCGCCGTTCAATTTCCAAACAGGCATACTTGCCAAGGCGTTGTGTGGTCATGCGTTCACTCTCCTGTGGGAATTATGAAGGATGAATTATGAATTTTCGCCCTTTGTGATGCACTACTGCCCATAGGAACTCCTTCAATAATCCACAGATTGTATATCCTAATCTGTGCAATGTGGGGCCGGATTAGCTGCTCAGGTAAGTTGAGGTAGTTGCAGGAGTTCCTGGCTGATGGCGGCCAGGGTGAATTGACCGGCGCGCCGTTTGGTTTGGGCGACGGTTTCGGCGGGCAGGGCGGCTTCTAGTTCGGCCAGCAGGCGAGTGGCTTTGTCGCGGGTGCGGCGCGGCAAGGGGGGGACGAAGTAGGGGTGGGTGGTCACGGCCGTTAAATAGCGCAACGCCGCCTCTTTTTCCCCCGTTT
>CAYXUZ010000162.1:13786-14522 GCA_964467705.1 uncultured Ardenticatenaceae bacterium | reverse complement strand
GGCCACCGAAATTGCCCCTGTTTTAGACACGGCCGTTGGCCAGATGGGTATGTACGCCTGTATGGATGGCTTGATTCCCGAAGTGGCGCGGGCATTAGCGGTACGCCGCCCCCAATTGCTGCTCAACAGCCTGAACTCTTTTGCCCACGACGAAGCCTCGCTGCACATCCCCGTGCGGGCGGCCGAAAACAAGGTTTTTGTCGTGGCCGCTAACAAAGTTGGTTCTCTCGTACCCGAATCACTGCGCGAAGCAATTGCCGCCCGGCTTAAGATAGACCCTTCTTTCCTGGAGGGGGCTGGCGAAAGCCAGATTGTTGCCCCAGACGGCACAGTTCTGGCCAAAGCGCCTCGCCAGGGGGAAGCGGTTGTCCTGGCAGAGATTGATCTACACCAGGCTGAAAATAAAACGCGGCCCGATGGCACCGATATCTTGCTTTCCCGCCGCCCCGAACTGTACCGTCCTCTTGGGGAAGAACCGGTCCCGGCTACGGCCGTTCCCGGAGCCGATACCATTCTGGGCGCTGTCATCCAGCCGCAAGGGTTAGAGGATGGCCTGGAAGCTGTCGCTCAGGCCATTCAACAACAGGCCAAACT
This sequence comes from uncultured Ardenticatenaceae bacterium, assembly GCA_964467705.1. GTDB lineage: Bacteria > Chloroflexota > Anaerolineae > Promineifilales > Promineifilaceae > CAADGU01. Next base: position 13,928 of record CAYXUZ010000162.1, on the reverse strand, counting down.
GATCGTCCTGCCAGAGCTGTTTCCATTGCCTTACGGCCGTGCCGCCGACCCTGCGGCCGCCGCCGGGCAATCGGCGCAAACGCTGGCCGCACTTCAGCATCTTCTCGCCACTGCACCGGATGACTGTTACATCGCTTTTACG
>CAYXUZ010000162.1:3140-13776 GCA_964467705.1 uncultured Ardenticatenaceae bacterium | reverse complement strand
GTTGAGCGCGGGGGGCAGGGCTGGCAGCACAACGGGCTGCTGCTCAACCGGGCCGGCGTCTTACTCAGGCAGGCACAGCTTCATCATACAGCGCGCCACCCCTGGGTCAGCGAACTGGGGCAATCTCTTTCCGTCGTAGACACCCCCTGGGCGCGAGTGGCCCTTGTCGTTGGCAACGACGCCATTTACCCGGAAACATTCCGCCTGGCTGCCCTGCAAAACGTCTCAATAACGGCCGTATCCACCACCATTTTAGAGCCGTGGGAGAGCGCCCTGGGTTTTCCCGAACGAGCCGCCGAAAACCGGCTGAACGTCCTGGTCGCCGACCGCGCCGAAAGTGGCATTTACGCCATCACCGAAGATTTTACGTTGTGGACAGAGTGGAAAAATCGGCCGTTTGACGGCAATATCAATGTCCCGGTGATCACCCGCGCCCAATCTACGCTAACTCTGGCTTCCCTGCACCCGGCCGCCGCTGCCAATCGCTTCGTCTCCCACCGCACCAATGTGGTGGATGGCCGGCCCTGGCGGCTGGCAGGGCCGCTTATTACCTGACCACAGACGGTGTGCCATTCGCCGTCATAAAGGAGAAAACATGAGCGACACCACCCAACATCTGGCCGACGTACTCGATTCTCGCGCACCGGTCAACAACACCGAAACGTTTAACTACCTGCTAGACGTGCGCGAACAGGCGTGGCGCATTATCCGCGATGGGTTAAGTCTGCGCGAGGATTTGACGTGCCAGGATATTGAGCATATCCCCGATTTGGCAGGCAACATCGTTGGCAATATGCACACCTACACCGGAGACAAAAGCCCCATAGATTGGATTGTGCGTTCCTGGATTGGCAAACCAGAGACCGGCTTTACCAATATGCACCTGACCTGTTGGGTGAACGAGGAAATTGACGTGCCGCACCTCGGCCTGGCGCTGGGCACCGCGCCGGACGTTTTCTGCTATGTGGATTACTTGCCGCGCTACGACGCTGTATCCCACCCGGAACACCTCGACCAGTACCATGAGGCGCTCAACGAAAAATGGGTGGCGCTGCGCCGCAACCCGGCATATAAAACCTTCAACCCCGTCCATCTTTACACCCGTTCCACCCTTTCGCCCATTGCCATTTGTGGCCTGCTGCCCTTCGCCGATTTCCAAACGGCCGTCGAGCCACTCATGCTGGACTATGTGCGCCATTGGGTAGCGCTGGTCAATCATGCCGCCCCTGTGGCCCCGGAGAAACGTAACGCACTCAAAGCGCGTGATGAACTCGTCCGGCGCACCATTGTCGAGAAGGACCCGGCCAATATCCTGGCAGACCGTATGTTGGGCGTGCCCATGCGGGAGCGGCTGGTGCGTATTTTACACGCGGGGGAGCGTGACTCTTGACGGCGGCTGACGGCCGTCACTCCTCCCCGCCGATCCTCATCATCGGCGCCGGCCCTGTTGGGCTTTCGTTGGGGTTGGCACTGGCGCGGGCCGGAGTGCCGGTTGAACTATTTGAAGCCGACGCCGAATTGAATACCCAGATTCGCGCCAGCACCTTCCATCCCAAAACATTAGAACTATTCCAAAAGTGGGGAGTGGTGGATGCGGTTCTGGCGCATGGCTACAAGGTAGACCGGCTGCAATATTGGGAACGCCAACCCCGGCAGTTGGTGGCCGATTTCAACTACGCGGCCATTGCCCAGGACACCCCGTACCCATTCCGCCTGCAATGCCCGCAGCATATCGCCACCCGCGTACTCAAACCTGCTCTGGAAGCGGCCGCCTCCGCAAAGGTGTATATGGGCCACAAGCTGCTCGATTTCACCGACGACGGCCCATACGTTACCGCTCGCTTCGAGACGGCCAATGGCATCGTCACCCGCCAGGGCGCTTATCTTTTCGGCGCAGATGGTTCGCACAGCACCGTTCGCAAGCAGTTGGGCATTGGCTTTCAAGGCAAAACGTATGAAGACCGATTTCTGCTCATTGGCAGCGACCTGAACACCGGCGACCTGCTGCCCGGCGCGGCCCAGGTTTGTTACATCTTTGACCCGCAAGAATGGGTGATCATCCTGAATTTGCCGGATATTGTGCGGGTTGTCTTTCGCATGACGGATGACGAGGAAGAAGTATTTGCCATGCAGGAAACAAACCTACGGGCGCGTATTCAAAACTTTTTTGGCGAAACGCCGCCATACCACATCAAGACAACCCAACTGTACCGCGTCCACCAGCGGGTGGCCGATACCTTTCGCGTGGGGCGGGCCATTCTGTTGGGTGATGCGGCGCACAACAACAATCCCTCTGGCGGGATGGGGATGAACAGCGGTATTCACGATGCGGCCAACCTGGCCGAAAAGCTGGCGCGTATCTGGCAAGGGGAGGCGGACGGGATTCTGGACGATTACACACATGAGCGGCGCAGCTATGCGGTTGAATCGGTGCAGCTTTACAGCGATCAGCAGTACAACAATATGGTGATGGCTACCGCAGAGGCGCGGCTTCAGCGCAATCAATGGCTGGCGGAAACGGCCGTCAATCCGGCCAGGGCGCGGGCCTACTTGCTGCGGGCCAGTATGTTGGAGGAGAGAATTTAATGGCGGACAGTAATCAACCATCGCGGACGGCCGTCGGCAATCAATCAAAAAAGGAGCTACGCATGACAGGCAGCACATCCAGCATTGTCTTCGGCGGTGTGGAACTAACCAGCGGGGTGACACGGCGGAATATCATCACCTTCTATTTTTCCGCCTTTGCCACCATCTGCTTGCTCAGTTTTGTCAACGTCTTGCAGCCTTACCTGCTGACGGAACTTCTCAACGTGCCGTTGGCCGAGCAGGACAGCGTTACCGGCACCGTCCTCTTCTGGCATGAGATTGTGATCATCTTTGCCATTGGGCTGGCGGGCAGCCTGTCGGACAAAGTGGGGCGGCGGCTCATCTTCACCGCCAGCTTTGTGATTGTTGGCATCGGTTACGCATTAATGGCGCAGGCGGGCAGCGTCTGGCAGCTTGTCTTTTTCCGCATGTTTTTTGCGGTAGGCGCGGCCGGGGCTACCAGTATGCTCTCCACCGTTATTGCCGATTATGTGGTGAACCGGGACAGGGGCAAGGCAAATGGTATTCAAGGGGTGATGAATGGGCTGGGGGCGATGACGGCCGTCTTCCTCCTGCTCCGTCTGCCCAACTGGTTCACCCAAAGAGGCATGGACCCGGTGCAGGCAGGCCAGGCGACTTATTACGTTGCCGCCGGGTTAGCCGTTTTGGTGGCTCTGCTGCTCTGGCTGGGGCTAAAAGGGCGGGGCATCCGCCAGCGCAATCAGCCCGAGCGCTTCTTTGAGTTGTTGAGCGAAGGGGTCAAGGCGGCCCGTGATCCGGGGGTGCTGTTGGGGTATGGGGCCGGTTTTGTCTCGCGGGGGGACTTGGCTATTGTGGGCACGTTTCTGGCGTTATGGATCAACAAGTATGGCGTCACCACTGGTATGAACGCGGCCGACGCCCTGGCGCGAGCCAGTATTATTGTGGGCATCTCTCAGGCAGCCGCCTTTGTCGCTGCGCCCGTTTTTGGCGTTTTGGTAGATCGAATGAACCGGGCAACGGCCGTCGCTCTCACCAACCTCATTTCCGGCCTGGGCTACTGCTCCCTGTTCCTGGTTGATGATCCTTTTAGCGGGGCGATGCTGGCAGCCGTGATTGTGGCCGGGGCCGGCAACATTGGCACGGTCATCGCCACCCAGGTCTTGATTCAGCAGCAGGCCCCCAGCCACATTCGCGGCTCGGTCATTGGCTTTTTTGGCTTATGTGGCGCAATTGGGATTTTGACAGCCAGCAAAATCGGCGGCTGGCTGTTTGACAATTGGGCGGAATCAGGGCCGTTTGTCCTCTTTGGCCTGCTCAGTTTCATATTAGCCGCCTGGGCCATCGCTGTTCGGAATCGGGTACAGCCGGTGGTGGAGATTCAGGGATAATCTGTGGATCAAAACTCACGCAAGAGCCGCCCCGCCCCGTACACCTTCTCATGAACGCCATTGTCGCGCAAGGCCATCCACCAGGTGGCGGCGTTAATAGCGATGACCGGTTTGCCCAACCAGCGTTCGGCCTCGTCAGCCAGCCCCACCATGCTCAGGTTGGTGCCAACCTGCACTAGAGCATCGGCGTCCTTGTTCACCTCAATAAGGGCCTGGCGCAGCTCATTTTCTGAGACATGGGCGATAGCGATGGCGGTAGGGCAGCGCAACCCCTTGACGGCCGTCACGTCAAAGCCAATATCGTTGAAAAAGCGGACAACGTTTTTGTCGCCAATGGGCTGGTAAGGTGTTACCACCCCAATGCGTTTTACGCCAAACAGTTTCAAAGCGCGTTCGCATGCTTCCGCGCCGGTAGCCACGCGCAGCCCCCCCGCCCAATCAGAGATCATTTTGGTAAACTGTCGGTTCCCCTCTACCCCGTCCCAGAAGGTTTCCGCGCTCATACCCATGACCATGTAATCAGGCTCGGCCGTTATCACCCGTTCAACGGCATATTGAATTTCTACCCGAATTTGTTTCAGCAAATTCTCAAACGCCTCGTCGCTGCTCAGGTTCTGGTCGCGGATGTGAATGCGGGAAATGTGTGGCGTAACGCCGGGCACAGTCATGCGGTAAAAATCTGGCTCCACAATGGTATTGGTGCTGGGGACAATGACTCCGAATTTATGGCGATAACCCAGGGCGTCGGTCATGGCAAAATCCTTTTGATGAATGTTTGACGGGTTTCATTAAATGTTATAACATTGTAACAATATACCAAATTCATGTCAACGAACGGCCGCTTTATACAGAAGTAAGCTAATGAAGTAATTGGGTAGTTGGGTAGTTATCAATTACCCGATTATCCTCTTCGGATTCCAAAGATGTTAACTGCACTCTATCTTGTTTTTTTGGCTCTGTTTGCCTGGCTGACCTGGCAGTCGTGGACAGTTTACAGGAGCAAGCGCCTGTCCTACGCGCTGCTGCTGTTCATTGTGTTAGCTGGTCTGACGTATGATGTGCTGGTTATTTTGCTCGGCCGTTTTTTGGGCGAGGGCACTCTGTTGCAGGCGCTAAACGCCGGCCGGTTTATGATTCACGGATTGGTGACACCGGTTATGATCATCTTCGGCTTTGGGGTTTTACGCCATGCAGGGGTGGGCTGGGCGCAAAGCCGAACAAATCACATCATTGTTTGCCTCTTTGCCACGCTGCTTATCGCGTTTGGGGTTTATCAAGATATTCTCTCTCTGGAACTTCATTCGCGCCTGGTGCTGGATGTTTTGCGTTATGTCAATGAAGGCGGCTTGAAAGGGCCACCTATCCCTTCCCTGCTCACCATCATCTTCCTCATTGGCGCTGGCCTTTCCCTCTGGCGGCACACAGGCTGGAAATGGCTGGCGGTGGGGTCAATTCTCATGTTTCTTTTTGCCGGCGCGGGCATTGGCGACCGGTTTTACATTAGCGCCATTGGCGAACTCATTTTTAGCGTGGCGAATGTGTGGACGGCACGGAAGTTCCTGGCGTGACGGTACGGCTGACAGGGGGCTGAGGTCTCTCGTCGGCCGTCATCTTTCTTTAAAGAGGCGTTATGACTGAATACACCCTCACCCTGGCGCTGGAAGATTTCATTCCGGTCATTTTTTCCTCTATTGGGCTGTATTTCATTAGCCGCATGGTGGTCAGCGTAGACGGCCGTTTGGGACAAATGGCTACGATTGGTTGGGCGCTCATTACCATTGGCGGCTTGCTCAAGGCCACCTGGAAGCTGATGATGGCTCTGAGCAACACCCAAACCAACATTGTCTGGATGGACAAGGGGATGTTTATCTGGATGGCCGTCGGCTTTACCCTGGTCACCTTTGCCGTCTGGTTTATGAGCGAAACGATAGGCGGCAGACGGCCGCGGCGCATCTGGCCTGGCCCCGGTGTTGTGTTGGGTCTCACGCTGGTAGCCATTTTGTTCACCGGTTTTCCTGATTCAACCGTGAACACATGGCGTTTTATCTTGCTGGGGGTGATGACCATTAGCAATGTGGTGCTGGTGGTGCTGCTGATTCAGCAGGCGCGGCGATTGGGCCATACACAGTTGGCCTGGCTCTTTCTGACCTATATTGCCATCGTCTTCATCCTCAGTGGGCTGGCGCGCATTCCTGACCAGACGATTCCGCTGCAATGGACGGAGCAGTTGTTGAACACCTTCGCCCAGGGCGCGTTTGCTTTTGCCGCCTGGAAATTGGCAGCAGCGCAAATGGCAGACGGCCGACCGTTACCTACCGATGGTCAACCAACGGCCGTTGGCGGCCAACAGTGACCCATGAATGATCTACACTGTAACTACCAGGGCGTTTTTGACGGCCATATCGGATTCGGCCATAAACCCGCCCTGTTGATTGTGGACTTTATCAATGCCTATACCACCCCTGGTTCGCCATTGTACGCGCCAGATGTGGTCACGGCCGTTGCCGAAACAGTTGACCTGCTTAATTTGGCGCGGCAAACGGCCGTGCCGGTCATCTTCACCCGCGTCATTTACAGCCGCAGTGGGCTGGACGGCGGCATTTTTGTGCAAAAGGTGCCGGTGCTGCGTCGCATGGTGGAGGGCGAGCCGCTGGCCGACATTGTGCCCCAACTGCCCCCCACACCAGACGATGTGATCATCAACAAACAATATGCCAGCGCCTTTTTTGGCACATCGCTGGCGGCCATGCTCACCAGCCTGGGTGTAGACACCTTGATTCTGACTGGTTGTTCCACCAGCGGTTGTGTGCGGGCAACGGCCGTTGACGGGATGCAGCACGGTTTTCGCGTCATCGTTCCCCGCCAATGCGTCGGCGACCGCCACCCGGCCCCCCACGCCGCCAACCTGTTCGACATTGACAGCAAATACGGCGACGTGCTGGACAAAGCGGAAGTGGCGGCCTATTTACAAAATTTGACGGCCGATGGGCCAACCCCAGGAGTGCAATGAAAGCGTTGCAAGGCGTCCGCATCCTCGATCTTACCCACATGCTCAGTGGCCCCTACGCCGGTATGATGCTGGCCGACCTAGGTGCGGAAACGATCAAAGTGGAGACACCCGGCAAGGGGGAAGGCACCCGCCGCCTGCTGGAAAAAGACCCACAAAACAGCCTCAACGGCTTTGGCGCTTACTTCATGACCCTCAACCGCAATAAAATGAGCGTCACACTTGACCTGAAATCTGAACGAGGGCTGGTACTTTTTTACGAACTGGTGCAGACGGCCGATGTGGTCCTGAGCAACTTCAGCGCCGGTGTCACCGAACGCCTCAAGATTGACTACACCCATCTTTCCAGCATCAATCCGCGCATCATCACATGCACGGTGACAGGTTTTGGCGAAACAGGCCCCGCCAAAAATTACACCGCCTTCGACATGGTGGCGCAGGCAATGGGCGGCGGCATGAGCATTACCGGACAGCCCGGCAACCCGCCCACCCGTTCCGGCATTCCTATTGGCGATCTGGCCGGCGGGCTAACGGCCGTGATTGGCGTTCTGGCGGCCCTGCAAGCGCGTTATCAAACAGGGCGCGGGCAACACGTAGACATCTCCATGCTGGATGCCCAAATCAGCCTGCTCAACTACATGGCCACCATGCACTTCCTCTCCGGGCTTATTCCCGACAAGCTGGGCAACGGCCATTTTGTCCACGTCCCCTACGATACGTTTGCCTGTGCCGATGGCTACATCATTATTGCCATCATCGCCGACAACTTTTGGGATGTGCTGATGACCCTTCTGCCCGCCGAGGACCTGAACACCGAAGAGCACAAATACCAGCCAGGCCGGTTGCGGAACAAGGAGTTGATTAACGGCCGTCTCAATGAAATCCTGTCCACTAATACCCAGGCGTATTGGCTGGAGAAATTACGCGCCGCCCGTATCCCCTGTGCTCCCGTGTACAATTTGCAGCAAGCCGTCAATGAGGCGCAAGTGCTGGCCCGCAACATGATCGTCGAAGTTGCCCACCCCCTCGGTGGATCGGTGCGTATGCCCGGCAACCCGATCAAACTCTCCGACACCCACGAAGATACCTTCTCGCCGCCCCCCACCTTGGGGCAGCATAACGACGAAATTTACAAGGGCATGTTGGGGTTAACCGATGCCCAACTGGTGGAGTTGAAATCGGCCGGAGTCATTTAGCATGTTCATCCAGGAAAACCACCTGAAAACCAAACTCAAGGCCGGTCAACCCGCATTTGGCGTCATCGCCACTTCAGATGATCCCCAACTGGCTGAACTATTTGGCTTGGCCGGCTGCGATTACTACCTGCTCGATGCCGAACATGGGTTGCTCGACCCGGCTCAATGTCGTCCGCGCCTGCGAACGCACCCAGATGACGCCCCTCATTCGCATTGGCCCCAAAGACCCCAAACTCGTCCTGCAATATCTGGACGCGGGCATGATGGGGGTGATGATGCCAGACCTGAGAGACGCTGCCGAAGTGAAGATGTTGGTAGATGCCGTCAAATACCCGCCCATTGGCAAACGGGGTGTCGGCGTCTCCCGCGCCTCCAGCTACATGGCCTACAGCGGCGCGGCGGCGGATTACATCACCTTTGCCAATGAGCAAACAATGGTCATCCCCCAGTTTGAAGACCCTGCCCTGTTGCCGAAGTTCCCCGAGATGATCGCCCAACCCCATGTGGACGCGGTGATGATTGGTCCGCGCGACCTCTCGCTGAACATGGGTTTTGCCGATGGCCCTAACCACCCGGAAGTGCAGGCAATGATTGACCAGGTGATTACCATTTGCCACCAGGCGGGGGTTGCCGCCGGTATTACCGCGGGCACGCACACCGACGCCGAAAAGCAGATTGCGCGCGGCGCAACCATGATTTTGGGCATTGCCCAGCTTTTAATTTTGCAGGGGGCCAGCCGTTTTTTGGGGAGGTAGCTATGGCTGTTTCGCTGGCTCAGGTGAACACGCAAGCTACGCGCGTCTTTATGGGCACACTGACGAACGGCACGGCCGTTCACGATGCCTTTGCCCAAATTGCCGCCGCCGAACATATCCAGGCGGCCACGTTTGAGATGCTCGGCGGGCTGACCGAGGTGGCATTGAGCGCCTATGATTTTGAGCGTCAGATTCGCCAGGAGCCGCTGGTTTTCAGACGGCCGTTAGAAATCCTCTCCGGTCACAGCACAATCTCCCGGCTGGACGGCGCACCCCACGTTCACACCCATCTGGTGCTCTCCTTCCGCGACGAAACCGCACCCAATGGGATAGCGATCATTGGCGGTCATGCCGTCCGCGCCATCGCCTTCGCCGTGGAGTTCACCCTCACCGCTTATGATGGCGTGCCTGTCAACCGGGCCATGCACGCCGGGACGGGTCTGCCTTTGTGGCAATTCAGTAGCTCGAAATAGCGGAGAGGGCGATGCGAACACCGCTTCTGGATTTGACAAAACAGGGTAAAAAGGTATTATTGTTATAATGTTATAACATTTGCCCATAGGACAATAACCATGTTAAGCATAGACCGCACTTCACCTTTACCCTTACACCATCAATTAAAACAACGCCTGCTGGAAAATATCGAATCCGGCGCCTGGAAGCCGGACGATCTCATCCCCTCGGAACAAGAGCTTCAGGATCAATTTGGCTTAAGCCGGACAACTGTGCGCCAGGCGCTGAGCGACCTGGTGCATGAGGGTTTGCTCGTCCGCGAGCGGGGGCGAGGGACGTTCGTCACGCCGCCCAAAATGACGCACAGCCCGGACGCGCATAAAGGGCTGACCGAGTTCATGTTGGAGCAGGGGATCACCCCTGGCTGGCGGGTGCTGGAAAAGGGATATGTCGTCGCCAATAGAGAAACGGCCGTCAACCTCAACCTGCCCCCCCAAAGCCGCGTATACCGCCTTAGCCGTTTGCGCCTGGCCGAAGAAAGGCCCATTGGCGTCCACACCGCCTGGTTGCCGGAGGCCATTGCCGGACAGATTAACGAAGACGCTCTGGTGGAGGGTGGTTCGCTGCAATACATCAGCCATATTCCGCAGATGATGACCAGCCGCGCCAGCCGCACCATTGAAGCCATTCCCGCATCCGAGCCAGAGGCAACCTTGCTGCAAATGGCCCCCGGCAGCCCCATCTTGCAAATTACCCGCGTCGTGCGCAGCTCCAGTGGCGAGCCGCTGGAATACCTGCAAGCGTGTTACCGCGGCGACCGGTTCAAGTATCAGATTGGTGATTAAGTACACCGTTACAAACTTTCTCGTGTCATTCCGAGGAGTCTTCGACGAGGAATCCCTCCCATTTGTCCAGGAGAGAGATTCCTCGCTCCGAAGACTCCGTTGGAATGACAGTGGCGGGACAGGAGAAAACCATGACCAACAAAAACTACGGCGACCCCCATGCCACCATCCCTTATCAATGTTTTATGGGACGGTGGGAAGGGCTGTGCAAAACCTTTAGTCCCAAAGGCGAGTTCCTGGAATCGGCCGCCGTGCATATGGACGTCTATTGGAATGAAGTCGGCCGTTCCTGGCATTTGATGGAAGATTTCGAGAATCTGTATGGCGTGGGCAAAACCGTGTTTCATTCCGACATCGCCACCAACGGCAAATTTTGTTGGGCGACCAGCGAGCAATTGACGCTGCACGGCACAGAACTGACGCC
>CAYXUZ010000162.1:0-3130 GCA_964467705.1 uncultured Ardenticatenaceae bacterium | reverse complement strand
CCCTACAACTATGTCTTTACCATTGACAGCAAAATCTCCCACACCATCGTCCATAACAACCATTATTTCCTTGACCCGGACAATCGGCGCATCATCACCCATAAGCTGCGCGACGGGCAAACACATATTTTTCAGATTCAGGATTTTGTGCGGATTCAACGGCCGTGATAATCCACAGATTACGCAGATTTCGCAGATTAAACTCTGGAAAATCTGCCCAGATCTGTGAAATCTGCGGAGCAATACGATGATCATCCAAACCACTACCCCAGACCAACCCCATTTCATCATCGAACAGACCGACCATGCCCGCTCCTGCGGCCAACTGGCGCGGGCATTTGGCAACGACAACTTCCGCCCGCCCACACCCAGCGAGCTGGTCATCTACATCATCGAGCATCATGACGAAGGGTGGACGCCAATAGACGGCCGTCCCGAACAATCTCCCACTACCGGCCTGCCCCATCACCTGACCCAAACGCCGCTGCCCTACCTGCTGCAAACCAGCCAGGGGTCGCCCGATTTCAACGAAAAACGGCACCCTTACTGCGGCCTGCTCTCCTCCATGCACACCTACGGGCTGTTCAACGGTCGTTACGGACTCTCCGACTTCCTGTTCATTGACAAAATTCCCGCCGAACACAAAACCGCCGCCGATCAAATGTTGGCCGCCGAGCTACAGCGGCAGGCACGGCTCAAAGCAGCCCTCGCTGCTGACCCTGCCACGCAGCCCTGGATCACCGAAGAAGTGTTGTTCGCCAATTACAAGCTGCTGCAATTCTGCGACACCCTGGGCCTCTATTTTCACACCACCTGCGCTGCCGAACGCGACCCCGCCCTCTTCCGCAACGTCCCCGACGGCCAGGGCCACGACCATGCCGTCACCATTACGCCCCAATCGGACGGCTCATATCAATTAACCCCCTGGGTTTTTGCGGGCGATGCGCTTGAATTAACTGTGACCGGACGTTACCTGGCCCCGCAACCACCCGGAACCGATTTCCAACCGATTTTTGCCGCGACGCCAAAAACAATGCAGACCTACCGATTGACCGCCGGTGAGCACAAGGTGGACGCATGAACCAATTCACGCAGGGGGTAGGCCGCTGGGCGGGCAGCGCGGAGGTGTTTGACAGTACCGGCCGTTTCCTGGGCAACGGCGCTGATTACCGACATGTGCAAACAGTTGCCGACGGCCGTATCCGCATTGACGTCTCTTTCCTCGGCCCCTTCAAACACGGCGGCCATTACTTCATCCAGCTACAGAACGATTGCCGCCTCTACGAAGGCCCGGCCAACATCGGCTACGCCGAAACCCTGAGCGACGCTCTGGTGGACGCCAACGCTTACTGGCCCGCCCTCGGCCTGAGCCAGCGATTCTTCCTGATGAACGTAGACGACGACTTGCAGCTCTCCCTGGCCCAAATGGCCCGCGGCGAGCATCTGCTGTACGTCATTGTCGGCCAAAACGACCGCGTACCCGCCGGAGACGTTCCCGCTCAGCCCACAGTCGTCAGCGGCATCCATTACGATTTGCAAGACGATCCCGCCGCCGGACGCCCGGCAATCTGGCTGCATCGCCCCGGCCAATGGCGCGGCGAATTAACCGCGCTGGATGGCAACGGCCGTTCTCTGGGCAAATTTCCCTACCACCAGACCATCACCCCCGCCGCGCCCTCTCAACTGGAGCGGACCGTATCCGGAGGCGCATTCGACGCCCCCGCCCGCCAGGCAACCTTTACCACAAACGGTTGGCAGGCCTGGGCTACGGCCCATTCCACCGTCGTCGGCAGTTACAGCCTCAGCGGCGGCCGCGCCCTCAGCGGCCACTTTTACCATCGGGAGAGCCATCTCCGCTGCTGGCAGCGCGAGGTTGCCACATTGGCCGGCGACCGCAAAGCCATCGTGCAGCATTGGTACCGGGGCGGCCAACGCATTGGCTCCCAGTTTGGCGTGTTGGAGTTTGTCCCATGACAACCGCTTTTCTCGGCGACTGGCTCGTCAGCGAATACATCTACGCCCCAACGGGTGAATACGTGGGCGTGGTGCGGCAGCGTCGTTGTTTGCAGCCGCTGGGTGCGTCCAAAATTCGGGTGATTCAGATATGCCAGCCGGTGGAAACGGCCGTCAATCTCTCCGCAAATGGGGCACAGGTTGCCGCCATCATGAACCGGCGCGTGGGCGAATTTGTCTTTGATTTACAACTGGCGGGCCGGGCACGCCATTACCTCGGCCCAGACGTCATCGGCGGTGGCTTTTCCTGGCGTGAAGGGGCATTAACCGCGCGTGGGCTGTGGCCCCGCTTCGGCTGCAACTTCACCTCCTTTTCCATCCTGCTGCACCCGGAGCGGCAGGTGACCGGCGGTAAATTTTTTGTCGCCAACGAAGAAATTGCCACCATTGTGGGCACGGCCGTACCGGAGCAGCAGGGGTATCCGGTAATGGATTTGACGGCCGTCCGCCAGCCACCGACGGCGCTGAACTACGGCCGTTATCGCGGCTGCCACTACGCCATTTCGCCAGACGGCGAACCGCTCAACCAGGAGGCGATTGACCATGACAGCCCCTTCATCCAGAAAATCAACGCCGCACCCGGCCAGGAAAAATGGTACGGCCCCTTGCGTGAAGTGGAAGCCGTCACCGCTCCGGGCGAAACGTTGTCCCTGCTGGAAATCTACGACCCGGTGGGTGGGGCGATTGCCGGGCTAGGCAGACGGTTTCGGGCAGAGCGGTTGAGCCACGTTGACCTGTATCTGTTTTTGCCGTTTGTAGTAGGCGATTTATCGCCTTCTGAGGGCACTGAAGTGCCTACGACAAACGAGATTCAAAGGAGCGTCGCATGATTCGCGCCCTCTTCCACGCCACCACCATACCGGGCGCCCACCCGCCCTATAACACCCTGTGGCTGAAAATTTACTACCCCGCCGCGCCAACCGGCAGCGAGGCGGAGCGCATGACCGGGATCATGCCGGCCGACAAAACGGCCGTCCCCCTCCCCGTCGTCATTTTTTGCAACGGCATCAATGTGGGCATCGAAAGTTACCACTGGCTGGCGGTTAAGCTGGCCGAAGCCAACATCGTCACCGTTCTCTACACCCACATCGCCGAGACGCTGCCCCACGTGATCGGG
>CAYXUZ010000161.1:0-14544 GCA_964467705.1 uncultured Ardenticatenaceae bacterium | reverse complement strand
TATGACAGGACTTTATTTTTCCCGATCTGTGGTCTTGACAATGGGGGTCACTTTAAAAAAGGAGGTCTGGAGTAAGCGGTAGAATTACCGCATGAAAGAAACAAATCAAACCAGACCTCCCTTAGAAAGCTTAGCATGTATCAACCCGGACTGCGACTTGTATGGACAAAAAGGCGGCAACCATCTGACAATCAGAAAAGTCTATGGCCGGGACAATATCCGTTATTTGCGTTGTCGTTGTTGTCAAGAGGAATTCAGCGAACGCAAAAACACAGCCTTGTGGAACAGCAAAATTCCAGAGGAAAAAGCTGTTTCGGCGGCCGAACATCTGGCTGACGGCTGTGGCATCAAGAGCACCAGCCGCTTGGTCAAGGTAGACCCAAGTACGGTACGACGCTTGAATCAGAAGGTGGGCACACATGGACGGCAATACCATGAACAAGAAGTACAGGATGTGGCCGTGACCGAACTGCAAGCCGATGAACGGTACGGCTTTGCAGGGAGCAAAGGGCGACCAGCCTGGGAGGCGGAATTGATAGACCCGGCCAGCAAGTTCATTTTGGCTCACGTTCAGGGAGTACGGGATGAATCCTTGATTCATCGTTTGCTCACCGATGGGGCTTCGCGTGTGCGCAATCGGCATGAGGTAGCCTTGTTCACCGATGGACTGGCTGCCTATCGTACTCTGTTCCCGGAGATATTCGGTTATGCCTACTATCCACCGCGACAAGGGACACGCGGTCCGCATCCCAAAGCCCATTTCCGCATTCCGCGTACGGCGGCCCTGGTGCAAATTGTCAAGCATCAGTGCGGGTCTCGACTCAAAGAGGTAGAAATCCGGTACGTTCATGGCAGCCAGAAGCGGATCGAGCAGGCTTTGACGCGATTGGGCTACCATGTCCCCAATACATCGGCCATCGAACGCCGCAACGGCACAGCCCGGCTGATGAGTGCCGCGCAGGTTCGCAAATCCCTGGCCTTTGCCGGCAAAGAAAGCACCAAAGAGGCGATGGGGTGGTGGGCCATGACGGTTTACAATTGGTGTCGTCCACATCGTAGCCTCAAACAGTTACTATCCGTACCGATGGGTAAAAAAAGTATGAACACAGGTCACCAGCTATGGCTATCGGTTTAGCTAATTCAATTCTATCCATTCGTGAGATTCTCCTTACTCCGGTTTATCCGCCGGGCGGTTGGAGATAATCTCACTGGACTACCAATTTTCTGATGTCTGCAATATTTCGTCTACTACCTCATCAAGAGAAAGGACTCTTTCTTCGTCTTTCTGCAACGATCGATAAGAAAACTTAATAAAGTAATCTTCTACATTGCGTGTCCACATCTTTGGGCATCGTTCATCATGCTTTACTGCTAACATGTATTGTCTTGCTTTAGCTGAGTCCTCACGTTTTTCATATATCAATGCAAATCTGATAATGTGACCAATTATAGTAGTGATCGAATTATTTCTTTTATCAATTAATATCGCTTCAACAAGACATTCTTGAGCCATATCTAATTTATCCAACCCTAGATAACTAGCGCCCAGACAACCAAGAGCAATAGATACCCCCATGTGAGAACCGATTTCACGGTTGATTTGAATACACTTGTATAAATGGTTTTGAGCTAATTCATAGTCATCGAGGTTTAAATATGATTCACCTAAACCCTGCAGATTTTTGGCTTCTCCCCATTGATCCCCCAATGCCTGAGTGATGGCCAAACTCTCACAAAAATAAGGTATCGATTCTTTAACCTTTCCATTATTTATCATGGCATAAGCCATATTATGAAGTGACATCGCGATTGCTTGTTGGTCGCCAATCTCCCGAAAGGCTGAAATGCATTTCTGTAGAAGCTTATGAATCTCACCGTGATCGGCATCCATAAAATACTTTAGGCCACAGAGGCCATTTAGGGCAAGTGCTTCGATTCTGCGGTAAAGATATTGTTGACAAATGGCCAAACTTTCTTCAAGAGATTCTAAGGCTTTATTAGATTGGCCCAGATAAATAAGGTTAGTACCACATTCATAATGTAGTGCAGCAATCCCGTGCAGATCATTTATTGACTGGTATAAAAACAAGCTTTTTTCAGAATAATCCAGTGCTTCTTTAAAGAGTCCTTCAAAACGATAAGTCATATCAAGAGTATGCAGGACAAAAGCGTGTTCTCGTTTAGCATTCACTGGCAAGTAGGACAGGCTTTCTTTTGATATGGCTTTTGTTTTGTCCAAATATCCTAACTTTAGATAGAATCGGCTTTCAATCGCCAGCAAAACGCCTAAAATTCTCTTATCCCTTTGTGAATGAGCCTCCCTGATAGCTGTAAAAGCTTCTCTAAAAACTTGTGCGCCCTCTTGGAACAGGCTTCTTGATTCGAAATATAGGTATAATGGCATCGTCAACTGTCTAAGAATCCTCTCGTTTTGGGAAAGAGTGCAAAAATGCCAACCGGCGCGAATGTTTTCTATTTCAACAGCAATATCTTCTATTGAGTTCCTTTCACCTTTAAGCAATGCCCCTTCTTTACTGGACAAAAATTCAGCATAATATTGACAATGCCTCTCCCTGGCATGTAGCACCATATTTTTGTCTAATTGTCCAAAACTTTGTATAAATTTTCTAATCACCTCATGCATTTCATAACGATCATGCCCAACATTTCGAATAAATGATTTGTCGGCAAGCCCGGCAAGCATGTAGGGTGATGTTTCAGCCACAAAGCTGGCTGCTTCCTGGGTAAAACCGCTGCGAAAAACAGAGAGCTTCTGCGCCAGAATTTGTTCTTCCGAAATCAATTGTTGCCATGCTCCTTCAATAACAGTTTGCAAGCCACGGTGTCGTGGAGGAACGTCACCCATTGTAGTTTTAAGTAGCTCAATATTCTGCTTCAAATCCGCTGCGATCTGGTGGCAGGTATGTGTTCGTACCAGGGTTGCAGCCAACTCAAGGGCTAGCGGCATTCCTTCAACCAACTGGCAAATTTGAATCATATGGCTTGTTTCGTCTTCTACGAGAGAAAAACGATCCCAGACTCGTTTCGCCCGTTCTGTAAATAGCTGTATGGCGGCAAAATCCTGAAGAAGTGGTAATTTCCCCTGTTGGGGATAGGGTAGACCGTCAATTGCATACAGCCATTCCGCCTGATAATTAAGGCTCGCACGGGTCGTGATAAGCAGTTTCACCTTGGGAGCCGTATGCAAAATTTCCAGTAATAAATCAGAGCCGCTTAATAAGTGCTCGAAATTATCCAGTATTAGGAGCATCTCTTTTTTACGCAGATAATTTAGCAACTGTGTTCGAAGGCTTTCCTTTCCATAAAAATGAAAGTTGATAGCATCAGCAATCGTTGGAGCAATCAATGATGACGAGGCAACTGATGCTAAGGGAACAAAAAAAACACCTTGTTGAAACTTCGCCACACATTCTCTTCCCACCTCAATTGACAAACGTGATTTGCCGATGCCACCAGGCCCGATGATCGTTAAAAGCCGACAATGGGGTATTTCAAGCCTTTGTGTTATTTCTTTGATTTCTATTTCCCTACCAAAAAAACGAGTTAGAAAAAAAGGCAAGTTATTTGATGGCAGAGTTTCGGCCGCACGATCGATTGGCGAAAGGGATCGACCGTCTGCATTTTTCCGGGCTGGATTGCAAACTTGCTCATACAGAAGGGTTGTTTCTGGTTGGGGTGGCACATCCAGCTTTTCTGCCAGCAGAGAAACACATGTTTCGTATTGCCGGTAAGCAGTAGTGTGTCGCCCCATTTCAACATACCAGGCTATCAAGCGACGATGTGCCGATTCATCTAAAGGGTCCAGGGTAAGCATCTGTTGTGCTTTTTCCACGGCCGTGTGCAGATCATGATATTGATGGTAATAATCAGCTAACCGGGCCAGGGTGTATATCATTTCCTGTTGTAATTTACTCGATTGCCAATTTTGCCATTCATCAAAATCGGACGCATCTTTTATAGTGAACCCTTGTAAGAAATCACCACGATACAGTCTTACAGCAGTTTCAAGTTGAGGCAAGCAGTCCTGACAGACGGCCGTTTTGTCATGTGTGTTTGACTGACATGAATGCAATAGGCTGCAAAATTCGTTGACATCCACCCAAAGAGGAGATGTGTAATCTACGGCGATCGTTTTGGGAAGGACGAGAAGATATTCATTACCAATCGCCGATTTGAGTTCATAAAGCATTCGGCGCAAATAAGCCAGCCCCGATTCATGATCTCTTTCCGGGAATAGCATAGAAGCGAGAGCGGTACGGCCGTGTGGCTGCCTGGTTACTGCCAGATATACCAAAAGTGCTATCGCTTTATGACGAGTAATGTTGATTGGATCATTATTCAAATAAAGACATGGTGAGCCTAAAAGATTGATCGATAACACAGTAGATAGCCCCCTTATTAAAGATGTTTTGTTTTGAGAACAATTGCTTTCTGAAAAGAATACAAAACCATCTCTTCCTATGCAGATGGGACGATTTTGTGACGCTGGCTGATTATAGTATGCCACGTCAGATTTTGACAAAGAATCGAGAAGGAAAACAAATTAAAAGGGAGTTGACCATGCGTACCTATTACTTTCGTTCCATCTGCAAAGGGATATTTTTCCTCCTGTTGGGGGTATGCGTCATTGGTCTGGTGGCCACGCAAGATAGTGTGCAGCCACAAGCCGCTCAGGCAGCGGAGAATGTCGTGCTGCGCCAGTCAATTTTGACCTTGTCTGTGACGGCGCCAGAAGCACCAGTCGTTCTGGGGGAGGAGGTAACGTTTTTGGTGGAGGTGGCGAACACGGGTGTGTCGCCCCTCACCAACGTTACGCTCATGCTGCCTAACCATTCCGATCTGGTATATCTGGATGCCGGTGACTATGAATCGACCGGTAACACCGTCAGATTGGGCAGCCTGCCTGGTGGCAGCACCGTCAATGTTCCCTTGCTGATAGGCCTTCAGGGTTTACCAGCCAATGACATCGGCCTGCCGCTCAAAGTGTGGGCTGTGGAGACCGATAGTGTGGACACTCTGCTCACAGTGAGCATCTTAAAACCGACGGCCGAGATAGCCGACCTGGCTTTAAGCCAGACGCCACAGTTCGGCCAGGGCCTGGTTACTGTAACCGGAGGGGATGGCAGGGGGAACGGCCGTCTGCAATATCAACTCCATGAACAACATCAGCTACCGGCCGGGGATACGGGTACAGTGATGGCATTTTCTGTTGTGCCCACAGAAGGTACCCCAACTGATGCTCTTACCGCCGCCGACCTGCATCTGCATATCGCCGACCTGGTCAGCGCCGAAACCATGACCGCTGGCCGCTTGCGCCTCTATTTTCGCCCCTCAGGAAATGAAGCATGGGCAGAAGCGACTTTTTCAATTGAAGCGGAGACTGGTACGTTAACCACGACCAGGATAGGGTTTGGCGAGTTTCTGCTCCTGAATGAACCGGAACCATGGGCGCCATCGTACAATCCGCCAGGCGCTTCTGCTTACTCCGGCGCTGCCCAGTTTAGTTATGGGCTTGATGTCCCACCCGGTGTGGGAGGGCTGACTCCCGGTTTGAGTTTGAGTTATGGCAGCCGCAGCCTGGATGAAAAGTCCGCGCCGGCCATGGCCTTTGGTTTTGGGCTGGGTTGGGCCATGCCCCAGGCCGAAATTACCAACGGCAATGCCGGCAAAATGTATGATACGGACCCTGGTTGGAATGCCTGTGTAGGCGTCTTTAATAACAGGCGATTCACATTGGTTTTGAATGGGACATCTTATGTATTAGAACCAGTTGCGTTAACTGACAGCCGTCACGGCCAATATATTGCCATTGGTGATCCCAGCATCAAGGTGGAATACATATCAGCTCCCGGTCAGACTACTAACATAGCAGGTGAATTCTGGCGGGTGCAAACGGCCGATGGTGCGACATACCAATTTGGCTTTCAGCCAGATGCAGAACAGGTTATTGCACCTCTGTTTGAAGCCTGCTACCAACTCAGTGGGCAAGACAATGACGACCAACCACGCAACCGGCGCTTTATGGCCTCCAGTTGGAAGCTGGATACCATCACCGACAAATATGGTAATCAAGTTCGCTATGGATATGAAGGGGCGTGCGGTCAGCATGGAAATGGGTCTGAACGCACTTATCCCCTGGATGGTGGTGGAAACCACTGTACAGAAGTGGACGTGGCCTTAAAAGAGATCAAGTATAACTTCGATAGCAGCAACCAGCCACGCACCATTATTGAGTTCCAGAATGGTATCCCTGGCAACACCGAAGCCAGGAAGAGAGTGGAAAATATGCTTGTAGGTTTATGGCGGCCTGGTAATATCGTCATCAAACAGGATGGTGCTGTTATCCGCCGCTACCAGTTTAATTATGCCACTTTTCAACATCGGGTAGACGTTGCTAACCCATACGGGTACAGTTTCTGGTGGATTACGGATATTACTCAATATGGCGTGGCTGAAAATGGCAGCGAGGTTGCTTTACCTACATTGACTTTTACCTATGACCGGGATACAGGTAGAGGCTGTGGCCCAGATATGAATGGGCAAACGCAATGCCTCTATTTACTGACTCAGGTTGAAAACGGCTATGGCGCGGTCAGCAAAATAGCGTATGAGACGTTCAACAACAACGGTATCTGGAATTTAGTAAAGGATGTTTACACCTGGGATGGGGTCGAGCATATTTATAATGGCAGTAACCCGGCCATGGTGCAGACCCGTTATGATCGTACCGGCGCCATCCCCTGTTTTGACAATGAGGATACCCCCGGCTGCCGGGCGCCACATAACGAGGGGGAAGACAGTGACAAGTTAGTCGGGTTTGATCGGGTCACAATTACGGCCGGGCCACCAGCGGACATGCCCGACAACCCCTGGAGCGAGCAGCGGCAAACCTTTAATACTGACAACTACTGGCTCAACGGGAAAGTGTTAACTTCCGCTGCTTATGATCCAGCGAATGGCACCAAACTCACAGAATCCATCTCGAATTGGACCTGGGTTGGTAACGAATACCTCGCCCGTCTTGACGAGGAAGAGAACAAGAGCTATGCGCCAGATGGGAGTGGGCGGGTGATGGGCAGCAAAGTCACCTACGGGTATGATCCCCAGTGGCAAGGTGGCCGCCAATGGGGGCACAGCACCCATCAAACCTATTTTTACCTTGATGGCAGCGGTGGCTGGACGGCCGTGCGCCGGGCAAATGCTTTCTATTTGTCCAATACCGGTGGGGGCAAATGGCTGTTGGCACCCTGGGGAACAGGCCTGTACCGTGAGTGGACTGAGCCGATGCAACTGACACTCAATTATTACGATGGTAACATCAATACCTACCCGACTAACAACCAGCCACTGAATTTTGGCAAGTTGACCCTGACTCGGATGCTGTTGGTAGACCAGCCCAGCAAGTCACCGCCACCTGGAGTACATACCGCCTATCCTACTGTAGATACTGCCTATATCTATGACAACTACGGCAACGTTACAGATACCACCGTTTACAATAGCTATGGCGAGGTGGGATATAACAACTGGCATTATGGCACCATACCCAATCCGGCTGACGGCCGTACCACCCACACCGACTACACCAGCAACGGCTGGCTGGTAAGCAGCATCCAAAACCCGTTAGGGCAGCAGACCACTTTCAGTTACACCGATACTCGATTTGCCTGGCAGCCAACTCAGATAACGGACGTAAACAACAACTTCACCACCTATTACCAATATGATCCGTTTGGGCGGTTGTATCAGGTATTTGACGGAAATGAAAACTACCCCAATAATCCGCTGACCCGTTACATGTATTGGGATAATCTGTGGAATTTCCCAGATCCAAATTATGTCTTGCCAGACGGCGTCTTTGCCATTACCACCAAAACGCGGCCTGAAGAGTACCCGGACCCACCTACTGGTCTTCCAGGCGACCCCGATTACGCCATGACTAACCTCACCTATTATGATGGTCTGGGGCGTGCCTTCCAGCAGCGGCAACGATACGTCGAAGTGGAGGGGGTGGGAATGAAAGACATTCTCCAGGGCACCGAATTCGATGCTCTGGGGCGGGTTGTCTGCACAGCACAGACCACGACCGATGTCACCATTTATGCCTATGTCCCGGTAGATTGTCTGGCCGAGGATCACACCAGCTATGCCTATGACGCTTTAGGCCACCAGAAAATCATGATCGCTCCCGATGGTTCACAAACGATAAGCAGTTACGATGTCACCACCAATGTCACTGTAAATCCATATAGTCGGCTGGCACGCACGGCCGTGACTGATTCCAATGGACACATGACCGCCAGCTACAGTAATGCGCTGGGCGAGTTGGTGCTGGTACGCAACTATAACCCCAACGGGTCTTCCTACCTGGACACCCAGTACAGGTATAACACGGCGGGCAACCTGATAGCCGTCTACCAGCGAGACCCCCATAACAGTGGTAATGGTAATTTGCTCATGCAAACCGATATGAGCTATGACGCCCTGGGGCGTAAACTAGACATGGACGACCCCGACATGGGCGACTGGGCCTATAGCTACGATCCGGTGAGCAATCTGCTGCGCCAGGAAGACGCCAACGGCAATACACTCTGCTTCTACTATGACCAGCTAAACCGCCTGGTACGAAAAGTCCAAAATCAGATACCAAGCAACCCCTGCCCCACATTGAGTAATGTGCCGGCAAGCGGCCCATATCACCTGGCATCTTACAGCTACTTTGGGTTAGGCGCGTCGGCTGGCAGTGTGGGTCAGTTACAACGTGTCAGTTGGGGGCCAGAGCCAACCAGCAACTTTGATACCTTTACCTATGACAGCCGGAGCCGGTTGACCCGGCAAGAGCGCGTGATTGACGGCCGTCTCTTCACCCTGGAATCGCTGTCCTTTGACTCTCTAAACCGACCGCTTACCGTTCGTTACCCGGATGGCGCAGTTGTCACTCTGACCTATGATGGGGAGGGCGAGGATACCCTGCAAGTAGCTGGCCTCGGTACACTGGTAGATAGCGTCAGCTATAACGCCCGTGGTCAAATGACCACTCTTTCCCGGCCGGCGCCCCAGGCCGACACGATATTCACCTATTATGGGGCCGATGATGACCACAATCAACCGGGCGCTGGTGACAGCAACTTCCGTCTGAAAGGGATACAAACCGGCAACTTGCTTAGTCTGACTTACAGTTATGACCTGGTTGGCAATGTGATGTATATTCGGGATGCGCTAGAAGGAGACATGCAAGCATTCACCTATGACTTCCTCAACCGCTTGAAAACGGCCGAAGGGATGATCCTGCCCCCGTTTACCGGTTGCAGCAATAGCCTGGGTTGTTATAACCACACGTACAGCTACAACAAACTGGGGAACCTGACGAGTTGGGTTAAGGATGGGGTGATTCTCAACTACAACTACCCCACCAACCCCACCAGCCAGATTCATGCTGTCACCAGCATCACGAATGGAAACCCCACCCCAACTGCTACGGTAAGTTTTACCTACGATGCCAACGGTAATATGACCAACCGCACGGAAGGCATGGTGGATTACGATCAGTTCTTCGACATAGAAAACAGGCTGACTTATGTCGTGAGAAATGGCGTGACCACCCGCTTTGATTACGACGCCAGTGGGCAACGAGTTAAGACCACTCACCCGGATGGCTCGGTAGTGTATTATCCTTTCGCCCACTACGAAGTGGAGATACGCAGCGAAGGCGCGCCGCCACCCCCCTCTCCCACGGCAACAACCGCGCCCCCGACACCAACCAATACCCCTGCCCCCACAAACACACCAAGCCCAACCAATACGCCAACCCCATCGCCGACGCCCATTACGGGGAACAGAGTAGAACAGGCGATTTGGCGAAATAATCAGGGATGGACGCGCATGGTGCCGGTAGTCGGTGGGCAGCCAGATTGGAACAATGCCTCCGCCTGGTCTGGGCCAACGGGCACAGGGACATTACCCGGCAGCGGCAACGTGGAGGTGTTGGCTGGTTATGTGGTGGGCAATACCTTGCACCAGGCGTTATGGCGGGGGAACCAGGGATGGTCTCGTACCGTGCCCATTGTGAATGGGGCGGTTAATTGGGGCGGCGCTTCCACCTGGTCTGGGCCGGTTTCGGCCAGTACCTTGCCCGGCAGCGGCACCGTGCAAAGTCTGGGGGGATATAAGTTGGGTAACACGCTGTATCAGAGTATGTGGCGTGGTGACCAGGGTTGGACCAGAGAAGTACCCATTGTCAGCAACCAACCTGACTGGAACAACGCTTCCGTCTGGTCTGGTCCTGTGAATATAAGCAATCTGCCAGGAAGCGGCAGCGTCAATTCCCAGGCCGACTTCATCATTGGCAGCACCCTCTGGCAAGGATTCTGGCGGGGTAATCAAGGGTGGTCGCGCACCGTGCCCATTGTAAGTGGGGTGGTTAATTGGGGTGGCGCTGCCAATTGGAGTGAGCCAACCAACATCAATACGCTCCCGGGCAGTGGTGATATGCAGGCCCAAGACGCTTATTACCTGTCGTCAGGAGGAGCACTCCTACCAACTGAAAATATCACTACGGCGCATGTGCCACCTACCTACACGCTACCGCCAGCGCAGCCTGGCCCTTTGACACGGCTGTTGGCTTTTCTGAATGGGTTGGCAAATGATATCCAGGTAACGGTGAATGGTTGGTGGGGTGCATCACGGCCGTTGGCCAAAAACACAATGTTCCCTTCTGACGGCTCTGTCGCCGCCAAACAGGGGCCGGGGAATGAGTTTGAGGATGTCAAGCCGCCCCCTACACCCTCGCCTACGCCGCCACCAGCAGGTGAAACAATGGGTGAAGTGGGCCTGCTCAATGACACCCTGACCCATACGCCACAAACAATCATTCTTAGCCGGAGCTACCAGAACCCGGTGCCCCGCGCACAACGAAATCGTCGGCGCCAACGTTCAGGCCGACCGTTTTACACTGTATGTCCACGAAGCGCCTAACCAAAACGGCAATCACACCACCGAGGCAGTGAGTTATCTGGTATTGGAAGCAGGGGTATGGGAACTGCCGGGCAGTGTCAAGTTGGAAGTGGGTAAACAGACAACCGCGGCCACGGTGGGGCCGTTATTGAACATGAATAACCAATGGGCTGCGGTGCAGTTTAACGCCAACTTTGGTGCGCAGACCCCGGTCATCCTCAGCCAGGTGCAGACGACCCATGATCCCACCTGGGTGAAAACGCGGCAGACGGACCGCACGGCGACCGGCTTTAAAGTGGCTATGGAAGGGGCCGATGTCGTCAACACGCCGCATGGCGCTGAGACCATTGGCTGGCTGGCTATGACGCCGGCCAATGGCAACTGGAACGGGCATACTTTCAAGGCGGCCAACACCGGCGACGTGATCACCAATGCCTGGACAACCATCACCTTTAATGCCGGGTTCAGCAGCACGCCGCGCTTCCTGGCCGGGATAGCCACCTATGACGAGGCGGACGGCGCGGCTTTGCGCTACAGCCGCACCAGCCTAACCAACAGTGGCGTGCAGGTAATGGTGGAAGAAGATACAACGGGAGACAGTGAAACCAGCCATACCAGTGAAGTAGTGAGTTACCTGGCGATACAGGGGAATGGTACACTCACGGCCGTGCGCCGCCAAACCCTCATCCAGCGCACCACCTACCGGCTGGCGGGGCAGACGATTGCCGTGAAGGTGAGCGGCAGCCCGACCAACGATGGTCTTTACTATGTACACAGCGACCATCTGGGCAGCGCCAGTGTACTGAGCAATGCCGGCGGTGCCGTAGTGCCAGGCAGCGAGGCCCGCTACCTGCCCTTTGGCGACTGGCGCACACAGCCAACGAGCAACCCGGCGCTGACGGACATGGGCTTTACCGGCCACAAACACAACAACAGCGGCAGCAATGACCTGGGGCTGATTTACATGAATGCGCGGTATTATGTGCCGGGCATCGGCCGATTCGCCTCTGCTGACACTATCGTGCCTGATCCCGCTAATCCCCAAAGTTTCAACCGCTACAGCTATGTTCTCAATTCACCACTCAATCTTGCAGATCCCACTGGACATAAACCGACCGATGGTTGTGAGTATGAAAGTTGTTATGGTGATTACGATCTACTTCTCCAAGAATTTCAAGATAGGGCGAACCCTTATACTTATAGTGATGATGAAGCTGCATATGCTAATTTTGTCTTACTTTTCTTTGAAGATTATGAAAATTTGACCCCACAAGAAAAATTGGAGTGGGGTTTTGAGCAAGCACTTGATGACGCAATGGGAACGGCTTCAAGAGCTATAGTTCGGATTGGCGGAAGACCGAGTGAAGCATGGGTACGACAATTAAATAGTACAATCCTTTTTGATATGGCTTTCTATGGGACAATCGCAGGAGCTATTGAAGCCATGAATGGGAAGCAAGATAGTCTGATAATTGCTGGGGCACCTTGTAGCTTTAGCGAAGATACATTAGTAACAACAGATGATGGTTTAGTTCCAATAAGCGAAGTATCACTCGGAGATTATGTGTTGGCATACGATGAAGCAGCCGACATTATTGACTATTATCCGATACTAGCTGTTTGGATACACGACGATCCAATAATAACGTACTTGACAATTGATGGAGAGACAATAAAAACAACCCCGAATCATCCTTTCTACACAGCTGAAGGTGAATGGGTACATGCAGGTGACTTGCAGGTGGGAGAAACAATCCGTGATGGGAGTTGGAATACGGGTACAGTAGAAGCCATTTGGTTTTCGGCTACTCCCCAAGAAATGTACAATTTCACAGTTGCAGTTGCTCATACTTACTTTGTAGGTGAAGGACAGTGGCTCGTTCACAATGATAATTGCGCGGCTAGAACATACGCCAGGTACTTTTTACAAAACCGTTTAGATGTGGAAGATCGAAAAAACCTTATGTTTGATTTAGGGACAGATCTTGAAAATTTACCACCAAACCCCAAAGGCCATGGTCGTGAAATAATCGGCTATTTTGAGAGAAGGGGTCAACTTGCGGATCTGCAGATGGGAGTATATGATTTTTTGGTAAGGAACAACTACTCGGAGGATGTTGTTCAAGAATGGCTGGCGATTGTTGCTGACTGGGTTAAATAATGAGGTTGAAAGCATGGCAATTTATACATTGATTGAAAAATATAAGGATAAAAGAAGCCCTATTCAATATGAGTTAAGATGTGATAATCAAATCCTGTTGCCATCTTGTGATTATATGGAGGGAATTGAATACATGCACAAGGTGATTCAACCAAATGATGTATTTCAAGAGATTTATTTTCACAGGCAGGCACCTTATATTTATACTTATGATGAAGTAATGAAAGAAAAAGAATTAGAGGAGAAATTTGATCGTGGTGAACTATAAATCTCCATCGGCCTTTTAATCCTAAGCCTCCTGCTGCAGAGCGGTCTTCCGGGTTCGTTGTGGCCGGTCTCCCCACCGCGCCACATGTGCTTGCCGATCGCCAGCCCGCTTTTCATCGCTTGCTGGCTCTCCGGCTATTAGAGCGGCATTGTTCTCTGGTGTTGGCACCACCTGTTCAGCGCATCATTGGCGGGGTACGGCCGTGACGCGGTTGATGGGGGGACACGGCCGTTTAATTTCAGCAGAATATGGTGGTGCAAGAAGATATGATGTTGGATGGCGAAACCAGCCATAGCAGTGCGGTAGTGAGCAACCGGGAGATAGAGGGGGATGGCCCACTCACGGCCGTGCGCCGCCAAACCCTCATCCAGCGCACCACCTACCGGCTGGCGGGGCAGACGATTGCCGTGAAGGTGAGCGGCAGCCCGACCAACGATGGTCTTTACTATGTACACAGCGACCATCTGGGCAGCGCCAGTGTACTGAGCAATGCCGGCGGTGCCGTAGTGCCAGGCAGCGAGGCCCGCTACCTGCCCTTTGGCGACTGGCGCACACAGCCAACGAGCAACCCGGCGCTGACGGACATGGGCTTTACCGGCCACAAACACAACAACAGCGGCAGCAATGACCTGGGGCTGATTTACATGAATGCGCGGTATTATGTGCCGGGCATCGGCCGTTTTGCCTCCGCCGACACCATTGTGCCCGACCCCGCTAATCCTCAAAGTTTCAACCGCTGTAGCTATGTGTACAACAATCCCGTTAGACTAGTTGATCCGTCGGGACATTGTGGTGCAGATAGGTTGATAGTATCAGGGGTTGATGTTGGTGTTGACTATGGTGCGTTTGATCAGTGTAAGGATATCCGTACTACGTTAGAAGATGCCTATGGAATTTCTATTATAGGTCAATGGATGTTGGCAGAAATGATGATTATGCAAGCTGCTTTTCAGATTTTACGGGATACCTTAAGTGAAAATGGTGTTATTGATTCAGTTCAAGCTATATCTGAAATGCTTTCTGGAGCAGAAATTATGCGGGATCGCAAACGGGGAAGCACTATTACCACCTGTTATGACGGGCTTATCTAAGAGGCCATTTGAAAATTAAGCGGCAGCGAGGCGTTTGAGCATGGTGTGAA
>CAYXUZ010000160.1:0-14843 GCA_964467705.1 uncultured Ardenticatenaceae bacterium | reverse complement strand
CAGGGCACGCGCCGAAGCTGGTTCGCTGCCGACTGTGGCATCCCGGCTGGCGGCATAACTGACCAACTTATCTATCTGCAAACTCTGGCCCATCGGCAAATCGTGGGCCAGTTGAAAGCGAGGTTGGCCGGGGCACTGTTGGCAGATGACGGCCGTTTCACTGTGCAGCGCAACGGCCGTGCCCAGTTCAATCTGGCTCTCGGTGGTCCGCCTGTGAATCCAAATAGACCCATTTTCATCCTGCCCCTGGGCCAGATGTTCCCAGTGGCGCAGGTAAATTTTGTTGCTGCCGTCGCCGTTGGTGACATGGCCGTTAATGCCTGTTTCAATTGTCAGATGGCAGGGTTGGTTCACGGCCGTGACCAACAACCGCCACGCCCCCACATGCGGTTGGGCATAACTGGCAAACCGTTCAAACAGCAAATCCAGTACCACCCCATCCGGTGACTGCCAGCGCACCTGTCGCTGCAAAACCCCCTGGCGCACATCCAACTGCCGTTGAAAATGGAGAATGTCGCCCTGATCCAACCGGAAGAGTGTGCCATTTACCCGCAATGTGAGATCAAACCAACCCGACAAATTCACCAGCCCTGTAAATACTACCGGCGTCTTGTCGTAGATGCCGTGCGCAAAAGTGGTGGCCACTTCGCCAGGATACCCTTCTTCAAAGCTGCCCCGGCTGGCAAAGTAGCCATTGCCCAGCGTAAAAACGGTTTCCAGGTGATGCTGCTGAGTCGGGTCAAATGTCTCCTGTGTGACCGTCCAGAGGGGATCGGGCCAAGTCATGGCCTGCAAATCAGCCAGCGATAGTTCCACCAGGTTTTCCCGCCGGGCAAAATGGCTATGGCGCAAACTATCACTGTCAAAACGTTCGGCTGGCCCTAAGGCCAGGGCGGGCATACCGGCGGCCAATGCAGCCTCAATACCGGCGGCGGCGTCTTCCACCACCAGGCACTGTGCCGGGGGCACGTTCAGTTGAGCGGCTGTGTAGCGGAACAGGTCTGGGGCCGGTTTGGGACGAGAAACAGAATCGCCATCGGCCAGCACCGCCAGCCGGTGGGCGATACCCAGGCTTTGCACCACATCCGGCGCGTTGCGGCTGGCCGAGGCAATGGCGTAAGGAATGTGGGCGGCATCCAGTTCAGCCAGCAGTTGAGATACACCCGGCAGTAAATCGGTGGGGGTGATCTGGCCCAGCATCTCGCGGTAATAGCTGTTTTTGCGGGCCATCATCGCTTCTATTTTTTCGGGGGGGTATGTCGCGCCGTCCAAAATAATATCCAATGATTCCCGCCGCGAAACCCCACGCAGCCGTTCATTCACCGTCCGATCAAAGGGCAGCCCTTCTTCATCGGCCAACCGCTGCCAGGCGCGGTAATGGTATTCGGCCGTGTCCGTAATGACGCCATCCAGATCAAAAATCACTGCCTGTAAAGACATCTATTTTCCCTGATAGAAGTTCAACTTCTGTGAAGAAGTTGAACTTCTAACTACTAATACTCGACTCCCGCACCACCAGGCGCGGGTTTAGTAAAATCCCTTTTTGGGCAATCGGCTCGTTGTTGATTTGTTTGAGCAGCAGTTCGGCCAACTGCAAACTGACCTCGGCGATGGGTTGGTGGACGGTGGTCAGCGGTGGATGGAAGAACTGGCTCATGGGCAAGTCATCATAGCCGGTAATGGCGATGTCTGGCCCCGGCTGTAAACCGGCGGCGCGGGCAGCGTTGAGCGCCCCAATGGCAACGTAATCGCTGATACACATGACGGCCGTTGGCCGTTCCGCTGCCGGTAAAGCTAACAACTGTGCTGTGCCTTCGGCCCCTGTCTGCACTGTATTTTCACCCCGCGTGATCCACCGGGGATTTGGTTCAATACCAGCGGCCAGTAAGCCATCTTCATATCCGGCTTCCCGGTGTGCTCCCGCTTCTGAACCTTCGGGCCAGGTGATCAGGCCGATGCGCCGGTGGCCCTGCGCCAACAAATGTTCCACGACAATACGCATCCCGTAACGGCCGTCTACATCCACCCAACAAAAGTCCCAGTCATCATTCGCCCGGCCAAAACTGGCAAACGGGATGTTTTGTTCGATAAGATAAGCGATGCGGGGATCATCGTGATTGGTATCGGCCAGAATAAAACCTTCGACCTGACGACGGCCGTACACCTCCCGGTAGATCGTCACGTCTATCTCCTCATCAATACCCATCAGCAGCGTCAACACGTGGTAACCGGCCTGTTCAAAGCGCAGCATGGCGTTATACAAAAACTGGTCAATAATCGGTCGGGGTGATTCGTCAGCCGCCCGCTGCCAGGTATAGCCGATGAGGTTGCTGGACTGGGTGCGTAAATTGCGGGCGCTGACATTGGGGCGGTAATGAAGCTGACGCGCCGCTTCCCAAATGCGTGCTTCCGTTTCCGGCGAAACCGTCGCCTGTTTATTCAGGACTTTAGAGACAGTCTGGTAACTAACCCCGGCGGCAGCGGCCACCTCTTTGAGGGTAATTTTGGACATCTTTTCCTCTCCGCAATTTGTTTCGCCAATTATGCGAACGTTCGGGCGAACGTTCGCTATGGAGGAGAGTATACAAAAGAAGGGGGAGGGCTGTCAAGGGCTATATTGGATGAAATGGGGAAAACCTGGTTTATTTCAACCAGGGCGGGAAAGCGAATCGAAGGAAGACAGAACTACAAAGCGAGAGCTTCTACTTCAACCAGGCGACGCTGGAGAAAGGTGCGTTCTACGTTGTTTTGGGTGAGCGCCAGGGCAACCGCATAGGCCTCGGCCGCGTCGACATACCAACCGGCGCGGCGCAGCAGATCGGCGCGGGCCGCATGGTAGAGATGGTAATTTTGCAGCACCTCATTCTCCCCCAGCTTATCCAGCAGCGTCAATCCCTTCATCGGCCCTTCGGCCATAGCCACGGCTACCGCCTGGTTGAGGGCAATAACGGGCGTGGGGTGAAAACGGTAAAGCTGTCCGTACAAGGCAGCAATTTGCGCCCAATCGGTCGCGGCAGGTGTGGCCGCCTCCCCATGCAAGGCGGCGATGGCTGCCTGAATCTGGTAGGGCCTGGCCCGCCCCATGGCCAGGGCATGTTCCAAAATGGTGATCCCCTCGTTGATTTGGGCGCGATCCCACAAGGTGCGGTCTTGCTCTTCCAGCAAGATCAGTTCCCCGGAGGGACTGAGGCGGGCTGCACGACGCGCATCATGCAGCAGCATCAGCGCCAACAACCCCCACGCCTCCGCATTTTCGTCCAGCGCCGGATCATCGGCCAGCAGTTCGTTCAAAATCCGCGCCAGCCGGATCGCCTCCTGGCACAATTCTTGCCGTACCAGGCTGTCCCCGGACGAGGCGATGTACCCCTCGTTGAAGATGAGGTAGATGACGGTTAACACCGCGTCCAGCCGCTCCGCCAGCAGTTCAATCGGCGGTACGCGGTAGGGGATGCCCGCCTGTTTGATTTTGCGTTGGGCACGCACCAGCCGTTGGGCCATGGTGGGTACGGGGACGAGGAAGGCGCTGGCGATTGCGGCCGTTTCCAATCCACACAATGTGCGCAGCGTCAGCGCCACCTGTGCTTCCGGCGACAGCGCCGGATGGCAGCAGGTGAAAATCAGCTTGAGGCGTTCGTCTGGAATCTCATCCATGTCTGTTTCGTCAGGGGAGGTTAATTCTGCCAGTAGATGCTGTTTGGCTGCAAAGTTTTGGGCGCGGCGCAGCCGATCAATCGCTTTGCGGCGGGCGGTGGTAGTGATCCAGGCCCCCGGATTATGCGGGATGCCGTCTGACGGCCACCGTTCCAAAGCCACCACCAGCGCATCGTGAAATACATCCTCCGCCAGTTCAAAATCCCGCAGCGAACTGATGAGCGTGGCTAAGACCCGCCCGGACTCCTGGCGGAAGGTTTGTTCGATGATGGAATGTATCTCAACCATGTGAGAATAGAGATTCAAATCCCCATGTCATTCCGAACGGAGTCTTCGGAGTGAGGAATCTTTCATCCCTGTCAACCTGGAAGATTCCTCCTCGAAGACTCGTCGGAATGACAGTTGCGGGTTATCCCTCTGGCGGTGGGCCGGCCATTTGCAGGCGGTTGCCAAAGGGGTCGTAGAAGCTGCAATAGGTGACGACGCCGGGAATACCTACGGGGTCGTCGCAGCGCACACCCCGCGCCCGCAGTTCGGCGCATGTTTTGTGCGCGTCATCGGTGGTCAGGACAACGGTCGTGTCGTGATGGGGTTGCCAGCCTTCTTCGGCCGTTGTCACGGAAATATCGCCCGCGCCGCCGGTGCCAAATTCGATCCAGCCCATTTCGGACATGTCATACAGCGGCTCGCCCAATCCCAACTTGTTCGCATAAAAGTCCCGCGCCACAGCCAAATCGGGCACGGCAATGGACACAACATTGATTCCCTTAAAGAGTTGCATGGTTTATCTCCTGGTCTTCAGTAGGGCGATTTGGAAAATCGCCTTACAACTTACTCGCCAAACTCCCAAACCGGCCGTATCTCAATAGAACCATATCGCGCACCGGGAATTTTGGCGGCGTATTCGATGGCCTGATCCAGGTTTTCGCAGTTGAGCAGGTAATAACCGCCTAACTGCTCCTTTGTCTCCGCGAAGGGGCCATCGGTGGTCAGGATTTTGCCTTCACGCACACGCACGGTGGTGGCGGTGTTGGTGGGCTGTAACGCTTCGCCGCCCAGGTTCAGCCCTTTTTCCCGGATTTCGTTGGTGAAAGCCCAATACTCGCCCATGACGGCTTCTTGTTCGGCCGGGCTGGCCTTCATATCTTCAACTTCGCTGCTGTAAATGAGCATCAAATATCGCATTTTAATCACTTTCTCCTTTTGAGGTGATTGGTTGTGGAGTGGAGTCTCAATTGCTCCATCTACTTATACGACGAATGAGAATGTGCCAGATCGACAGGTAGGGGCGAGGCAGGTGGGGAATTTGTAGTTAAGTGAGACGAGGTTATACCCAACCCACCTGCCTCGCCCTTACGATTGGGTGCGGCGAGATTCCAATTCGGCGCGGATTTGGGCGTGGCGTTCTTTGGTCAGTGGATATTTGTGGACAATGGGGAAACTGCACAGCAGAATGATGACGGGCACGAGGCTGACAAAGAGGCGCAGGGCTAACAACACGGCGTCGGGTTGGGTGGGAAAGGGAGGGCCGGGTTGGGGGTCGTTGATGTAGCCGGTGGCGGCAAAGATGAGGTTGGAGATCGCCAACCCCAGCGAGATGCCTAATTTTTGTAGGAAGACGAAGAAGCCGTAGTAAACCCCTTCACGGCGCAGACCGGTATTCAATTCGTCCAGGTCTACCACATCTGGCAACATACTCCAGGGGATGAGGTAGCCGACGCTGGCGCCGATGCCGGCCAATACAGCCAACAGCAGCAGAAAGGTCATTTGCCCCGGCTGGATGAAAAAGAGGAGGATTTCGATGATGATCCAGAAGCTGATGCCCAGAAAGTAGACGTGCCGCTTGCCGATGCGCTCGCTGACTTTTGACCAGATGAGGAGGGAGATAAAAATGGAGAGTTGCAGGGCGACGGCCAGATAGATGAACTGGTCGTCTGCGCCCATCCAGTAGCGGACGTAGAGCTGCAAGTTGGCCTGGACGAATTGGATGCAGAGCCAGGTGAGCAGGTACACGGCCGTGACCATCACAAACCCTTCAATAAACCCTGGCTCTTCTTTGGTGGTCTCGTGGAAAAAGCGTTCTTCGGTGTAGACGAAGGTGATCAGGTTGGTGAGGATGATGACCAGCCCCATCACGGCCGCGCTGATGGCAAAACCGGAGATGATGTCCGGCGCAGCATCCAGGATTGCCTGATGCACTATGAGCGAGGCCATGCCCCCCAAAATGGAAAAGCTGAAGCGGTAGGTGTTCAGGTTGGTGCGTTCGTTGTAGTCGGGGGCAATTTCCGGGGTGAGGGCGGTGTAGGGTACGTTCACGGCCGTGATGCCCGTATCCAGCAACAATGCCACGATCAGGTAATAGACAAACAGGCCGGTTGTGCTGAGGTCAGGCACCTGCCACTGCAAGAACCAGGCCATGCCAAACGGCACCGCGCCAAAGAGCAGCCACGGCCGTCGGCGTCCCCAGCGCGTGTGGGTGTGATCGGACAGCCAGCCAATGAGCGGGTCATTCACACTGTCCCAAATTTTGACGATGAGGAAGATGGCGGCCGCCCATTGTGGCGGCAATCCGGCCACATCCAGCAAAAACGCATTCAGGAAAAAGCCTTGCAGCGTGGCGACTAAGGCCGGGCCAACATCACCCACGCCATACGCCAGCTTACGGCCGATACTGAGGGAAGGTTTGGAGGTGGATAGAGGAGTCATTCCAATAGACACACGGATGACACGGATTTAGCGGATTTTCGCAGTTTTGCTGGTCAATTATTCGTGACAACCCGTCTCATTCGGGAAATCCCTGGTTCAATTCATTATCGCACAAGCCAGAGGCGCACTGTGCCGTCGGTGCTGCTGGACGCCAGTAAGACCCCATTTGGTGAAAATACCAATGATGGCACCACATCATTATGACCAGATAATGGAAGAGATTCAGCCGATATATCATTTAAGTTCAAGAGGTGAACGGCCCCGCTGCCGTCACCGACCGCCAGCCAGTTTTCAGAAAATGCAACTGTACGGCCGCCGGGTTCAACCCAAAAAATTGGCTCAGATAGGTTTGAGGTTAAATCCCAAATCAACACATCTCCATCAAGCCCGGCGGAGACTAAATGCTCACTGTTAGTTGAAAAATCTATAGAAGTCACGATGTCCTCGTGACCTGAAAGGATAATCGGTCTCGCATTTAGATCAGATAAATCCCACAATCTGATGTTTCCGTCACCGTTACCAGTTGCCAACCAATGACCATCTGGCGATATAGCTAAATCGTAGATGCCGTGATTTAGCTGAGCAACTAAAACAGGTTCATTATTTAGTGAATCTACGTCCCACAAGCGGATAGTTCCGTCCAGACCACCAGATGCCAGCCATTGACCATCCGGTGTAAAAGCGACCCCAGTAACATCATTGTTATGTGTTTCCAGAAGGATGACTTCCTCCTCATTACCGCTGATATCCCATAACCGAACTGTATTATCCTGACCGCCAGAAGCCAACGTCAGGCCATCAGGTGAAAAAGCTAACGATAGAACCTGGCCGTCGTGTCCTGACAGCACTTCCGGCGTTGCGCCCGGATCAGCGAGATTGAATAAATGGATGCCCTGGTTGCTGGTAGATGCTAATTGACTACCATCTGGTGAGAAAGTAACCGGCCATACCCCTCTTCCTAGATTGAATTGAGCCATTTGTTCGCCGATGGTGACGAGTTCGACGTCGAATTGGTCAAGCACGGCCGTCATCCCCGCCCCTATTGCTGTATCTGTTGTATTGGCCGCCACAATGCCCACCACATACCCTGCACCGTCCAACACCAATGCCCCTTCATCACCGGAACTCATGGGTCTGTCCAACGTAAAATCGGCATTTACGGTCACGTTGTCACCAATGTTGAACGGGCAATCGTCCACACAAATGATCTGCCGCTCTACCAGGCCAGAAGTACGGCCGTACACCCACACCACCTCGCCCTCTTCCGGTTCCCGAACGCCTACAATCGGGCCAATGCCGGGTACGGTCGTCTGGAACGAGATGCCCGGCTCCAAGCGGGCGATGTTAATGAACAGGGCCGCGTCAATGGTGGGCAGGTCAGTGAGGGGGATACGACGGGCGGTAAAAGCCACCGCATTCTCCGGCTGACCGCCGTCAATGGGGCTGGGTTGCAAGATAGGTGCATCGGCCGCGCCCAGGGCAAAGTTGGGGCCGAGCAGGTAAAAGACACCCTGGTCATCCACCACAAAGGCGCTCAACGTCCCGGCCGTGACGGAGTTTTGGTTGCCAATGCTGACGCCAGGCTGCAACGGCCGTACCGGCACCCGCAATCGTTCCAATTCCGCAAATGTGCGCGTGGCTTCGGCGGCGGCCAACATCAGGTTCGCCTCCTGGGTTTGTTGGGCGACGGCCGTTTGTGCCAGCGCGGTAGTTAACAAATTGGCTTCCATCGTGGCGGTTCCGTTCAGACTTTCCTGGTAGACGGCGGTTTGGGCGACGGCCGTATTGCGTATGATCGTATCGGCCGTCGCCGTGGCAATGGCCGCCGCCGCCGTCTCATTGGCCGGCGCCTGTGCTGTAGAGGTTTCTGCCAGAGAAACGGCCGTGCCCTGCGTATCAGCCACCATCGCTTCCTGGGCTGTGGCCGTGCCCAAAACAACGGTAGATGCCTCTTCCACAGCCGCGACAAAGGCCGTTGCTGTTTCCTGCAC
Organism: uncultured Ardenticatenaceae bacterium; assembly: GCA_964467705.1. Classification (GTDB taxonomy): domain Bacteria; phylum Chloroflexota; class Anaerolineae; order Promineifilales; family Promineifilaceae; genus CAADGU01. The sequence goes on along the minus strand of CAYXUZ010000160.1, from coordinate 6,495 downwards.
GGTCATATCGGCAGGGTCACTGGGCCACAACCACGACAAAATGGGAATACCCAACCCCAACACAACGACGATGCCCACAATGCCGATGGCTACTCGTTTATAGAACTTATCCCGTTCCGCCTGCCGGGCCTCATGCCATTGCCGGTTGGCCTGCTGAATCGGTTCGATCAACCGGTCGTGGGTTAGTTCATACCAGCGTGAACCGGCCCGGATTTCGCCGCGAATGAGGTGCATGTCTTCCAGAATTTGCACGGCCGTGTTGTCAATCCCCGCCGTCTCCCGCACCCCACGATAAACGGTACTCCGTGTGCCCGCCGGGGTAATCAGCGAAGTCTCGAACCACTGCCGCAAGGTTTCCTCATCCACCCCCGCCAGCGGCAGCGCCCGGTTCACCGCTCGTGTGTAAAATTTGGAGAGCGCCTGATCTACATCGCCAAACTGTTGCAGGTGTACGGCCGTAATCGTCGTCACCCCGTCTGGCAAATCTTCCCACAAATTCTGGCACACCACCTGAAGCTGCACCGGCTCCACAAATTCCCCCGTCACCGTTTTCACCTGCCCGGCCAACGTCTCGGCGCGCACGGCGCGTAAATCTTCCACCAACTGTTCGGCCACGCCGGGGGCAAAATTGCGTTCCGTCTCCCGCAGCGGGCTGCGAATGGCCGCCAGCGCCGCCTCCGGGCGCATCCGCTCCAGCCGAAAGCGCACGCCTAGATTACGCGGCAGCAGGTGGGCATACGGGTCAAGTTGGGCCACATAATCCTCCCGCAGTGAAAAGACCACGCGCAGCATCGGATCACTGTCCAATGCGCGGGCAATCTGGTTCAGAAACCCTTCTCGCTCCTGCCAGCGTGCCGGATATGCCGTAAACAACTCCTCCAACTGGTCAAAAATGAGCACACGCGGCTGGTCATCACCCGATTCATCTTGTGTGTGGGGATAGGTCTGTAAATAGTCGGGAATCGTCTGGCTGGACCACACGGCCGTGTCCCCCTCATTCCCGGCCCAACTAAACAGAGAGTAAAAAGCGTAGATGTTGTCAATCTCGGTCAGATCAATGTCACTTGCGGCCGGCCCCTGCACACGGGCTACAGGCCATACTTCAAACCCTTCAGCTTCCAGGAGGGGTGTGACCTGGGCGTTAAGCAAGGAGGTTTTACCCGCGCCAGATTGAGCGTACAGTACCACCACGCGATTAGCGACAATCAGTGAGAACAGCGCCCGCGCTTCCTGGTCACGGCCAAAAAAACGCGCACTATCGCTGCGTTCATATGGCCGAGGCCCAATGTAAGGATTTTGCGTACTTGCTGTCATGTGCTGCAACAGGTTGTGGGCATCTTAATGATGATGCCGTTTACACCCAGTTAATATGTGGCCGTTTCTGTTGACATTGATCAATGAGTTCAGCGAGACGGCCGTGCCGTTTCATATATCGAATGAGTTCCCTGATATAGTCAGGTTTTGTCTTCGGAAAAGTTTCGTAATCAACTCCCAGGCTAAACTGAGTCAAATCATAGAGTTCCTGTAAATTGAAGGCATCGGCCATATTGTCACGCAATTTGCCCAATCCCTCATCTTCCGCCGGTTGAGCCTGATCACGCATAACGCTTTCTCCCTGCCAGCGTTGATGTAGCTCACTGATAAATTCTTCGGCCGTACCCCAATAAATGCGCATTTCCCGATCGGTATAATTGACATATTTGCTGAGATAATCCTGCACTTTGGTTCGGCTGTTCTCAATCGTGTCTGGAGAAACCTGAACGGTAACGCTAATCCCGCGCCTATCCGCCTCAACTCTGGTTACAAACCCCCGGAACAGGGCCCGAAATTCCCAATGACCCGGCTGATAGCCAACAACTAGAAGAGAAGAGGCAGAAAGCGCCAGTCGAATGGGTTCATAATCGTTGAAAGAGATATTGGCCAGAAAGTCTAAATAATCATCTTCGGTAAGCACAAGCGAGTCAGGAAGATCGGTGTATCCGTGTAGATGATAAACCAGGGGGGTAACAGGCGTAGGAACAAAATCTTCTCTCAGGTCAGAAGAGTAACTGCGACGCAGCGCGGGGTTCCAGCGCAGCAACTCACGGCGAGGGACTTTGTTATTTCGTTTAAGCGCGTCAATGAGTAAGTTGTCGTAATTAGAGGTAACGTAGATAGGAAAGGGCAAGGCAGCCAGAATTGCATGTGGTTGATTGGCAGCCAAAAAATCGGCCGTCTCAATTTCTGCAAATCTCTCTTGTATTTCCTCTTTTGGAAACCCAGGATATTCGGCGAAGGACAGATACTGAGCAACGCTGGCAAGATTATCTCTGTCCAGAGGATAACCAAACTCATTGCGCCACTGAGCAGTGATTGTTTGGAGCAATTGCAGGTATTGTTGGCTCACAGCCGGGCCGATAAAAGGCGTACACTTACCCTCCCTGATTCTTGTCAGGAGTCTTTTCCAATCTCTTTCGGTCAGGCCAGTATCCACGAAGAAAATCCTTGTCTGGTCGGTTGGTGCGGTTGCCTGGGGATTATAGCGGGAGTGGGCACGGCCGTAAAACCGTAATCCGTAAACCGATTACGGGTCACGGATTACGGCCGTACTGCACAGGTGCTTTGCCGTGATTGTCTATCTGCCGGGGGTAGTTGCCGGCCTGGACACGAGAGCGAATGGCGATAACCTCAATTTCAAACAGGTGGTCGGCAGCGTAGTCGTAGTGGTAGAGGAAGCGATGCCCCATCACCAACCCTAGCTGGCCGATGATGGCCTCGAAGGCCCAGGGGGGACGGTCTTGTTCGTGGGCGCAGGAGAAGCGATAACGGCCGTCATACTTGCGCCCGTTCATATAAAACGAAAACAGATGGTCGTTGTCCCACTCAAAGGCATGCTGGATGAAACGCTGCAAGTCGCGCAGTGTTTGTTCCGAGCGGATGGCGATGGTGCGGTACACGCGCCGGTTGCGCAACGGCATCACTTTCAGGTCATACACACCGTCGGGATTGTCCAGCGGCGCCGGTTCCCCGGCCACTTGCAAAATGCGGCGCGCCTGAAAACGGGGCGCAAAGGCAGCGTCATGCCAGGCAATGAGGGTCATATCGTTGAGGATGGGGTCGGGAAACGGCCGTCCTGCCTCCGTAAAAGCCCGCCCCAGGTAATGCACGGCCAGTTCACGCACTTCCGGGTGGGGGCGGTAGGTAAGCTGGCGCAGGCTGGCGGTGGCCGCCGCATGGTCGTGGCGAATGGCAATGAGCGCCAGGGCGGCGATGGCAATAGTCAGCCGTTCATGGCGGAAGGGGTTGGTGGGGTTGGTGGTCACGGCCGTCTCTTGCCAGAAAGGTACTAATTGCGGATCGGCCGTACCGCCAAATACTGCTAATTGCTGCATATCAGACAAGGCGTCTGTTTGTGAATAAATCAAAGATTCTTTTGTTAAGGGAATGGGCGTCTGCCACAACCACCCTTCCAGCGGATCGGTAAACATATTGATACCTGACCGGGCAATAAAAGAGTCGCCAAAGGTGTCTTTCATTGCCATATGCATCTGATTTGATAGTGTAGCAGGTTTCAATAAGTCACAAAAGAGCCGAGCGAACGGACACGATGAACCGCCTACTACGACCGGGCGAGGTGTGGTATCATCTGCGGCATGGCGATCCGGGTTTTGCTGGTGGATGATCAGGCGTTGTTCCGGGAAGGGTTACACACACTCCTGTCTGTGCAGACTGACATAGAAGTGGTGGGAGAAGCAGGCAATGGGGAGGAGGCAGTCACGGCCGTTGCCACCCTCCACCCCGATGTCGTTCTCATGGATTTGCGGATGCCGATTCTGGATGGCGTGGCCGCCACCCGGCGCATCATGGAAAGCCACCCCACCACCCGCGTCATCGTGCTGACCACCTTTGATAATGACGAAGATGTGTTTGACGGATTACGCGCCGGGGCCGTCGGCTACCTGCTCAAAGATGTGCCCTCGGCGCGGTTGTATGAAGCCATTCGTGCCGCTGCCAGAGGGGAATCTTTTTTACAGCCCTCCATTGCGGCCAAAGTGGTGGCGGAGTTTGCCCGGATGGGGACACGGCCGTCGCCGCCCTCCCAATCCGCACTCGTCGAACCCCTCTCCGACCGAGAACTGGAGATTTTGCGACATCTGGCCGCCGGGGCCAGCAACCGGGAGATCGCCAACACCCTCTACATCACCGAAGGCACCGTGAAGAACCACATCACCAACATTCTGGGCAAATTGGGTGTACGCGACCGCACCCAGGCCGCCCTCAAAGCCAAAGATATGGGACTGATTTAGGTGCTTGTGTGTTTTGGTGTTATTGTGTTCATGTTTTTAAGTTGAAGTGTTCACATGTCCATTCCAATTGAAAAACCAACCTTACTTTTGGATAAAACAAAGACCATCCGCAACATTGAGCGGATGGTGGCGCGGGCGCAGGCAGGTGGGGTGGCCTTTCGGCCCCACTTCAAAACGCACCAGTCGGCGGGCATTGGCGAATGGTTCCGCGAGCGGGGCGTGAGCCGGATTACTACATCCTCGGTGGATATGGCCGTTTATTTTGCGGCCGCGGGCTGGCAAGACATCCTGGTGGCGTTTCCGGTGAATGTGCGCCAGAGTAAGGCCATCAACAAGCTGGCACATGAGGTGAATTTACATCTGGTGGTGGAATCGGTGGCCACGGCCGTAACCCTGAATAACTTCTTAGGCGCAGATGTACACGTCTGGCTAAAGGTGGACACGGGCAGCGGCCGCACCGGCATCCACTGGCAGAATGACGAATTGCTGGCCGATGTGGGTTACACGGTCGCCGACGCGCCCCGGCTGAAGCTGGCCGGACTGCTCACCCACGCCGGGCACACCTACCGGGCCACATCCACCGAACAGATTGTGGCCGTTTATGAGGAAACGGCCGTGCGCCTGAACCAGACGCGCGATTATTTGCACACCGAAGGCCACAACCTGCTCGTCTCCGTGGGCGACACACCCGCGTGCAGCCTGGTGGAAAATTTTGGCCGCGTGGATGAAATCCGCCCCGGCAATTTTGTCTTTTATGATTTAGTGCAGCAGCGGTTAGGCGCGTGCCTGCCGGATGATATTGCCGTGGGCGTAGCCTGCCCCGTCGTCGCCAAACATGAGGCGGATCATCGTGTCATCCTATATGGCGGGGCGGTGCATCTTTCCAGCGATCACATGATGATCAATGGGGAGAGGGTTTACGGCCGTGTGGCCCGCCTGACCAAAGATGGTTGGGGGCAAATGCTCTATGGCAGCAAACTGGTATCATTGTCGCAAGAGCATGGCATTTTGCAAACCGACCCCAAGACGTTTGACAGCCTGGATGTGGGCGATGTACTGGTGGTGCTGCCGGTACATTCCTGCCTGACGGTGGATTTGTACGGCCGTTACACCACCCTCTCCGGCGAAATCATACCGAAAATGCGCACCAATGAATAACCGTAATCCGTGACCCGTGATCGGATAACGGATTACGGTTCACGGATTACGAAAATAAGGAGGAAACATGCCGTTACAAGTCCCGCAATTAACCAGTTACAACGTGGAAGTGAGCATTCATAACTTTTTTCTGAAAGGCGCATTTGTGCCCCGTTCTGATTTTATGGTCTTTGTCAACGACAAAGATAATGCCACCTATCCGTTTTCAGAAGCCCAACTATTACCGCTTTCGGCCGATTATCAGGTACCGGGCATTCGGCACTCTTTGATCAATCTCAACCGCGACCTGATCGCTTTCATGTCGGTACTGGAAACGCACCAGACTTCCCGTCTGCAATATGTGGCCGCCTCGCGGCGGGTGGTGTTTTATACGGAGTGGTTTGCCATTCGTGGTGAACTGCATGTGCATGACGAGAAGCGTGATGATGATTTGCTGGACACGGCGCACGATTTTTTCGCCGTTACCCATGCAGAAATTCACCCTCTTCGCTCCGTCAACATCAACTACCAGCGAAAAGTGCCGGTAGTGGTTATCAATCGGCATCGGGTATTGGCTTACAACATTTTTCAGGCATAAAAAGAGACGCTGCCGGGCAGCGTCTCTTTCAATTTTACGCGAAGGCATACAATTTCTTGAAGAAATCGTATGTCTTTACTTTACCAGTGCCTAACCCTGTGGGGCGGCCGCATTATTTCCATTACCCTGTCCACCACCTTGTGGGCCAAAACCACCATGCCCACCATGATGTCCACCATGCGGGCCACCACCAGGCATGCCCATGCCCATTCCATTGCCCATTCCATTGCCCATTCCCATACCATTACTGTGTCGTTCCAGCATCCAATCCGCCTGTTCCGGCAGCCGCTTACCTGCCGCGTGCGCTGCTTCCAACTCATCTACGGTGATGCCCAATGCTCCGGCAATGGCCGCCTGCATTTCCTCATGCTGCATCAGCGGGCCAATACTGCGCAGCCCTTCACCGCTGAGGATGGCATCCGCCTGTGACTGGGTAATGGTGCCGTCGGCTACCAACTGCTGCAAAACGGTCTC
>CAYXUZ010000159.1:0-14870 GCA_964467705.1 uncultured Ardenticatenaceae bacterium | reverse complement strand
GGTGGGGGTCGTTTCGGGCACGGCTGTAGCCGTCACCGGTTCCACCACGCCCAACAGCAGCGCCAGCAGGGTATCCAATTCCCGCCAGCCATTTTCCAGGTCAAGCGCCGCCAATTCGGGATTGTCTGGCAAATTGGCGTCGGCCAGGGTCAGACGGGCCTGGGCCAGTGCCAACTGTGGCAACAACTCCGGGTTGGTTTGGGGATTGGCGGCAATGGCTTCCAGCGCCGCCAGCGCACGGGTGGTGTCGTTAGCTGCCAGTCCGGCATTGTTTTCCAGCAAGTGCAGCCGGGCACGGCCAATCATCTCCCAGACGCGGAAGAGGGTGACAACCTGGCGCATTTGTTCAATATCGGCCAGGGGTAGGGCATCTACGGCCGTTTGCAATTCTGTCACCTGGGTCGCTATTTCCCGGCTGTTGCCCGCCTGCGCATCCAATTGCCCACCCAGTTCATCCAGACGGCCGTTGTTCTCGTTAATATCTCCTTGCAGCGCCACCACTCCGTCATTGAGCGCGGCGATCTGGCTGTTATGTGTTTGTGCCTGTGTGATGAGGCGGCCCAGTTGCAATTCCAGGGCGGTGAGCATCTCATCCTGGCGGGTCAAATCATCGGCCAACGAGGTACTCACATAGGACTCCAACGACGTCAGACGCGCATCCTGAGTGGATTGCACGGCCGTGACAGTTCCTTTCAATGCGCCCAGGTCATGCCCAATCTCCTGCACCTGCGTCAGGTTGTAATCCACGCGGCCGCTGACACTTTCAAAGGAGCGTTGTAGCTCCTGTATCACCAGGTAACTGATGTAACCTATGCCAGCAATGATGCCAATAATCAAAGTCACTTTAAGCAATGCCTTGAGGAAACGGCCGAAGGCCAATGCCAGCCGCCGCCCAAAACCCGGACGAGCCGGAGGTAAAGTAGAAGTTGTTTCGCTGGACATTGGTGTTTCTCCTGATCAGAAGCCGGGTAGTTGCCTGATACCCGGTTTCATTTCTACGGCTGCGGTTGCACGGTAGGGGTAACAGTGGGCAGGCCAATGGCGGTAGCGGTGGGGCGTGGGGTGCGGGTGAAGGCGGGGTCGGTGGTGGCGGTAGCGGTGGGCGCACTCTCTGTAGGCGCGGGTGTGGCTGTTTCGGTGGGGGTGGCGGTGGGCACGGCCGTAGGCAGCGGCCCGGCCACATTCACCAGCAAATCGCGCAGTCCGGTGAGGAAGGTATCAAAATCCTCCGCCGATTCGGCCACCGCATCTAACCGCTCGGTCAGGTCATCCGCTCTGGTCTGTAAATCGGCAGCGGCTGTTTCCAGTTCGGTAATGTTGGCCTGGACGGTGGCGACGGCCGTGTTGTTTGCGCTCTGTCCGGTGGTCAATGTTTCCACCTGGCTGTTCAAACTTTCCAACTCTGCTTGAATTTGCTGCTGCTCCTGCTGCAACGTTTCCAGTTCTGTAGCCAGTTGCAATTGCAGGTCGCTGGCCTGGGTGCTGCTGGCATATTGCAATGTCTGGTTAAAGCCGAACAGGATAGAAAGCGTCAGGGTCGTGCCCAAAATTGCGCCAAATACGGCCGCGATTAGACTGCCGACCAGACTGCTGCGGGCGGCAGGTGGCGGTGGGGGCGATGTGGTAGTGATAGGCGGGGGCGGTGTTTCGTAAACAGGCTCGTTTGTCACAACAGTTTCCTCGCTTTCCGGCTCAGTTGGGGGTGTTAGTATCACGATTTCCGGTTCCATTTCCTCGTCTTCAGGAGATATGGCTGACGAAGGCACGGCCGTGTCATCACCCGTTGCCTCTTCTTCTGCTTCTGGCGCTGGCTCTGCTGCTTCCGGTGTGGGTTCAACGGTGATGCGCCCGGCCATTTGCTCCACCATACGCACGGAGATGCCGGACACGGCCGTTAGCCCAGCCACCTCCACAAATGGCCCGTGCTCCTCCCGGTGCGCCACAATGCGCTGCGCCAGCTTCAGGCTGATGCCCGGCAGCGTTGCCAGCGTCATCTCGTCGGCGGTGTTGATGTTGAGAGGTACTTCGTCCATAAAATTCGTGAACCGTAATCCGTGAACCGTAATCCGATGGCTTAGGTCGGATTACCGATTACGGATGACGGGTTACGCTCTTACTCACCAAGCGGCGTCACCTTAAAATTGTCAAACTGTACCAACACACCACCTTGCCCCAGGCTGCCCGCAATCAGGCCAATGTCACCCTGATCAAAGGAGTTGTCCGTCACCCGGCCCACTTCCTGGTCATTCACATAAAAGATGAGATTGCCCGCTTCGGCGCGCACTTTGAGCCGGTTGGTGATGCCGGAACCTTGTTTGATAGCCGGCGATTCAAACCACCAGTCGCCGACGATGGGTGTGGAGGCGGTGTTGCCGCCATTTTCGTAACGGCCGATCCAAACATAGCCGTCGCCGCTGATTTGAAAAGAATAAAAGTCGTCCGTCTCGTTGTTCACCCGGAACACCATGCCAAAGAGGTTGTTGTCCGGGCCGCCGATTTGAGTCGCTTCTACTTCATACCAACCATCGCCAAATTCCTGCCCGGCCGTTGTCCAGGTGGTCAGATCGTCGGCCTTGATTTCAAATTCATACACGCCATTAACTACTTCGCCGCGCACTTCGGCGTCGTTATCAGTACTCCAATTACCGGGGGAATCAAAGGTTTCATGGTAAGGCTCACTGCCGCCACATGCGGTTAACAAAACAGCTAACAAAGTGAGAAGCCCAACCAGACGAAACAACATACTCTCTCCTTTATAGGATCATCAAAGATTACGCAGATCACACCGATTTTTTTATCTGCGAAATCTGCGTAATCTTTGATTTATTATCAATCATCCACCCTTCTTAGGCCCGCGCCGACCGCTGCGGCGACGGCGTTTTTTATCATCGGTGGGGCGGTCAGACGGCCGTGTCACTTCTTCCGGCTCTCTGACGGGCGGCGGCTTGTGCATCGTCGCCTGGTAATAATCATCCAGCAGCATGGCCAGCAGTGCCAGCCCGTCTTCACTCTCGGCCAGGTTTTGCGCCTGGGGCACAAAACGGCGCATCCGCTCCGTTTGTAGCTTGTCGCGGGCGCGCAGTTTGGTTTCCAGAAAGACCGTTGTCCGTTCGCCCACAACGGCGGCGACATCTTCATCGGAGGGCAACGGCCGTTGCTGCAAATCAATCTCATACTGCCGGGCAATGCGGCGCAGTTTGGTATCTTCCAACTCGTTCACCAGCGTCATGGCTATGCCGCTGGCCCCGGCCCGCCCGGTGCGCCCGGCGCGGTGGATGTATAACTCCGGGTCTTCCGGCGGTTCATATTGGATCACATGGGACAATTCAGGAATATCAATGCCCCGCGCGGCCACATCGGTAGCCACCAGGAAGCGTAACGCGCCTTGGCGCACCCGGTTCAGCACTTTGTCCCGATCCTTCTGCGACAGATCAGAACTGAGCGCGTCGGCGTCATAGCCAAAACGCTGCAAGACTACCGTCACATATTGCACCCGGTCTCTGGTATTGCAAAAAATGATGGCCGATTCGGGGTTTTCTACTTCGATGATGCGCACCAGACTACGGTCTTTGTCCATGCCCGGCGTGACGTAATAACAATGTTCCGTCTCCACCACATGCACATTCTCGCTGCTCAGCCCCAGGAAATCGGGTTCGCGCAGGAATTGTTTGGCTAACTGCTTGACGCGAATGGGGAAGGTGGCGGAGAACATGTAACCGTCCACGCCTTTGGCGGGCAAATAATGCTTCACGTCCAGCATGTCCTGGTAAAAGCCCATGGAGAGCAGGCGGTCGGCTTCGTCAAAGACCAGGATTTGCAGCGCTTCCAGCGACAAGGAGCGGCGAATCAGATGATCCAGCACCCGCCCCGGTGTGCCCACCACCAGGTGCGCCCCCTGGCGAAAGTCGTCTAGCTGTTTGCCGTAGCCCACGCCACCGTACACGGCCGTGACCCGTATGCCACTATCCCCGGCCAGCAGTGCGGCATCATGGCTCACCTGCTGCGCTAGTTCACGGGTGGGTACCAGCACCAAAGCCTGGCACACATTGAGCCGGGGGTTGATGCGCTCCAAAATGGGCAGCACAAACGCGCCGGTCTTGCCGCTGCCGGTGCGTGACTGCACCAGCAAATCCCGCCCGGCCAATATGTAGGGGATGGCGCGGGATTGCACGGGGGTTAGTTCTGTCCATCCAGCGCGGCTCATCGCCTGCTGCCAGGTTTCGGGCAGGTCGGCGGTGGTGAGAACCGGCAGGGCGTTGGCCGGTTCTTCAATTTGTATGTTTTCTGACGCGGCGGGCGTGGGGGGCACGGCCGTTGGCGTCATATCGTCTTGATCCATTCATTACTCCAAATTTCAGGTTGTTGAGATTGAGAGATTGGGAGATCAGGAGATTGACAATCTCCCAATCGGTCACAGGTGATGATACCGGTTTGCCCTGTAGCCCGCAAACATCCTGTGCCGGGCGATTGAAATCGCAGCAACAGGAAACAAAGCCGACCCTCGTCGGCTGGTTGCCAGACCGTGCAGGCGGTCTTCGCTTTGTGTAGCTGCGTGGTTGCTAGGCGTCAGGGGAGTTGCAGCACGGCCGTGTCGCCAGCCATATTTTCAGGGGTAGGTGTGGGATCGGGTACGGCCGTGCAGCCCACCAACCCCAAACCAATCAGACAAAAAGCAAATAAAAATCGTCCCGCGTTCATAGTCCCTCCCTGTTGCTCAATAATCAACCGGCTACCGCATAGACAGCCACTTCTTTTTCCAGTCTGTCACCCATTTCATCCACCGCCAGGTCCAGGTCATAGTCCATTTGCAGCCCCAGCCAGAACTGCGGTGAGGTGCCGAAGTAGTGCGCCAGGCGGAGGGCGGTATCGGCCGTAATCCGCCGTTTGCCCAATACAATCTCATTGATCCGCCGCGCCGGAACGCGAATGTCTAACGCCAACCGGTTTTGACTCAAATTCATTGGGATCAAAAACTCTTCCAGCAATACTTCGCCGGGATGGACAGGATGTAATTTCTCATCAGTCATAACCTGCTCCTTTTAGTGATAATCCACTATTTCCACCTCAAACGCATCCCCCTCACGCCATTCAAAACAGATACGCCATTGGTCATTGATGCGAATGCTGTACTGGCCTTCGCGTTCTCCTTTCAGTTTTTCCAGCCGGTTGGCCGGTGGAATACGCAAATCGTTGAGGTTGATGGCCCGATTAAGCATACGCAGCTTTCGTAATGCCGTTTGTTGAATGTCATGGGGTAAGCGCCGTGAACGTTCCAGATGAAAAATGCGCTCAGCTTCTCTGTCCTTGAAGCTCTGTATCATTTACAAATTATATAACGCGACACGTTAAACGCCAAAAGGGTTAAGGGAGTTGCAGCACGGCCGTGTCGCCCGCAAACATTCTGGCAGACTACCAACTTCCGGCAGAATGGAAGATAATTGCTGCCGGTTATGGGAATTGCTTATGGGAATAATGAGGAAGAGAGGATGAAGAAGAGTTGGTTTATGGTGATGGGGGTGGTGATAATAACGGCCGTAGCTGTCACTCACATCACCCACACCCGCGCCCAAACAGAACCCACCCCCTATCAGGATGTGACCGCAGCAGCCGGCATCAACAGCCGCCGCGCCCGTACCGATGGCGAAAAGATTACCGGGCAGGCGTGGGGCGACTATGACCAGGATGGCTGGCTGGACCTCTACGTCACTGATACCGACGGCCCCAACACCCTCTACCGTAACAACGGCGACGGCACGTTTGCCGTGTCGCCGTTCAATGAACAGGTGGCCTTGCCGGAAGCGGAAAGCGGCGGTGCGATCTTTGCCGACTATGACAACGACGGCTGGCCTGATTTGCTGGTGCTGAATTGGGGGCCAAACGCCCTTTTTCACAACGAACAGGGGCAGGGGTTTGTGGATGTCACGGCCGTCGCCGGGGTCGCAGGCAACGAAAACAGCAAAACAGCCGCCTGGGGTGACTTCAACGGCGACGGCTACGTGGATTTGTATGTGGCAAACTGGGCCTGTGATCCCCGCTGCGGCCGTTCGATTGAAGGTGAAAAAGACGCCCTGTACCGCAACAATCGGGATGGCACATTCACCGATGTTACCGACTTGCTGCCCGGCGGCAAGACACGCGGCGCCGGTTTTGTGGCCAGCTTTGTAGATTTTGACAATGACGGCGACCTGGACATTTACTTGGTTAACGACGAATTTATCAACCCGGTAGGCAACGCTCTCTGGCGCAACGACGGCCCTTACTGCCTGGGCTGGTGTTTCACCGAAATTTCCGCCGAAGCGGGCGCAGATACAACGGTCATGGGCATGGGGCTGGCGACCGGCGACTATGACAACGACGGTGATCTGGACTTCTACTTCTCCAATGCCGGGCCAATGACGCTGCTGCAAAACCAGGGGAACGGCGCATTTGGCGACACGGCCGAAACCGCCGGGGTGCAATATCCACAAGGGGTTGGCTGGGGGGCGGTCTTTTTGGATTACGACAATGACGGCTGGCAAGACCTGTATCTGGGCATCATGGAAGGCGTAGCGGGTGGCAGTCCGGTCAACCCGCTCTTTCACAACAACGGCGACGGCACTTTCACCAATCTGGGTGAAACATCCGGGGCTGGCAATCCGGGGCGCACCATTGGCGTAGCGGCGGCCGATTATGACCAGGACGGCTGGGTTGATTTGATCATCGGCAATTATGACGAGGGCTACCATCTCTACCGCAATACGCTGGGCAGCCAATCGGCTCATAACTGGCTGACGCTGAAACTGGTTGGCAGCGGCTATGTGAACCGGGATGCGGTGGGGGCGCGGGTGACGGTGACGGACAGCAACGGCCGTACCCAACTCCAGGAAGTGAAAAACGGCTCCAGCCTGGGGTCGGGGGATTGGCTGGATGTGCATTTTGGTCTGGGCACGGCCGAACTGGACGAAGTACGCATCACCTGGCCAGATGGGCAGGAACAAATATTGAACGACCTGCCAATCAACCAGCGACACACCATCACCTACCAGCCGCAGCCGTTGGTCCCAATGGTTCCGCCGGAAGATCAGGGAATGCCAACGGCCGTGAAAGCCACCTTGCTATTGGTGATAACCGGAGCGGTGTTCGTGTTGTTGTTTGCCAGTAGACGGAGAAAGGCGTGAACGGCCGTCAATCCATCCACCACCACCATTTTCATTCCGAGGTCTTCCGAGGAATCCCCTTCACGTGGAATAATCCAGGCGTAGGGATTCCTCGTTCCGAAGACTTCACTCGGAATGACACGGCTCTATTACCGAAACGAATTCAGCAGGTTGTTGGCGGTCTTGTTAATCTGGCTAACGCACTTCAGCGCGTTTCCCGTGTCAGCCTGTGGATTCCATCCCCAGAAAAATCGGTTATACAATTAACCATCCTATTGCTGTTAGCTGTTAGCCTGTTAGCCGCCTGCACCCAGGCTCCACCGGCTGCCCTCCCCACACCCGACCACCCAAACACCCCCATATCTGAGCACCTGAACACTCAAACACCCGATCACCCCATCACCCCCACATCAGAACACCAAATCACCCCCACACCAGAACACCAAATCACTCCCACACCTGAACCCCTCAACACGCCCGCCCCCAGCCTGCAAAACCCGGCCGATGAAAAAATGTCCCAGGTGGCCCGGCTGGCGCAGGCCAGTTACCGCCTGCTGGATCAGAGCAACACGGGCGTGTGGCGGTATGAGGATGGCGTTTTTGTCCATCCCATTGCCCTGGAAGTGGCCGGAGACACGGCCTATTTGCTAGACGGCGGGCGGGTGCTGGTTTTTGATCTGGCACAACCCACACCACCAGAACTGCTGCTGGCTCCTGGTGATTGGGTGGAAGATGTGCTGGTCATTGAACCGCTCGATCTGGCGCTGACGGCCGACTCCTTGCTGGTATTGGATCGCGCGGGCGATGTTTACCGTTATGTGCTGGCAAAACAAAGATGGTCATTGGTACGGCATGACCGACCGATTGGCGATATGTCCAGCCATTATTATGTGGCTTTGGATGATTATGTGCTGGTGGAGCCAAGTTACAACTTTGCCATGCAGTTTGGGCCAGACCGGGCCGACCGTTTCTGGCAGCTACCTGATGATATGCTGCCGATAGATGTGAGTACGGCCGTAACCCAAACGGCCGTACTCCTGCAAGACGCCACCACTCTGACGGCCACCGTGCGGTTGTATACCGACGCCACCCAGATTGACACCTTCCAGCCCACCGTGGAGATGCGCCAGCCGCGCCAGATAGTGCTGACGGACACGGCCGTCTACGTGCTGGACGAAGCCGGGCGACGATTGCTCACGCTGGCCCCGGACACAGGCGCATTACTGGCCATCACCCAACTACCGCCGGTCAGTGCGATGGCTGTAGATGGCAAACGGCTCATTCTGGCCGGGCAGAACCAGCTTTATTTTGTGGATGCGCCAGAACGGTGGGCGGGTATCGCCGGTGGGCCGGTTTTTGCGGGTGTGGCACCACATGATACGGCCGTGTGGTCAAACCTCGGCCCCTTTCTCATCCCCGTGCAAGGCAGCCAGGCCGGGCTGCGCGATTTGCAACTGCCGGGCGCACCGCGCCATTACCGTCTGGGTGTGCATGAGGGCACAGATTTTTATTGGGGAGCCGGGACGCCGGTGTTGGCGGCGGCCGATGGTGTGGTCATCCACGCCACCCATGCGTATGAATTACCAAATGAACGTACTTTCGATGAGCAGCGGGAAGAATTGAAGGAGCGCGGATATTCCACCGCAGAAGACCTGGATTTTTACCGGGGAATGCAGATATGGATTGAACACGATGATGGCACCATTGGGCGATACGCGCATTTGAGCGGGATTGAAGAGGAAGTGGTGGAGGGTACGGCCGTGATCGCCGGGCAGCGCATTGGCCTGGTGGGTAACACCGGCTCCCCCCTTTCCGTCAGCAGCGCCACCGAAGATGCCCATCTCCACTTTGAACTCTGGCTAAACGGCCACTACCTGGGCCAATTTTTGCGCCCGGTGGAGGTGCGAGAGTTGGTGGCGGCACTTTTTAGTAAGCAGTGAGCAGTAAGCAGTGAGCGGTGAGCGGTGGGATTAGCCATAAACTGCTTACTGCCTACTACTCACTGCTCACTTTTTTTAACGCGCCAGCGTATGATACTCCCGATTTGGCAGCATCCCCGTGGCCGAGGCCAGGCGGTTGGTGAAGTTGTACATGGCGGCAATTTCGGCGATGTCGAAGATGGCTTCATCAGAGAAACCGACGCGGCGCAGGTTTTCAATATCTGCCTCGCTGCACTCCACCGGATTATTGGTGATTTTGACCGCGTAATCGAGCATCGCTAGATTTTTTTCATCCAACCCGGCGCGGCGGTAATCAAAGGTGATGCGGTCGCCGAGAATGGGGTCTTCCAGGGCGGCGCGCAAGTCAGCGCCGTGGCTGACCAGGCAGTAGAGACAGTGGTTTTGCGCGGATACGACCACGCTGATCATCTCCCGCTGTGCCGGGGAAAGGTCAGACGGCCCCTGCATCAGTTCGCGGAAGTGGCTGAACCAGGGGCGGAAATGGGTGGGGCGCATGGTGTAGGCCACAAACACATTGGGCACAAAACCAATCTTTTCCCGCGCTTTGGCAAACAGCTTGCGTAAATCCTCGTCCAGGTCTGCCTCATCAGGAATAGCAAACCAGCAAATACGTTCTTGTTCAATTATCTCGCTCATCTATCAGCCTCCAAATCAGTGGGTGTATGGGCGGCTTTATAACGCAAAGTGGCAAAGATGCCAAAGGCGTGTCAACAGTTCCCTTTCACGTCGGGCTGTTTTACAATCATGGTGAATGGAAAGAGTGGCTTATGGCACATGGTGAGGTAAGTGAGATGATTCCGGCCTCTTGTGAGGTGGTGTTTGACCTGGTGCATGACTACGGCCGTCGCCTGGAATGGGACACCCTCTTGCAGGCGGCGTATCTGGCGGATGGGCATACGGCCGTAGGTGTGGGCACGACCACCGTCTGTGTAGGCCGCCGCTCGTTGGGGGGGATTGCGCTGAAGACGGTGTATGTGTCGTGGCAACGGCCGTCGGTGGCGGCCGTCAAAATGGTCAACAAGCCCCCCTTCTTCCAAAGCTGGGCCGCCTCAATCCGCCATGAAGCCATTGCGCCAGACGCTTCGCGCATCACCTACAAATTTCACTTTACTTCCCGGCCCCGATTTCTGCGTTTTGTCGTGGAGCCAGTCATGCAGCAAATCTTCCTCTGGGAAACACGCAAACGGCTACAGGCGCTCCAGAAGTTTTTCTCGTAAAAGATGAGTAGGTCGGCAACGGTCGTGTCAGGTAAAATACGCTTATTGGAGGATTGTGCTAATGACGACAAATTGTCCCAAATGTAATGGCGAAATGGATGAGGGGCGGGCCTCAACCGGCGAGGAAATTCGTTATGTCTCAAATCGGCAAACCGGTATGATCCGCACGGCCACATTGGTGCGGCGTGCACGCGCCTGTCTGACCTGTGGTTACGTAGAGTTGCATCTGGACCCGGCGGAGTTAAAGAAAAAGATTTAGACCTGTCTATGAATTGCCACGAACTGGCGACACAACTGGCGGCCGAAGGCTGCGACCCTGGCAGCTATGCCATTGGCGAACGAGGCGCGGCATCCGACGCTTATTGCCTGACGTTTGCCAATGGGTTGTGGCAGGTTTATTACACCGAACGGGGTGTGGATCAGCCGCCTTTTTTTGAAACGGCCGTTGAAGCCGAAGCGTGTACCTACTTTTACCAATACATCATGCGCTTTCGCCATGATCACCTGGTTGGGTTTTTTCGTAATGAAACGGCCGCTCACGCTTTGCAAGCTGTTTTGGCACGATATGGTATTGCTTCGCACCAGGATGTGATTCCTTACAACGGCCGTCGCTACCGCGTCTTTGTCACCGGCAAAGCCATCTTTCCCACCCGCGAATTATTGGGCGAACTGCCCTTGAAGGATGATCCAATTGAGTAACTCCTCCATCACGCGATCACTCAAACACTTAAACACCTGAACACCATTTGACGGCCGTGTCCCCACACGTTATCATCCCACCCACATTAACAACCCAACCAGCTAAAGAACCTGTCAGGGGAAGCCCGGTGTGAATCCGGCACTGTCCCGCAACGGTGAAGAATGGTCAATTGTCAATGGTAAATGATCATCTCATTGACTATTTAACATTAGCCATTGACCATTTCTAAGTCCGACTACCTGCCCGGTTCTTTTGCTCGCATGACCTTCGTGGACAAAGGGACAGCGGGCCACATGACCGTTTTTGATTCATCTGGCCCACCGTTTTGGTGGGCTTTTTTATTGGTGAACGTCTCCTGCCCCTGGCGATAAATCGCCTGCTACGAACTTTTCCGCGAACGGCCGTGCCCAGCCCAATTTCAAGGAAGGAGATCGTTTCGTGAACAAAAAAGCATTCAGTATTCTCGTGTTATTACTCCTATTGATCGCCTGTAGTGGGCAATCGGAACCGGAGACGGCGGCAACGGCCGTGCCCGCCACCACCGCGCCGACTGAAGAGCCAGCAGAAGAGCCTACGGCCGTGCCTACTGCCGAAATGGTTGCCCCCACCGCCAACTTCACCGACGGTTGTGTGGAAAACTATGCCGAAGGCGTAGACTACTTCCCTGAAAAGGCGCAAGTGACCCACAGCGATGGCTTCACCATCGAATACTTCCCCAACTACAAAGTCATCACCGTAAACTCACCCTACCCCGGTGCGGAAGAGGTGGCCACTTACGTGCTGGTGCAGTGCGGTACGGCCGTGCCTGCCGGTTTTGAAGACGCCGTAACCATTGAAGTGCCCATCAACAGCCTGGTGGCTATGTCCACCACCTACCTGCCCCACCTGCCCACCCTGAACGCCGTAGACACATTAGTAGGGCTGGACAGTCTGGCTTTTGCCAGCACCCCGGAAATCCGTGAACGGATTGACGCCGGGCAGGTGGCCGAAGTCGGTTTTGGCGCGGAGGTGAACGTGGAGCAGGTACTCGATCTTGACCCGGATGTGGTGATGACCTATTCCAGTGGCTCGGCCGACTTTGACGCCCAACCCAAACTGGAAGAAGCAGGCATCACCGTCGTCGTCAACTCCGATTACCTGGACGCCAACCCACTGGGGCAGGCGGAATGGGTGAAGTTCCTGGCGGCCTTTTTCAACCAGGAAGCGGCGGCCAATACCTGGTTTGATGGAGTGGCAACGGAGTATGAAGAATTGACAGAACTGGCGGCAACGGCCGACACCCAACCCACCGTCCTCCTCAACACCCCTTTTGAAGGCACCTGGTATATGGCCGGCGGCCAGAGCTACATCGCTCAACTTCTGGCCGACGCCGGCGCGGCCTACCTCTGGGCCGATGACCCGTCCGCCACCACACTGTTCCTCGATTTCGAGTCAGTCTTTGACAAAGCACAGGCCGCCGACTACTGGCTCAATCTCGGATTTGTGGCTTCGCTGGCAGATTTAGCCGCTACCGACGAGCGGTTTGGCGAATTTGCTGCCTTCCAAAACGGCCGTGTCTACAACAACGATGCCCGCGTCAACGCCAACGGCGGTGCAGCCAACCCCCACTGGGTCCTGGCTGACCTGATCAAAATTTTCCACCCCGACTTGCTGCCGGAACATGAGTTTGTGTATTACCGACTGGTTGAGTGAGCAGTTGGCGGTGAGCAGTAAGCAGTCCCCTACTTCTCACCGCTCACCGCTCACCGCTCACTGATATGACTGAAATTACTCCCCTCCCCACCTGGCCGCGCCTGGGCATTCGCCCGGCGGTGGTGGTTGCGCTGCTGGTGGGGTTGGTGGGCTGCTTTTTGCTCAGCCTGACATTGGGGTCAGTCAAGATTCCGCTGCCGGACATTCTGACCATTCTCAGCGGCGGTGAACCGGCGCGGGCGACGTGGACGACGATTGTGTGGCAGTTTCGTTTACCAAAGGCGCTCATGGCCGTGCTCGCCGGTGCCGCCCTCTCTGTCAGCGGTTTGCAAATGCAAACGTTGTTCCGAAACCCATTGGCCGGGCCATCGGTGTTGGGCGTGAATGCCGGGGCCAGCCTGGGCGTGGCCCTGGTGGTGCTGGCAACTGGCGTCGTGGGGGCCAATTTGCTGGCCGGGCTGGGTGTGCCGGGCGATTTTGGCATTGTGGTAGCGGCCAGCCTGGGGGCGGGGCTGGTGTTGGCGTTGGTGCTGGCTTTTGCCCGCCGCGTCGAGACGATGACGCTTCTGATTTTGGGACTGCTGTTTAGCTATGGCGTGAGCGCACTGGTCAGCGTACTGCTCTACTTTGCCATTCCCGAACGGATTCAGGCATATATTTCCTGGACGTATGGCAGTTTTGGCGGCGTGACGTGGAGCCAGATGCGCCTGATGCTGCCGTTGATTTTGGCCGGTTTATTGCTGGCGGGATTATTGGCAAAATCACTGAACGCGCTGCTGCTCGGCGAAAGTTATGCGCAGACGGTGGGGTTGGATGCGAGGCGGGCACGCTGGTGGGTGGTGCTGAGTACGGCCGTGCTTTCCGCTACCGTCACCGTATTTTGTGGCCCTATTATCTTTCTGGATGTGGCCGTGCCCCACCTGTGCCGCGCCCTGTTCGGCACTTCCGACCATCGGGTTCTGATACCGACCTGTATTCTCCTGGGGGCGACCATTGCGCTTTTGGCGGACCTCATCGCTCAATTACCGGGCAGTCAGTTGACCCTGCCGCTCAATGCGGTGATGGCGCTCATTGGCGTGCCGGTGGTGATGTGGGTGATTTTGCGGCGGGGGGTGACGATGGCGGGCAGTGGATAAGGAGTGAATAATGAAATCAATTTTGCAAACCGACACACTGGTAATTGGTTATAAGCAGAATGGCACGAGCCGTGTGGTGGCTGAGGGCATAAATGCCTCCTTGCAAAAAGGAGAACTGGTCTGCCTGTTGGGGCCGAATGGGGCGGGCAAGTCTACGCTGTTGCGCACGTTGGCGGGCATGCAACGGCCGTTGCGCGGCACAGTCACCCTGAATAACCAAAACCTCCACCGGCTGGATGCCAAAACCATCGCTCGCCAAATCAGCGCGGTACTGACGGAGCGGGTACAGGTGGGGCTGTTGACGGCATATGCGCTGGTGGCGCTGGGACGGCATCCGTATACCAGTTGGACAGGGCAACTGACGGCCGGTGATGAAGAAGTAGTGCGAGGGGCGTTGACGGCCGTGTCCGCCGCCCACCTGGCCACCCGTTTTGTGCATGAACTTAGCGACGGCGAACGGCAAAAGGTCATGATCGCCCGTGCCCTGGCGCAGCAGCCCCAGGTGATGCTGTTAGATGAGCCAACCGCTTTTCTGGATTTACCGCGCCGGGTGGAGATCATGGGCATTTTGCGGCGGCTGGCGCACGAGCAAGATCGCGCTATTTTGCTTTCCACACATGACCTTGACCTGGCGCTGCGCATGGCTGACACTATCTGGCTGATGCCGGAAGGAGGTGACTTGCAGGTGGGCACACCAGAGGATCTGGTGTTGAGCGGGGCGTTTGAACGCGCCTTTTTCAGCGCCGGGATTACGTTTGATCCCCACACCGGCTCGTTCAAAATTCGGCGGCCGGAAACGGGGCATGTTGATCTGGTGGGCGAAGGATTGGGGGCCATATGGGCCAGACGAGCGTTAGAACGGGAAGGGTTCCAGGTGCACCAGGGGCCAAATGGATCGGGGGTGCAGGTACAAGTGGTGGCGGGCGACGGCCGTCCGCGCTGGCAGCTTACCCAAAATAGCCAGACCACCCAGGTGGATTCGATTAAGGCGTTATTAGACCTCTTGCATAAGTACAGGTAAGCTTCAT
>CAYXUZ010000158.1:14658-14904 GCA_964467705.1 uncultured Ardenticatenaceae bacterium | reverse complement strand
CTCAATCGTTTGTAATGTCTGCGCTTCAGACTGTTGCACCCGATGGAAATTCCATCGCAATTGAAGATTCATCCAAAAACTGGCGTCACCGCCAAAAAAGCGGGCTAAACGGAGGGCAGTGCTGGGGTAATTCCGCGACGGCCGTTGACAATTTCATTGATCCGTTGATACGGCACATGAATCGCGTCAGCCAATTCCCGTTGGCTAATGCCCATCGGCGTCAAAAACTCCTCCAATAACATCTCC
>CAYXUZ010000158.1:10185-14648 GCA_964467705.1 uncultured Ardenticatenaceae bacterium | reverse complement strand
GTGGGAGCGCGGTGAGCAGGTACACGAACCATGTTCTGACTCCAATTTAAATTCGCAGCCTGGTGATAATCAACGATTTCCACCTTTTTAATTACAGCACGACACTCGGAATTTGCTCTGTTAACCGATTTGGGCAATGGCTGTGTATTGGCTCTGGTCTAGCACCTTCACTTCGCGCTCAATCTGATTGCCATAATCGTTTTGGGCCACTTCCAGATCATACCGGGCTTGCAGGCGCAGCCATACGTCTGGGCTGGTGCCAAAATAACGCGCCAGCCGCATGGCGGTATCGGCCGCAATAGAGCGTTTCCCATTGACAATCTGGCTGATGCGTAAAGCAGGAACGCCAATATCTTTGGCAACGCGATATTGGCTCAAACCAAGTGGTCTCATAAAATCTTCGGCCAAAACTTCGCCTGGATATACAGGAGTAAGTCTATCTTCCATGTTAATTACTCTTCTTTTCTTCCTCCTTGTTGCCAGTTTGTGAGTACTGCCAATGCGTCTGGTGTTCGGACATTTATCAATGCCGCTTCCGCTGCTTTGCGGACGTTAGAATCGTACTTTTCATCTAGGGCTTGGCCTAAAGCGGCTACTGAATCATTACCTCCGATAGCGCCAAGCGCATGAGCGGCAGCAGAGCGAATATCACTTATTTCGGCCGTAAGCGTACCCCATAAATAGAACTGGCGATCAAACCTTTTATGGTCATCGTGGATAGAAGTCGCTTCTTTCCAATCTTGTTTCCACTTAGCAATGAGTTCCTCAGATTTCAGAGCGATGACAAGACTTGGTATTGAGTAGGGATCGCCAATTTTGCCAAGAGCCTCAGCAGCATCAATCCTTACCCACTCATTAGGATCATTCAATAAGGTTTCGCACAGGGCAGGCACAGATTGTGTGTTCCGTAGATTCCCAAGTGTTTGAGCTGCCCTCATTCGAGTATCTCTGTTTGCGTGACGCAATTCCTCAATCAGTTGATCAATATTTTCGGTCATTTCTCTATTCATTCAATGCCATAGTCGCGTAAATCCACACGGCCGTACTCCCCCCTCACATACTTTCTTTTATCCGCGCCCCAGGGGATGGTGCAGTCAAAACCGGCTTTAGCTGTCCGGCTTTTTTGCCCGGGTGCGTGAATGCCGGAGGGGTCGAGGGAACTGCCGGGCTGGTTTTCCAGGATGATCAGGTCTTTGTCTGCTTGAAAGCGGGTGGCCATAGCCCACTCCACCTGTGCCGGGTCATAAATGTCCACGTCCGTATCCACCACCCAGACGTGTTTGAGCGAGCCGTGTCCTTTGAAGGCGGCGTGAATGGCGCGGATACCGTCCTCCTCCCCCTGTTTCTCAATTTGCACGACCGCGTGCAGCCAGCTTGTGCCGCCGGGGGTGATCACCACACCCGTGCATTTCGCCACCTTGTTCACCTCGTTAAAAATCGTTGGCTCTTTGGGCATGCCCATCAGTATTTTGTGTTCCAGCCCGCCGGGCAGCAGAGCATGGAAAATAGGGTCACGGCGGTGGGTGATCAGGTCAATTTCAATCACCGGCTGGTCGCGCACAATGTCCATCGTCTCCGTCAAATCCATAAATGGCCCTTCGCTGGTGGTGCGCCGGGTGATGCGCCCTTCCAGCACAATTTCGGCGTGGGCGGGCACCGCCAGGTCGTTGGTGATGCACTTCACCAGGGGCGTGGGGGCCAGGGCATTGGCGACCGCCAGTTCATCTACCTCCGGCGGCGGCCCCATGGAGGCCGCCAGATGCACCGCCTGGGAGACGCCAATGCAAATGGCGACGGGCAAATCCCCGGCCACTTTTTGCATGGCATTGTAGGTGCCTCGGTTTTCGATGATGCGGGCAGCAAAATGGCGCTCATCGAGCAGGAGGAGGCGGTGGTAGCACATGTTACGGCCGTACTCCACATCGTTCACGATGACCACATTACTGGCAATGTACCGCCCCGCGTCCTCCGGCAAATGCAGCAAAATGGGCAGGTCGCGCAAATCAAACTGTTCCAGCACCACTTCCTGGCAGGGGGCCGTTTCCACCATCTCCGGCTCAATCGGGTGCGCCACCGCATTGGCCAGATGATCCAGCAAATGGGGCAGTTCCACCCCCAAATCCATGCAAAAATAGCGCCGGTCGGCACACGGCCCGGCAATGACGCGCCAACCAGGATGCCCCTTGATCTGGTTAAACAGGACGGGCCGCCCTTCCAGCGCATGGGCTACATTGGCCAGTTCATAGGTGGTGTCTACGGGGGTATCAATGGTGATCAGATCGCCGGTCACGGCCGTTTGTTCAATAAATTTTCGTAGGCTCATCGTCGTTCCTCTTTGAAAAGTGTATGCCCATTTTTACCAGATTGGTGGGGAAGAAGAAAATAGAACCACGGATGACACGGATAAGACGGATAGACACGGATTTTTCTTTGTTTCTTTAATCTTTGCGTTTCTTTGCCCCTTCGCACCTTTGCCTTTGCGTCAAATCAATTTCTTATCCGTGAAAATCCGCCAAATCCGCGTAGCTATTCCCCATTATCCGGTACAATTACTACATGGATCTATTCACTCACGGCCGTGCCGCCCAAATTCAGCAGGAATCCCCCCTCGCCAACCGGATGCGGCCACGTACCCTGGACGAGTACGTGGGGCAGGCGCATATTTTGGGGCCGGGGCGGCTGCTGCGCCGGGCCATCCAGGCCGACCAGCTCTCCTCGCTCATCTTTTATGGGCCGCCGGGTACGGGCAAAACGACGCTGGCGATGGTCATTGCCAACAGCACGCGCAGTCACTTCATTACCATCAACGCGGTACTGGCGGGGGTGAAGGAGATCCGCGAGGCGATAGAGACGGCGCAGGAGCGGCGGAACTTGTATGGGCAGCGCACCACCCTCTTTGTGGATGAGGTGCATCGTTGGAATAAGGCGCAGCAGGACGCGCTGCTGCCCTGGGTGGAAAATGGCACCATCATCCTGATTGGAGCCACGACCGAAAACCCCTATTTTGAAGTGAACAAGGCGCTGGTCAGCCGCAGCCGCATTTTCCAACTGAAGCCGCTGACGGAGGAAGACCTGACGCAGATTGCGCGGCAGGCATTGGCGGATGAGGAGCGGGGCTACGGCCGTCTGCCCATTCACATTGACGACGATGCCCTCGAACACCTGGTGGATGTGGCCAACGGCGATGCGCGGGGGGTGCTGAATGCGCTGGAACTGGCAGTGGAGACGACGGAGGTGGGTGGGGACGGCGAACCCGGAGCGGCTTCGGGCCGTATTCACATTACCCTCGAAGTGGCCGAAGAATCTATTCAGCGGCGGGCTGTGCTTTATGATAAGGAAGGGGACGTACATTACGACACCATCTCCGCCTTCATCAAGAGTGTACGTGGCTCAGACCCGGACGCGGCCATGTATTGGCTGGCGAAGATGGATTATGCGGGGGAAGACCCACGCTTTCTCTTCCGGCGCATGGCGATTCTAGCCGGGGAGGATATTGGCATGGCCGACCCGAACGCCATCACTGTCGTGTTAAGTTGCTGGCAGGCGTTTGAACGGATTGGGTTGCCGGAAGGGCGCTTTCCGTTGGCATTGGCCGCGCTCTATCTGTCTACCGCGCCCAAGTCCAATTCGGCGTTTGCCTTTTTTGATGCGCGGGGGGCGGTGGAGAAGGAGCAGGAGGCAGAAGTGCCCAACCATTTGCGGGATGGCAACCGGGATAAGGAGGGTTTTGGGCATGGTGCGGGGTATCTCTATCCTCATGCGTACCGCGACCATTGGGTGGCGCAGCAGTATTTACCGGCGGCGCTGCAAGGCAAGTTGTTTTACCAGCCGTCGGATCAGGGGTATGAACAGGGGATTCGGGAGCAGGTGGCACGGCGGCGTGAGGAGCAGATTGCCGCAATGGTGGAGACTGGGAGACTGGGAAATTGGGCGATGGAGGAGGTGCTGACGACCAGCCCGGTGAATAAGGCGCGGGATGCCTGGTTGCAGCGGACGATCAGTAATAGTGGGCGGAATTTAGGGCGGCAGCGGGATCGGTTGTTTGAGTTGGCAGTCGTGCAGCGTCACCATCTCATCCTGGACCTCAATGCCGGGTCGGGGCTGTTGACCTGGGAGGCGGTGCGGCGCGCTCCGGAGGGGGGCGTGTGGGCGCTGACGGCCGATCCCCAGACAGGTGAGGCGCTGCGCCAGATGGCGGCGCGATTACCGGAAATGGAACGGCCGTCCATCCTGATCGGCCAACTTTCTGAACTCGATTACCTGCTCGGTCTGCGCGGCGAAACCGACCTGAAATTCGACCGCATCCTGGCCCGCAACCTCTTTACCGATTACCGATTACCGATGACCAATCACCGATTACCCGGAGAGTGGGAGATTGGCGATGGGGACACCGCGAGACTAAGAGACTGGCTGCTGCCGGACGGCCGTCTCTGTCTCATCCAAACCATCCCCCGGCACGGGCA
>CAYXUZ010000158.1:0-10175 GCA_964467705.1 uncultured Ardenticatenaceae bacterium | reverse complement strand
TGGTGGAATGGGGCGGGCAGACGAAGCTGCGCGACAAGGTGGCGGTGGCCGAGGAAGCCATTTATCACGACAAAAGTGACCCGTTGGTGAATTGGGATGAGCGGGACATCGAGGCGGTGCTGACGGCCGTTGGCTTCACCCACATCCACATGCAGCTAGAGACGGAAACAAACCAGCGCCAGATCACTGAAGCACACCTTACCCGCTGGTTTGGTGAGGGTGAAGGGGAGCGGATGGGGTACGGCCGTCGCTTGCAAGCGGGCGGGCTGGCAAAGAAAGAAATCACGCAAGTCGAAATTATCTACCGGCAGCAGTTATTGGGGCGGGTGGTGGATTGGGGCACGGCCGTGTTGTTTCTGGTTGCCAGTCGCTAAAAAAGGCTTCTCGGTGCGGAGTGGAGGCTTTAGCCGTAACAGAGGCGGCTGAAGCCTCTCCTCCGCCAGACAATTTCCTCACCGTGTCACCCTGTCACCTTGTCACCTTGTCAAGTATAATTCAACCTATCTATCGGATTGGGGAGCCATTGTCGGGCGAGGAAGAAATTACATGCCGCAAGTGGATTTTCGTAAAGAGGCGGAATCTTTATTTGATGAAATGGTTGCCAGACGGCGGGACTTACACCAATACCCGGAAATGGGATTTGAAGAATTCCGCACCGCCGGAATTGTGGCCGAACAGTTAGACCAGCTAGGTTTTGAAGTGCAGCGTGGGGTTGGACAGACCGGTGTGGTCGGTTTGCTGGATGGCCCACACGATGGGCCAACGGTGATGCTCCGTTTTGATATGGATGGCCTGCCCATTCAGGAAGAAAGTGGCCAGCCATATGCTTCCAAAAATGCGGGCGTCATGCACGCCTGCGGCCACGATGGGCACACCAGCATGGGGCTGGCGCTGGCCAAAATTATGGCGAAGTATCGGGAAGAGATGCACGGCCGTATCAAATTCGTCTTCCAACCGGCCGAAGAAGGGCTGGGTGGGGCCTTTGCCATGATTGCCGACGGCGTGCTGGAAAATCCGCGCCCCGACGTCACCTTTGCCATGCATATCTGGACACCCGAAGACGTGGGCACAGTGCGTGTGGTGGAGGGGCCGTGCATGGCTTCCTCCAGCGTCTTTACCATTACCATTCACGGCTTTGGTGGGCATGGCGCGGCCCCCCACCTGGCCAATGACCCCATCGTCGCCGCCGCCCACATCGTCACCGCCCTGCAAAGCATCGTCAGCCGCAACATTAACCCCCAGGAAAGTGTGGTAGTGTCCATCGGCGAATTCCGCGCCGGGGCCACCTTCAATGTCATCCCGGACAAAGCTACTCTGAAAGGGACGGTGCGCAGTTATAACAATGAACTGCACCGCCTCATCTACCGACGCATCCTGGAAATGGCGACGCGCATGGCCGAAGCGTTTGGCTGCAAGGCTTCGATGGAGACGATTGCCATTGTGCAGGCGGTGGTAAATGCGGAGGGGCCGACGGCCGTTGTCCGCGCCGCCGCCGAAAAAATTGTCGGGGCTGACCACATCTTAGAAAAACGTACCATGGCTTCCGAAGACATGGGCTTCTTCCTGGACGAAATACCCGGCTGTTACTTCTTCATCGGCGGTCGTAACGAAGAAAAGGGATACATCTATCCCCATCACCACCCCAAATTCAACTTTGACGAACGGGCCATGATTGACGGCGTGGCCATCATGGGTGAAGCGGCGGCGCATTATGTGTTGAATTCAGCGTGATGCGTGATGCGCAATCCGAAGCCCGATGACTATTGACCAATGACCGACCACAGATTACGGATAACGGATAACGGATTACGGATTACGGATTATCGTATCGTCTGCCTGGCCGGGGGTGTGGGGGGGGCGAAGTTGGCGGCCGGGCTGAGGGAAATTGTGCCGCCGCAGAATTTGACCATTATTGTGAACACGGGGGATGACTTTCAACATGCGGGGCTGACTATTTGCCCGGATTTGGACACGGTGATGTATACGCTGGCAGGGGTGGCGAACCCGGAGATGGGTTGGGGGCGGGCCGGTGAAAGCTGGCGCACCATGGAAGCGGTGACACAGTTGGGTGGACCAGACTGGTTCCGCCTGGGCGACCTGGACTTAGCCACTCACCTGACGCGGGCGCAATTGCTGGGTGAGGGACAGACGCTCACGGCCGTCACCAACCACCTCTGCACCCACCTGCACATCCAACCGACCATCCTGCCCATGAGCGACCAGCCCGCGCCAACGATGATTGCTTGTGCGGACGGCCGTATCCTCCCCTTCCAAAGCTGGTTTGTACGCGAACGGTGGCAGCCGCCTGTTAGCAAAATTATCCTGCCGGAGGATGTGAAAGCCAGTCATGCCGTCGTCCGCGCCCTGGAAACGGCCGACATCGTGATCATCGCCCCCTCCAACCCGTTTGTGAGCATTGATCCCATCCTGAATGTATACCCCATTCGGGCATTGCTGGAAGATGTGCCGCAGGTGGTCACGGCCGTCAGCCCCATCATTGGCGGGCAGGCGGTGAAAGGGCCGGCGGCCAAGATGATGCAAGAGATGGGTATGGATGTGTCGGCGACGGCCGTAGCCCGCTATTATGGTGATCTGCTAGACCTGTTCATCTATGACCAACAGGATACGGGCACATTTGCAGGTACGGGGGAGGCGCTGGATACGATGATGGGGGATGATGACGGCCGTGTGCGCGTAGCCAACGCCGTATTACAAGCCTCCCTCGACTACCTTAAAGCCTGATCCCCTTTATTGATCACTCACTGCCACGAGCAGAGTGCGCATCCTCAGATGCGCACTCTACCAGGAGCGTGCAGGTACTAAAGCGTTAATGATTACCTTGTGCCAGTTCAGTATACTTTTCCAAGTTGATGGTGTACCCTGACTATACAAAATTCACCCTGGCTAGACGGCAGTCTGGAAAACTGCTGCCTACAATGACCTTATGAACCAATCTTACTCCCAAGAACTGCGGCTAGATACCAGCCGTATTGTTATTCCCGTCCTCACCACAATTGTCCTTTTGCTCAGCCTCATCTTTGTTGTGGGTTCCTCCTCTTTCTGGGGAGTGAGCCACTTCTGGTTTTCTGCTCTGGTGGCGCCGTTAGGAGCGGCGCTGTCCTGGCGGTTCATTAAAGACGACAAATACGATCTAGGCATAGGCGTTTTTTTGTTGGTGCAATATATCTTGTTGGCTGCCATTCTTTATCAGGAGTGGCAGCCGGGTAGCCCCATTCCTTACCTGTTTGGCATATTAATTGTGGCTACCGCCATGCTTAGTCGGGCGGAAAACAGCTTTTTGGCCTGGGGGGCGGCCACCGCTGTCATCTTGACAGTGGTCTTTGGGCAGGTAGGAATCTCGTTTGAGACTTTTAAATTGGTCCTGGGGCCTATTCTGGTTAATCTGGGACTGGCGGCCATCGCTTTTTTGTCGGCGGTGGAGTGGCAGTACGCTGTGGAGACGGTGAGTGATTTACATCGCAACGTGCAGCGTCGCCGGGATGAACTGTATGCCATTCAGGAAGAGGTGAAGTTTGCCAATGCCAAACTGGAATTCACAAACAGCCAATTGGATAAGGCCAGGCAGGAAGCGTTGGATGAACGGGATATTCGCACCCGGTTTATGAACCACGTCAGCCATGAACTGCGCACCCCCCTGAACTCGATTGTGAATTTTGCCCATATTGTGCGCCTGGGAGGGCGTGGGCCGGTTTCTGAAGGGCAGATTGATTATCTGGAGCGTATTGAAAAATCGGGCTGGCACTTGCTTTCGGTACTGAACGATTTGCTGGACATGGCTCAGATTCAGGCCGGCGAATTTAAGCTGCATCTGGAGGTGTGTGACCTGCACGCCCTCTGTGAAGAAGCGATGACCACTACGCGCGGGCTGCTGCTGGAGAGTCAGGTTGATCTGGTGCGTGATTATCCAGAGGTTTGGCCGTTGGTGCAGGTGGACAAGATGCGGGTGAAGCAGTCGCTCATCAATCTCCTGGGTAATGCGGTGAAGTACACGGAGGAGGGTGCAATCACT
Source organism: uncultured Ardenticatenaceae bacterium (assembly GCA_964467705.1). Classification (GTDB taxonomy): domain Bacteria; phylum Chloroflexota; class Anaerolineae; order Promineifilales; family Promineifilaceae; genus CAADGU01. The sequence continues at coordinate 6,145 of CAYXUZ010000158.1, read as the reverse complement.
TTGCGGGTGCAGGAGATTGACAATGAACTGCATTTGTCGGTGGTTGCTGCTGCCATTGGTATAGCGCCTGAACATCATGAAACAATTTTTATGGAGTTCCGGCAGGTAAATGAGTCGGCGGCGCGGAAGCGGGTGGGCACCGGGTTGGGACTACCCATTACGCGCCATTTGATCGAGCGGCACGACGGGCGGATGTTTGTGAGCAGTGAAGTGGGCCAGGGGTCGTGTTTTACCATTGTATTGCCTGTTTATCAGGAACAGGAAGAGGCTGCGGCTATTCCGGTGGTGGATGCAGAGGCGATAGGGGTGGCAATGTTGGCTGCTGCTGTGCCAGCAATGGTTGCCCAGGCCGCCGGTGAGCAAGCTATAGGAGGCGTATCTGAAGGTACAGCGGGGGATGTGGGGGCTACGGCCGTGACCCCCACTACCTCTTCCCTCCTTGAACAACCCACGCCTCCATTAACGCAACCAATAGAACCTCAACCAGAAAGCCAGCCGACTGTGGAAAATGCGAATGTGCCCCGGCGTGAGCGTCACCGCTGGGTGTGGGCTGTAGCGGCGATTTTATTGCTCGTTTTGTTAGCGGGGGCGCTACTCAATTTGACAGGTAGGGCAGGTGATAACACCATTTTGGTGGCCGCCGCAGCGGAAACGCCGGCCATGACTGTACCTGTGGCGGTGGTAGCTTCGGCGACGGCCGTGCCCCCCACCAACACCGTCGTAGCGATGGTGACAGCAGAGTCAGCCTCACCCACTGCTGCGCCGGTAGTTGAAGTCACACCGGTTGGCCCTTCCGCCACGCCGGTGGCCACAGCAACCGCCACCGCCATGCCCACAAATACACCCAGCCCATCATCCAGTCCATCACCCAGCCCTTTACCCAGCCCATCACCCAATCCATCACCTTCGCCAACGGCCGTGCCCACCGACACCCCCATACCCACACCGGGCAATATCGCTACGGCCGTCATCAATTCTTCTCTTTACCAGGAGGCAGACGCTGCCAGTGAGGAAGTGACATTCATCACCGCTGGTGACAGTGTGACCGTGATAGGGCGTTCTACTAATGGCAATTGGTTGTATGTACGTACCGCTGATGGTCTGGAAGGTTTTGTTTTTGGCGAGCGCCTGCAATGGGATGGTAATAGCGAGGTGTTGCCGGTAGTGGGTGGGGGGAATATTGCCCCGCCGGTAAGCGGCCCTTTGTCACTAGACCTGTATTTGTTGCCAGACCGGGGACGTTGCGAAGGGCAGACTTGGTGGCAGGTGGTATATATGCGCGGGCAGGGGGGGAATGGAATCTATACGTATTATTGGAACGGCGAGGAAGTGGCAACCAACGTGGCAAATGATGGTCTGACGCTGGAAGTGAGTTTTACCGGTGGGGCGCAGGCTGGCGTTGGCGAAGTGGTATCTAATGGGGTAGCTGTCTCTAAAACGTTGTTTATTCCACCACCAGAATGTAATTAGTAGCGGTCATTGCCGGGGTACGGCCGTTTTGTTACACTTCACATAAAAAATTATGGAAACTGGTTTAACACTTCAAGACGCTTATATTGTATTGGTAGAGGATGATCCCAACGCGCAGTTAATTACATTAGATTTGCTGCGTTTAGGTGGGGCGAATCGTTGTTATGCTCGAAAAAGCGCAGACACGGCCATTTCTTTTGCCGAACGTCTGCCCAAAGTGGATTTGTTTTTGGTAGATATTAACATGCCGGGCAAAAGCGGGTACGAATTGTTGGCGGAAATCCGCGAACACGATTTATTGAAAGATGCGCGTGTGGTGGCCGTATCTGCCGGAACGCTTATTGCGGAAATGGAACACGCCCGTCAGTTGGGATTTAATGGTTTCATTAGCAAGCCCTTGAAGCCGGGTGAATTTTCTAACCAGGTACAACGTATCCTCAACGGTGAAGCAATTTGGGACAGAAGTTAGTTTGAGTATTTTCAATGGTACAAAACCGTGAGCACCACTTTTTACCTGACAAGGCTCGTGGTTGGGGCGGGTGGCGTTACGCTGTTTATTTGTTTTGGGGGGTATGTACGGCCGTTACCCTGAGCGCCTGTTTGGGTGGTGGCGGTGGTGAAGAGCAGCCGGTGGCCGCAGGCCAGGCAGTGCTGACCTGTAATGAAATGTGTGCCGCGCAAGGGCAATGCGGCACGGCCGTAGACGGCCGTGCGCTCGTCTTAGGCCATAGTGACCGCCCCCAAACCCGTGATCACAATCTTGTTTTTAATGTTGATCTGCCGGTCACTGTTCTGGAAGTACGAGAACAAACAATTCAGCCGATGGACAACCAGCCCTACGTACAGCCCTTTTCTCTTGTAATCCTGAATGATAACGGCCAGCAAGGGTGGGTAGCGAACTGGTGTGTGGCCCAGGCTCCGGCACAATAAAAATAGGTGGCCCAGGTGATGTGGCTGCATCCGCAGCTACAAACCATAGGTCGGGAGAAGGTATCATGCGTCTGGAAAAGAAGAAAAGAGAACAATTATCAAAACGCAAAGGTTTATCTGGCCGTACCCTCATCTTTTTGATCTGGTTGGTTATTTCCTTTGCTATCGCCTACTTTTTAGTTGAGTATCTGTTTGATACCGGCTATCTCTCGGAAGGATTTTATTACACCGACCTGGCTTTGCCCCGCGATTGGCCGATTGAAGCGCTAAAATTTGCCACGATGTTTTTTATTGTGGTGCTCATGCAGATCGTCCTGACGTTAGGTTTCATGTTGGGCAGCCCGGAGGGGCGGCGACGTACTGGCGACCCAACATTGAAATCACGCAATAAAGACCCGTTTGATGACGGCCGTTATTAAAACCATAATCCGTAACCGGTAATCGGTATATTGCTGGGCTGCATAGGAGAAAAATGAAATCAAAGCTCATGTGGGCAGTGGGGGGTGTTCTTGTGTTGCTGTTCCTGGTTTATGGGGGCGGTAGCTGGTATTTTGGGGATATTCTCATCAACCGGCAAACATCCCCCCTGGCTGACTCGCAGGCCAGCATGGAAGAATTAGGGCTGCCAGCCTTGCCCACCCCGGAAGAAGTGACCATTCAAAATACCGACGTATCTCTGGCCGGATTTTTCTATGACAATGAAAAAGCAGGTGATTGTGCGGTCATCCTGTTACATGGGTATACAGGCACCCGTTACAGCGCCTTGCAGTACGCCCCTCTATTTTGGGATCGGGGCTGTGACGTATTGGCCTATGATGCACGTGGTCATGGCGAAAGCAGCCCTGCCTTTCATACCTATGGCTACCATGAAAGGCAAGATGCACGGGCCGCTTACGAATGGTTATTAACACGAACCGGGCTTGAACCTGATCAGGTGGGATTAGTTGGTGTTTCCTACGGGGCAGGTACGTCTTTACAGGCAGCGCCATTGCTGCCGGAAGCCGCCTTTATTATTGCTGATTCTTCTTATGAAAGTCTGGAGGCCATCGTGTCTAAGCAGGCGGTTGATCAATTTGGAGAGTGGACAAAATTATTTGTACCGGCAGCTTTTGCCATTGCTGAAATACGGGCAAAGTTTGATGTGAGCGAAGTGTCACCTCAGGAGGCAGTAACCGCAACGGCCGTACCCATCCTGCTCATTCATTCTCGTACCGATGAATATACCCCCTACACCCACTCCGAAGATATTTATGCCCACAGCAACCCGGCAACCACCGTGCTGCACATTACCGATTGGGGTTCCGCACACGGCCGTGACATTTTCACTGATTTTGATGCTTACCAAGAATATGTGGATGATTTTTTGGCCCAATATGCGCCAGACTTTGGTGTGCAGGACGGCCGTTAAAGAGGGCCGTTAGAAATAGCCGTCACTCCTTCCCCCCAATTGTGCTTAAAAGCAAACGACCGTCAGGCTGTGCTTCTCCATTGATGGTGATGGGCAGCCGCTCGGCAGTATCAGGATTATAAAGCCCAACCCAAAGTGTATACTCTTCTGGTGGCAAATCAGGCGGCAGCGGCAGCGTTGGCTCGTCGGTGATCACTTCACCCGGACGCCACCCCTTGCTGGGGCGCAGCCCATTACCGGGCAGCGGATCAACCTGGCTGACGATCTCCCCTTTTTCATTTACCAGATGAATAAAAAGTCGGTAATTTGCCGGAGGTTGTTTGATGGTTTGCCAATAGAGGGTGAGGTTAACGGCCGTATCTGTCCGCTCCACGTTATATCCATACAACTCAATATCCGCCCCAAACAGGGCCTTAACCGGGGCCACATCAGAGGGTAATTGTGTCTCCAGTGGCCAGGGCGCCACGTTGATCGTGCCCAGTACCACTTGTTCCTGCGACCAGGGCCACCAAAACGGCCGTCCTTTTACTACCATATCTCCCTGCCGTAACTGCCAGCGCAATCTGTAAACCCCCGGTTCCGTCTCCGGCGGAAAATAGAGGCCGGTTGGCTCACGCAGCAAGGTATGGGGCGGTAAACTTTCCAGCCAACGCGCCCCAATGGGATCACTTTGCGTGCGCAATTGGCTGCCGTCTAGGCGAATAACTTCTAATTCGTATCCCAGGTCAACGGCCGTTTCTGCCCCTGTTTGCCAGTATAAATTCAGCGGCAAGGTATGGCCCGGGCGGACGACTGTATCGTACAGTTCTAATTTTGCCAGCGTCAACCTATTGTCAAACCGTATGGCCGGGGGCGTGGTAATGGCCGGTGGGGTCGGCCAGGCGCTGCCGGGGGCAATGGCCACTTCGGCCACGGGCCGTGCTGCCCCCACAGGTTCGCCGCCCAGAGTCTGGATCGGCTGTGCCAGCAGTGTGTATTGCCCCGGCAACAAACCTGGCGGCAGCGGCAATTGGTAACTTTGCCGTACCAGTTGGCTATCAGGCCAGGCCACCTCTTGGGGCGCCAGCCACTCGTCATGGCTGGCCCACCAGGTATCTCCCATCGCATCTTGTAGCATAAATCGCATCGCCGAGCCGGGCATTTCATTGTTTGCTGCTGGCCCCCCCCCTTGCCAGAAGAGCGAAAACCAGAGTGTAGGCACGGCAACTGGTTGCGTCACGGCCAGATCAACTGCCAACAAACGGGGCCATGCCGGCCATTCGATTGCCAATGGTTGGGCGCTGTCTGGTAAGAGTTCGGCCGCGCGGGGGGCTGTCTCATACACAATGGTTTGCACAGCGACGGTTGCCGAGGGGAAATCATATCGCGCTACCTGGGTTAAATGTTCATCGAGCCAGGCGCGGGTGATTTGCTCATCGTCACGGCCGTCGGCCGGGGGATCGGTGATAAACCAGATGCGGTCGTAGGTGGCCGCCAGTTGTTCCAGTTGGGTCGGGGCGACATCGTGGGCGGCGTGTGGATAGAGGGGCACGGCCGTGCGCGCCACATCTGGCCGCTTTCGGTAATGTTCGTGTAGCGGCAATAAGATGGCATTGTTATACACAATCACATCATTCTCTCCGGCGCGTGTCTCAATAAAGGCGATCATGGCGCGGAAATCATCCTTCCCGTAACGGCCGTCGAACAAATAGTTACCCGTTGCGGCCAGTGAACCGCCAAGTAGAATGAGCGCCCCGGCCAAAGTGAGGAGAGGCCAGAGTAAACGATGACCGGTGGGCACTGAGTGGTGGGTGGCGAGGCGTGGTTGGTTGTTTTGCCATTGTTCGGCGGCAAAAACAATGCCCCAACTGGCGATTAAAAGGAAGGCGGGGCTGCCGATGAAGATGTGCCGTACTCCCTGGTACATCGGTTTGAGCAGCGATCCGGCCATCAGGCCCAACACGACGGCCAGCAAATAAACTAATAAGTAAGCGCGTTTCAGATTATTCCGAGGGGCGTACAATCCCAACAGCAGCAGGGCAAATGCTCCCAGGTTGATGAGTTTAACGGCCGTTGTCTCGAATTCCACACTGCGCCCCAAATGAAAAAAGCGCACCACATCTTGCAGCATAATCAGTGGCGAAACATAGTAATAACTTGCTTCTGCACCGGTGAACAGGCGGGGGACGGTAAAGGGAATGAGGGGAATTGCCGCCAGAATAGCGACGACGGCCGTACCCACTAATAACCGTTTATGGCCCCGCCGCCACAGCAGCCATACCCAAAATATCCCCTGCCCGGCAATCAAAAAGACGGCCGTGTAATGGGTATAAACCGCCAACGCAGCCAGTAATCCAT
>CAYXUZ010000157.1:1647-14948 GCA_964467705.1 uncultured Ardenticatenaceae bacterium | reverse complement strand
CCAATATACTTTTTCGTCACGGCCGTCATTGCCGCATCATACACTTTTTCCACATCAACGGACTGGCTCACTTCTGGAATCACCTCTTGCAGCAGCCCATCATGAATGCCATAAATCCAGCCGTGTACACTCACCATCTGGCCTCGTCTCCACGCTTCCCGAATCACCTTTGTCCTGCACAGTTCATACGTCTGCTCAATCACATTTACCTCACACATCATATCTACCAGTCGTTCAGATGGTGTTTGAGCTACCAACATTTCATGTCGTGTCAGGATGGCCTTGATGTCCCAAATCCAGTAATCAATCATGCCGTGTCCTTCGCCATGTACGGCCGCTTGCACTCCACCACAACCATAATGACCACACAAAATCACATGTTGCACCTGTAACACCTCCACCGCAAATTGCAGCGCCGACATACAGTTCATATCGGCGTTGTTCACGATATTGGCAATGTTGCGATGCACAAACACCTCGCCGGGTAGCAGACCAATGATCTGATTGGCCGGGACACGGCTATCACAACAGCCAATCCAAAAAAACAACGGCTTTTGTTGTTTACTCAGCTTCAAAAAGAAATCCGGCGCTTCCTCTTTTAAGGCGGCGGCCCAATCTCGATTGTTCTGTAATAAATTATGTACCAGACTCATATGTCACCCTTATAAAACCAGTTTCATGCCCTCATGCGAAGCTGCAAAACCGAGCCGCTCATAAAAACGTCTGGCATCGGCCCGCTGTTTATTTGTGGTGAGTTGTACTATATGGCAGCCCCGTTCCCGTGCCCGGTTAATGGCCCAGGTGAGCATGGCGCCGCCAACACCTTTTCCACGACTGGCTGTGGCTACCCGCACCCCCTCGATCAACATGCGCCAGCTTCCCTGGTAAGACAATCCCGGTATAAAAGTCAATTGCATCACGCCCACCACCAGGCCATCCGCTACGGCAACAATCAATTCATTGCGGGGGTCTGCTTCAATGGCAGTGAACGCTTCATAATACGATGGGGGAAGAGGCTGTATGTTCTGTTCCCGCCGCACGCCCAAGGGATCGTCGGCCAGCATGTTCACAATGGCCGGGAGGTCATTACGCACTGCTTCACGGAACTGGATGGATTCTACGCTCATGTGTTATTTTCCTGTCTGGTATTGTGCTAACCACCATTCCTGGTTGGGGACCTGGCTGGCGATGATGGTTTCTTTGGTCGCCTGTAAATCAAACGAGATGCGACGGCAGTCTACACTCAAATAGCCGGATTGCCAGGAGACTATAGCATAATCCGCCCAGGGATTTAGCATAGGTGTATTGCCGGGCACATATGCTGAGCGAAACGAGTTGCCTACGCTGCCGGGATTGAGAACGATCATCCCGTTATATTGACGCACCATCTGTATGTGGGTGTGACCGCCGGCCCAAATGGTGGCCTGACGGCCGTAAAAAAATCTCTCCAGCTCTTCTTCCGGCGTCGTTGCCAGAATCAAATCCGTATTAGCCTGTGGCGAACCATGAAAACAGAGCATGGTCTCTTGTCCCCCTAACGCTACCTCTGCCAGCGGTTTGAAGGTGCGCATAAAGGCCATATCTTCTGCGGTGAGTTGTTGGGCGCACCAGGACAGGTTGGGTAGCAGTTGGGGCGCAATCTGATACGTGTCCGCCCGGTCTGGTTGTAACAAAGCGGCATCATGGTTGCCCATGATACAAAGACAATCCAGCGATTTGAGCAATGCCAACGTCTCTTTAGGACTAAAACCAATTGTCGCCACATCTCCCAGACAAATAATCTGGTCAATCTGCTGTTGTTTGATGTCGGCCAAAGCAGCTTCTAACGCAATTACATGCCCATGTATATCAGAAATCAAGGCAATTTTCATTGAAGGTCTCCTATGCCATCGCTCATAACCTGCGCCTATCGTTTGTAACCCGAAATCAAAATCTTAACCATGCCTTAACCCACACTTTTTGCGAGTAGCAAACGGCCGTGATATAATCCCCACCTAGTTGAGCGATGTATGCGCAAAGTGGGCAGCCCCCACTTTTTTTGTTTTTATTTTCAAGAATGAATAAGGTTTTGAGTCAATGAAAAGCGAATTCTTGTTAGCCTTCAATGAAATTTGTGAATCACGCGGTTTACCGAGAGAAGAGGTGATCGAGGCCCTGAAAACGGCACTCGTTTCTGCTTATCGCCGGGACAACCAGGTGAGTAATTTGCAAAACATTGTGGTGGAAATTGACCCCCGTACCGGCGACCCCACGATTCTGGCCGAAAAAGAGATTGTGGATTCCGTGTTAGATCGTCGCACGGAAGTGACCATGGAAGAAGCCCGGCGCAATGGGCATCTCAGCGCTGAATATGGTGATGTGGTGATGATTGACAGCACGACGGCCGGTTTTGGCCGTATTGCTGCCCAGACTGCCAAACAAGTGCTGCTGCAACGGGTACGTGAAGCGGAACGCGAGCAGTTGTACGAAGATTTTTCCGGCCGGGAAGGTGAACTGGTCAACGGCACCGTGCAAAGCATCAGTGGCCAAAACCTGACGATTGGCCTGGGGCGCACCGAAGCGATTTTGCCCAAGAGCCAGCAAGTACCCCGTGAACGCTACCGCCCACATGACAAAATTCGGGTCTATGTGTTGGAAGTGCGTCGCACTAATCGTGGCCCGCAAATCTTTGTTAGCCGCAACCACCGTAATTTGCTGCGCCGCCTGCTGGAACTGGAAGTGCCAGAAATTTATAACGGGCAGGTGGAAATCAAGAGTATTGCCCGCGAGGCCGGGCAGCGGTCTAAGGTGGCGGTGCAAGCGCTTCAGCCGGGCGTGGACCCGGTAGGTGCGTGTGTGGGTATGAGAGGGGTGCGCATCCAGAGCATCGTGCGTGAATTGAATGATGAAAAGATTGATGTGATTGAGTGGGATAATGACCAACGTATTTTTATTGCCAAAGCACTCAGCCCGGCGCGGGTTTCTCATGTTTTTTTGGATGATGATCCTCATGAAGGGAAAACGGCCGTAGTCATTGTCCCTGACGATCAACTCTCCCTGGCTATTGGTCGCGAAGGACAAAATGCCCGGCTGGCGGCGAAGTTGACCGGCTGGCGTATTGACATTAAGAGCCTGACGGAAGCTGCCGGTGAATCACTGCAAAATCTGGACCATCCGGCCGTAGACAAACATTTACGCGCCAATCCTGAACTGATTGAAAAAGCACATGCGGTGCTGGTGAAAAAAGAAGCAGGACGGCCGATCACCTCGGAAGATTATCATATTCTTGACCGCATTGTGGGGGGTGTGGAAGGGCGGATTATTGCCGAGCGGGCCGCCGAACACGAAGATTGGCGTAAGAAACGGGCGGTTGCCCGGCGGTCTGTGCCGGACAATGAATGGCAGGTACCGTTGGATGCATTGGATTTGCCCGGCCGTATCCATAATTTGCTACTGGATAATAACGTGGAAACGGTGGGCGACTTGTTGTTGGTGCTGGAAATGGGCGACCATGTTTTCCTCAACTTCAAGGGGTTGGGCGATGTGGCTTTGGAAACCACGAAGGAACATCTGGCGCGATATGAAAAGAGCAAGATGGCTGCCCCACAACCGGTGGTAGAAACGGCCGTAGCTGAAGTTGCCGCAGTGGTGGAAGCAGAAACGGCCGTCGTCGCTGAAGAAGTCGCCGAAGCTGAAATGGTCGCCGAGCCGGTCTCTGAACCGGTCGCTGAACCAATTGCTGAAACAGTAGAAATTGCCCCTGAAGCGGAAGTGGAAACGGCCGTTCCGGTCGAAGAACCAGTACCGGCTCTGGATGACCTCACCCATTCACTGGTTCAACCAACACCAGAACCGCAGCCCAAGACCAAGAAGCCAGTTATTCAGGTTGCCCGTTCCGCGCCGCCGGTTGAGGAAGCATTTGATGATAAAAAGAAGAGCAAAAAGACGCGCAAGGGCAAAGAAATTGTCTTTGACGAAGAAGCGGGCGAGGCTTATGTAAAGCGTAAGCGCAAAGGCAGTCGCCGCCGTGAAGAGTGGGAAGAATTTGACGGATTCTAGAAGCAAGATGGGACGGCCCAACGGCCGTTCCATCATCTGTATTGACCAATGGCAAAACAGCCACACCGGCACCGGCATATACCACAACGAACCTGTGTGGTCTGCCGTCAGAAGTTTGACAAGCGACGCTTAACACGCATTGTTCATACTCTGGATGTCGGGGTGATGGTTGACCCGACGGGTAAACGCAACGGCCGTGGCGCTTACCTTTGTGACCAACCGGCTTGTTGGGACAAAATCAGCCAAAAGCCAGACATTCTGGCCCAGGCATTAAAAACGAACATTACACCTGAAGAAGTAGCGGGCATTGTGGCGCATAAACCGACACAGAGATTGGAGAGCAGAGATTGAGTGATTGCACGATGGGCCAATCTCCAATTGCCCAAATAAATAGTGGGAATTGAGGCATGACAAATACCAAAACAGCCGTCCAAATACCAGAATTTATCACCGTCAGAGGGTTATCTGACTTGTTGAAAGTTAGCCCTATTGATGTGATTAAAGAGTTGATGAGTAATGGCATTATGGCCAACATCAACCAGGAAATTGATTTTGATACCGCAGCTATCGTCGCTGAGGAAATGGGATATGAGGTGGTGGCGGAGGCGGAGGAAGAAGAGGAAGAGGTCACGGCCGTAGAAGAGAAACCGATCTGGCGGCAGGTACTGGCACACGAACAAGAAGGAAACCTGGCCCCACGGCCGCCAGTTGTTACTATGTTGGGCCATGTAGACCATGGCAAGACCTCTTTGTTGGATGTAATTCGAGAGACCAATGTGACTGCCGGTGAAGCCGGTGGCATCACCCAGCATATTGGCGCTTACCAGGCCATCAAAGAAGGGCAGTTAATCACCTTTTTAGATACGCCCGGCCACGAGGCGTTTACCGCCATGCGTGCGCGGGGCGCTCAGGCCACCGATATTGCTATTTTGGTGATAGCCGCGGACGATGGCGTGATGCCCCAAACACGGGAAGCGGCTGATCATGCTCGTGCGGCCAATGTGCCCATTATCGTGGCCATGAACAAGATTGACCTGCCCAACGCCAACCCACCCCGGGTGTTGCAAGGCTTGGCCGAGATTGGGCTTGTGCCACAGGAATGGGATGGGGACACGATGGTGATCGAAGTGTCGGCCAGAGAGCAATATGGCATTGATGATTTGTTGGGGGCTATTTTGCTGGTGGCAGACGAAATAAAGCCACGCGCCAATCCGGCTGCCACCCCCACCGGCACTGTGTTGGAAGCGCGGGTGGAGAAAGGGCGTGGGCCGGTCAGCACGCTGCTGGTGCAAAACGGGACGTTGCGGGTGGGAGATACGCTACTCATTGGCGAGCATTACGGCCGTGTTAAAGCCATGTATGACTTCAGAGGCAAACGCATTGCTGAAGCCGGTCCTTCTACCCCCGTTTCCGTCTCCGGGCTGAATGGCGTGCCCAGTGCCGGGCAGCAGTTCGTCACTGTCCGAAGTGAAAGAGATGCCCGCGTTGTCGTGGCCGAATTGGAAGAGCAAAAGCGAGCCGGGGCGTCATTGCCCACGCGCGGCGTGAGCCTGGATGATTTCTTCGCTCGTTTACTAGAGGGAGACAGCAAAACGCTCAATCTGATCATTAAAGCAGATGTTCAGGGTTCGTTAGAACCCATCATCACTACCCTGAACAAAATGAGTCAGGAGAACGAAGAAGTTTCTCTAGAAATTTTGTTGTCTGGCACCGGCAATATCTCTGAGAGCGATGTCATGCTGGCTTCGGCTTCCCAAGCGGTTGTTCTCGGCTTTAACGTGGAAGCAGACCCCATTGCCCGTAATGCGGCTATTAACGAAGGCGTACAAATCAAAACATACAACATCATCTACAAGCTGTTTGAAGATGTGGAAAAAGCGATGAAGGGGTTGCTGGCGCCTACGTACGAAGAAGTGGTCATTGGCCGTGCGGAAGTGCGACAGGTATTCAAAGTTCGGAGTGTGGGTAATATCGCCGGTAGTTATATGCGCAGCGGCGAGGCGCGGCGAAATGCTTACGGCCGTCTCATTCGCAATAACAAGGTGCTGCATGAGGCGCGTGTCAGCAGCTTGAAACATTTGCAAGAAAATGTACGTGAAGTCAAAGCCGGTTTTGAATTTGGCGTTGGCCTGGAAAACTTCCAGGATTACCAACCCGGTGACATTATTGAGTTCTTCATCAGCAAAAAGGTTGAAGTGACATAACCTCATGAGCAAAATCCGCCAACAGCGCACAGCCGAGCAAATTCAGCACCTCTTGAGTGAGCTATTTCTGCGTGACCTCAATGATCCCCGCCTCCACGATGTTACCGTTACCGAGGTGAGCATTGATCGGGAGTTAGAGTATGCAGATGTTTATGTCAATGCATTGGGGGATGAATCACGCCAGGAACAGGTGATGGCCGCCCTGCAAAACGCAACAGGGTATTTGCGCCATGAAGTGGCCGGCCAGATGAGCCTGCGCAAAGCGCCCCATCTTCGCTTCCATTGGGATCCGCGTCTGGTTCATTCGCAGGAAGTGGAAGATATTTTGAACAGGCTGGATATTCCGCCGGCGGTGGATGACACGGCCGAATGGCCATAGGAAAAGCGCCTTGCCACTGAACAACCGGGAAATTGAGGCTCACATTGCCGCTGAAATCCGTAACGCTATTCAAGCAGCCCATCACATTTTAGCTATTGTGCATACCGGCCCGGATGGAGACGCCGTGGCATCATTAACGGCCGTCAGCCTGGCGCTCTCACAGTGGAATAAAAAAATCGTTTTACTCTGTGATGACAAAATGCCGGAGCGTTTTCATTTCCTGCCCCGTGTTACCCAGGCCAAACGCCCCCCCTATCGCGGCCCGGTTGATCTGATCATTGCGCTCGACTGCGGTGACGAACAGCGCATGGGGCAATCATTTACCAGTTTGCCAGCCCCCCTCCCACCGATTATCAACATTGACCACCATGCCACCAATACTCTCTTTGGGCAGATGAACCTGGTGGTGGACACGGCCGTGTCTACCACCGAAATTCTCTACAATCTCTTTCTCGCCTGGGAAATAGACCTGACACCCGACCTGGCCTTGTGTTTGCTCACCGGTCTGGTCACAGACACCATGGGCTTTCGCACCGTTGGCACCAGCGCACGCACCCTGCACATTGCTGCCGCCCTGGTAGCCGCTGGCGCTGACTTGCCTCTGGTTACAACCCAGGCACTGAACCTGAAAGAGTTTTCCACCGTGCAACTCTGGCGTGTTGGTCTGAATAATATGCAGTCTGAAGATGGCCTTGTCTGGACGACCATTACTCACCAGGAACGCAAAGCCGCCGGGTACAATGGTTCCAGTTCTAATGGCCTCAGCAACCTCCTGGCCGATGTAGATGAAGCGGCTATAGGCGCGGTTTTGATCGAAATGGGAGATGGCATGGTGCGTGTAGGATTGCGCTGTCGCCCGCCTTTTAACGTGGCCGAGGTTGCTCAAAATTTGGGCGGCGGCGGGCACCCTCTGGCCGCCGGCTGCACCTTGACCGGGCCTTTGGCTGAAGCCGAAAAAACGGTTGTAGCTGCCTGCAAAGCAGCTATTCGTCGCCAAAATCAGCCATCGTAATGGGGATATTAGCCATATCCTGACACCTCAATATCTCAATATCCCTCATGTCCACCCCACACGAAGGTATCCTCAACATTGATAAACCCACTGGCATCACCTCGCATGATGTGGTGAACCAGGTGCGGCGAGTGGCCGGGCTGCGGCGGGTGGGGCATGCAGGCACGCTGGACCCACTGGCGACCGGGGTGCTGCTGGTGTGCCTGGGGCGAGCCACCCGGCTGGTAGAATATATGATGGGGCAGCCCAAAACGTATGAGGTGGTTATTCGCCTGGGACAAAGTACCACGACATATGATTCAGAGGGGGAGGTGGTAGCAGAACGGCCGTGTACCTTCACCGTTACTGACCTGTCTCTTGCCCTGGCCCAATTTCGCGGCCCTATCCAACAAATCCCACCGCTTTATTCGGCCATCAAAAAAGGGGGACAGCCGCTCTATAAACTGGCGCGCCAGGGCAAAGAAGTGGAGGTGGAAGCCCGTCACGTTACCATTTATGAATTGGAACAACTGGCTTTTGGCCGGCCATTGCTCACGCTGCGCGTCGTTTGTTCGTCCGGCACCTATATCCGTTCGCTGGCGCATGATCTGGGCGAGGTATTGGGTTGCGGCGGGCATGTGGCCGCCCTGCGGCGCACGGCCGTTGGCGATTTTACGCTCGACACGGCCGTCCCCCTAGACACCTTAACACCTGAAAACTTGAACACCTATACACGGGCACTGGATACGGCCGTGCGTCATTTACCGCCCGTTGCTTTTGACGAAACGGCCGCCGCCCGCTTGTGGCAAGGTCAAACTGTGCCCTGGCAATCAACACACCCCCAGGCAAAATTAGCCCGCGCTTACACAGCCGACAATTTGTTTATGGGCATTGTGTTGCTAGAGGAGGCACAGACATGGCAGCCACACAAAATGTTTCATCCTGCATGACAACGGCCAGAAATTGGTAAAATACCCCCCGTATGAGTGATTTTATAACCGTCAACCAATTGTCTGAGGTTCCCAATGGCATCCCCACCCTGGTTGCCATCGGCTCGTTTGATGGCGTGCATCTGGGGCATCAGGCCGTCCTGCAAAGTATGGTGGCTGATGCCAGAGAGAGGAGGATGCGCACGGCCGTGCTCACCTTTTTTCCCCATCCCCAGCGCGTCTTACGCAATCTCACTGGGCCATACTACATTGCTACCCTGAAAGACCGGGTACACTGGCTGGCCGATTGTGGCGTGGATGTGGTCATCACCCACCCCTTCAATGAAGAAGTGCGCCATACCCGCGCCGCCGCCTTTGTTGACCAGCTTTGCCGCTATCTGGACATGCGCCAGCTATGGGGCGGCAACTTTGCCCTGGGCTATCAGCGCGAAGGAGATGTACCTTTTTTGCGGGCATTAGGCCAGGAGAAAGGGTACACCGTCGAACTGGTGAACGACATGGTTGCCTGGCAGGGAGAGCGGGTGAGCAGCAGCCGCATCCGCCGCCACTTGCAGGCTGGGGAAATAGTGGAGGCGAATGGGTGTTTGGGACGGCCGTATCGCCTGCGGGGCATTGTCGTGCGTGGAGATCAACGTGGCCGTACCATCGGCTTCCCCACTGCCAACACCGCCTACTGGCCCGAACAGGTCATCCCTGCCAACGGCGTCTATGCCACCACCGCCTGGGTCGGTCAGACCCCTTACCGCGCCGCCACCAACGTCGGCGTCCGCCCCACCGTAGACGGCCTGCACCTCACCGTGGAAGCCCATCTGCTGGATTTTGATGGCGACCTCTATGATCAGGAACTTTGCCTGGAATTCCTGGTCCGCATTCGCCCCGAAAAAAAGTTCAGCGGTTTGGACGAATTAAAAGCCCAAATCCACGCCGATGTAGCCCAGGTGCGCCACCTGACGAAACCCTAAAGGTTTGACAAACCCTTAGGGTCTGCCATAATTTGCCTTCGTTTTACAAGTTTTGTTTGTCATAAAGGAGACGAAAGAGATGAAACAAAAACGCCTTATTTTGTTGTTAACCCTTTTGCTGGCGCTGGTGTTGGCCGCTTGCAGCAGTGGTGGCAGTGATACGGCTGCAACCACCGAACCATCCACCGAAGAGACAACAACCACCGAAACGACCGCCGAGGAAACGACAACGGAAGAAACCACTTCCGAAGAAAGTGGTTTGCCTGATCTGGGTGGCCGGGAAGTGACCATTGCCGTGGAAAACGCCTACCTGCCCTTCAATTACATTGACCCCGAAACGGGCGAACCGGCCGGTTGGGACTATGAAGTGTGGGACGAAATCTGCCGCCTGATCAACTGCGCCCCCATTTACGTGGAAGCGGGTTGGGAAGGCATGATCCAGGCGGTAGCTGATGGGCAATATGACGCCGCCGCCGACGGCATCACCATCACCGAAGAGCGCGCCGAAATCGTAGATTACTCCGCCGGGTACATCAACATTGACCAGCGTCTGCTGGTTCGCGTCGGCGAAGATCGCATCAGCAGCATTGAAGACATCGTGAACAATGCCGAACTGATTTTGGGTACACAAACTGGCACCACCAATTACGATACCGCCCTCGAATACCTGCCCGAAGACCGCATCCAGGCATTTGAACAGTTCCCCTTTGCCGTGCAGGCGCTCATTGCCGGGGATATTGATGCCGTGATCATTGACGAGATTTCCGGCCTCGGTTACCAGGGCGAAAACGCCGACGCCCTGCAACTGGTTGGCCCTTCCATGTCTAGCGATCAACTGGGTTTCATCTTCCCCAAAGGCAGTGATCTGGTAGAACCGGTCAATCTGGCCCTGGGTGAACTGGCCAACAACGGTTTTCTAGCAGAAGTCAACCAGCGTTTCTTTGGCCCGGACTTCACCATTACCTATGACGACCTGTTCCCGCCGGAAGAAGAGACAGAGGGAGCATTGCCGGATTTGGACGGCCGTGCCGTCACCATCGCCGTGGAAAACGCCTACCTCCCCTTCAACTACATTGATCCTGAAACCGGCGAAGCTGCCGGTTGGGATTATGAAGTGTGGAACGAGATTTGCCGCTTGCTTAACTGCATCCCCCTCTACACTGAAGCCAGTTGGGAAGGCATGATCCAGGCCGTAGCTGATGGACAATTTGACGTCGCCGCCGACGGCATCACCATCACCGAAGAACGCGCCGAAATCGTAGACTTCTCCGATGGTTACATCAGTGTGGAACAACGGCTGCTGGTGCGTATTGACGAAGATCGCATCACCAGCATACAGGATATCGTGGACAACGCCGAATTGATTCTGGGCACCCAAACCGGTACCACCAACTATGAAACGGCACTGGAATATCTGCCCGCTGAGCGCATCCAGGCCTTCGAGCAGTTCCCCTTTGCCGTGCAGGCGCTCATTGCCGGGGATATTGATGCCGTCATCATTGATGAAACGGCCGGGCTGGGCTATCAGGGTGAAAACGCCGAACTACTCAAGCTGGTGGGTGATTCTCTCTCCAGTGACCAGCTTGGCTTCATCTACCCCAAAGGCAGCGATCTGGTAGAGCCGGTGAACCAGGCCCTACGCGCCATGATTGACAGCGGCTTCCTGGCTGAAGTGAACCAACGCTTCTTTGGCCCCGGCTTCACCATCACCTACGAAGATTTGGAATAATGACATTTTCCCGGAAACTCCAAGTTTCCGGGAAAATGCAAGCGCCAGAGGCACCCCTCTGGCGCTTTTTTGTTTCCGGGCAAAATTACGCTATTATCCTGCCCAACAACCCCAATCAAACAGGAGATGACAGGCTCAGGGCACATTCCAAAACCCCACACTATACTTTCTCTTTTTTCTTCATCTTTGCCCCTTTGCCCCTTTGCATCTTTGCGTTGAAAAACAGGAGGAGAAATGACAGGCCCCGAAATACAAGCACCCCCTGATAGTAGCTGGCAAAATAGTTGGCGGGAATTTCCCTGGTGGCTGGTGGCAATTTTTACCTTTCTAGCCTTGATGGGCATTCTAATTATTCGCAACCCGGCCTACAAGGAAGCGTTCCAGTTTATTGTGCCCGGGATCCAGGTGACGCTGTACACGACGATTACCGCCTTTGCCATTGCGTTGGTATTGGGACTGTTGGCGGGGCTGGGACGCATTAGCCGGAACACGGCCGTGCGCAACATCGCCATCACCTACGTCGAATTCATCCGCGGTGTGCCCACCCTTGTCCTCATCTTCACCGTCGCCTTCGTCATCGTCCCTCCGGTTTCCGGCGCACTCGGTGTAGATAACCGCTTTGTCACCCCCAACACCCGCGCCATCATCGCCCTGGCCGTCATCTACGGCGCATTCCTGGCCGAAATTTTCCGCGCCGGTATCGAATCCATCTCCAAAGGGCAGATGGAAGCCGCCCGCTCCCTGGGCATGACCTACACCCAATCCATGCGCTACATCATCCTGCCCCAGGCCATCCGCAACATCTCCCCTGCTCTGGGCAATGACTTCATTGCTATGCTCAAAGATTCCTCCCTGGTCTCTGTGCTGGCCGTGCGCGATATTACCCAACTGGCCCGGCTTCATGCGGGCAGCACCTTCCGCTTCCGCGAATCCTATCTGGTGCTGACTTTTCTCTACCTGTTTATGACGATTATGCTCAGCTTGCTGCTGCGCTGGTACGAACAACGCATTGGCAAAGATAGAGGTTAACAAACCTGACAGGTCTCCAAAGACCTGTCAGGTTTCAGGAGTTCACCATGAACGACGAAATCATCATCATTGATAATTTGCACAAATACTTCGGCAGCATTGAAGCCGTCAAAGCGGTCAACTTGCAGGTGAAACGGGGCGAAGTGGTGGTCGTGGTGGGGCCAAGCGGCTCCGGCAAGAGCACGGTGCTGCGCTGCATCAACCACCTGGAAGTTCCCACCAGCGGCGCGGTTTATATTGACGGTGTGCATCTGGAAGACAAAAAGACGGACATCAACAAAGTGCGCGCCGAGGTAGGCATGGTCTTCCAACAGTTTAACCTCTTTCCCCACCTGACGGTGCTGGAAAATGTAACCATCGCCCAACGCAAGGTGCGCAAACGCAGCAAAGAAGAAGCGAATGAGATCGCCATGGAGCAATTGCAACACGTGGGCATCCCCGAAAAGGCGGATGCCTATCCCCGCCAACTCTCCGGCGGGCAGCAGCAACGGGTGGCGATTGCCAGAGCGTTAGCCATGCAGCCCAAAATCATGCTCTTTGACGAACCCACCAGCGCCCTCGACCCGGAGATGATCAAGGAAGTGCTGGATGTGATGCTGCAACTGGCCGAGGAGGGCATGACGATGGTCGTCGTTACCCACGAGATGGGTTTTGCCCGCGCCGCCGCCCGCCGCGTTTTTATGGATAACGGCCAGGTGGTGGAAATCGGCTCACCACAGGTAATTTTTGACAAGCCCTCGCAGGATAGAACGAAGTTGTTCTTGAGTAAAATCTTGAAGCATTAAAAAAAGAAATTGTGTAGGCCCCATATCTGAAGAATACGTCATTCCGAGGTCTTCCGAGGAATCCCTATGATGTAGTCACCAGGCATTCCTCACTCCGAAGACTCCGTTCGGAATGACAAACTAGAGGAATTTGGGGATCAACTCAGAGTACGGGTTGGAGATTGGACAATCTCCAATCTGACGACAATCACTATGACAGAACTGATGCATAAACCGGGGTTTTTAGGCACGGCC
>CAYXUZ010000157.1:0-1637 GCA_964467705.1 uncultured Ardenticatenaceae bacterium | reverse complement strand
CGCAAAC
Organism: uncultured Ardenticatenaceae bacterium; assembly: GCA_964467705.1. GTDB lineage: Bacteria > Chloroflexota > Anaerolineae > Promineifilales > Promineifilaceae > CAADGU01. The sequence goes on along the minus strand of CAYXUZ010000157.1, from coordinate 1,630 downwards.
TGGGCGGCCGATATGACATTGCTGTTGATGATCGCCATTGGCGTGGCGCTGACAGTGGGGGTGGTGATGGCCCGGCGGCAGAAATACCAGACCCACCGCTGGATTCAGACCGCTTCCGTGGCGCTGAACGTCGTTCTGGTCATCTGGCTGATGATTTTGCCATACCGGGATTTTGTGGCTCCTGGGGTGCCGGATTTGTTGGCCGAGCCGTTTTATCTGGTGACGACGCTGCATGGCATTGTCGGCTTTTTTGCTTTTATGTTGGGGGTATTTGTGGTACTGCGGGCCAACGGGCTGATGATTAACGCGCTCAAGTTCAACAATTACAAACTGTTCATGCGCACCTCCTACACCCTGTACATGCTCACCATTTTGTTGGGGCTGCTGGTTTATTACTTCTGGTTCATCAACAACCCCAACCCACCCACGTATGGGTAGGTAATAGCGGAGCGTGGGACCCCCACGTCCCACGCGGGGCACGAGGGCGTGCCCCACTCCTCGAATAACATGTAAATTGCCCGTCGGGTCAATATTGCATCGTTAAATAAGCCTTCTTAACTTTAACATTTCGCCTGTCATTCCGACGAGTCTTCGAGGAGGAATCCCTGGCCTTTGTTATCACGTCGAGATTCCTCGGAAGACCTCGGAATGACAGTCAAAGTGTACGCATGACATGATGATATGAATCAGACAGAGATTTTGCGTTTCTTGCAAGAACGGGTCAGTGAAGGTGAACTCAAAACCATTTGCTTCCACCTGCAAGTGGACTATGAAAGTTTATCCGCCGGCGGTAAGGCCGACAAAGCGCTGGAATTGATCAAATTCATGCAGCGGCGTAACCGTCTGCCAGAACTGGAAGCAATCATCAGCCGTTTTGGGGCGGTGGGCGAGGGCACACCGGACAGCGTGAAACCGTACCTGAAAGTGATCGCCCAGCGCACCAATGCCCTGCCGCTGGCCCCACTGGACCCCAAAGGACGGGACGCGGCTGCCATCTCCCTGGAACAGGTGTTTATTAACCTGGATGCGGGCACAGCCACGCACAAGGCCGCTCATGCTGAAGATGAGAAAGTGACCATTCACCAGCGTTACCGCGCTGCCCTGGCCCACATCCACCACCAGCCCCGGCTCATCCTGTTGGGCGACCCTGGTTCCGGCAAATCTACCCTGCTGCGCTTTTTGACGCACTGTCTGGCGCAGCACGCTCTGGCTCCAGATAAGGAGTGGACAAAGCTGCTGCGCTGGACGCAGGAAAAAACGCTCGTAATAGGCGCTTCCCCGTTCGTAGTAGGCGATTCATCGCCTTCTGATGGCGATAAATCGCCTACTACGAACGAAGAAGAGTGTCATTGGACAGTGGGGGGGCTGCTGCCAGTGTTGGTGGAACTGCGGGATTTTGCGGCGACGCCGTTTGCGCCCCATTCGCCAGCGGCGATCTGGCAATATATCGAGAACCGGCTGCGTGATCAGGGCTTTGCCGAGGCGATACCGGCACTGCACAATCTGGCGCGGCAGGGACGTTTGCTGCTGCTGTTGGATGGGGTGGATGAGGTGCCGCTGGAGCAGCGCCCGGCGGTGTGGCAGGCCATTGCCGCCTTGAGCGAAGGGCCATACCTGGACAACCGCTGGG
>CAYXUZ010000156.1:0-15057 GCA_964467705.1 uncultured Ardenticatenaceae bacterium | reverse complement strand
AGCGCTGCCAAGCCAACAACCGGCGTGGGGCATGGCGCTGGCAATTTTGGCGGTGTTGACGATGACGTTGGGTAACCTTGCCGCCCTGCGCCAAACCAGCCTCAAGCGTATGTTGGCCTATTCCAGCGTCGCCCAGGCCGGGTATGCCCTCATCGGATTGATTATCTTTACCCAGGCCGGGTATGGCGCGTCTATGTTCTATCTGCTGATGTACGCCTTCACCAACATCGCCGCTTTTGGCGTCATCATCATCGTCAGTAACGTCTCCAAGTCAGACCAGATGGAAGACCTGTATGGCCTCAACCGGCGTTCGCCATACCTGGCTTTGGTGATGATGATCGCCTTGCTCTCGTTGGGCGGCATCCCGCCTACAGCCGGCTTTTTGGGCAAATTTTTCCTCTTCAAGGCGGCCGTAGACGCCGGGTATTGGTGGTTGGCACTCATCGGCATTTTGAATGCCTTTGTGGCCCTGTATTACTACCTGACGGTCATCAAATATATGTATCTCTACCGTTCGGACGCGGAGGGTATTGAAATCCCCGTCTCGCGGGCGGCGGTGATGGGGTTGGGCATTACCACACTGGTGGTACTTATTCTGGGCGTGTACGCCGGCCCGGCCTATGAATGGACATTACAGGCCGCCGCTTCGTTTTTAACGTTGGCTGGCGGATAACCAAAAATTGTCACGAGAATCGTTTGTGATATAATGCGCAAACTCGCCCTATGGTGAAAAAGAACAGTGAGTAAAAATCAGCAACAAATCAATACCAATGCCTTACTGGCAAGTGTGGTGGGGCAGGTGGGTTGTCTCATTGTATTCATTGTTTTTATCGCGCTAGGCGTGGGTATGGCACTCGACAAATTCCTGGGTACGACGGCATTATTTACAGTCTTGTTCATGGTTGGCAGCGTCCCGGTTGCCCTCTATTTAACGGTGCGCATGAGTTTAACGGCCGTAAGCCGTGCCCAAATGAAACTAGAAGAAACCAACGATAACAAAACGGAGGAAGATACGACCACATGAAAAAGCGATATGTCATCTATCTTGGCGTACTTCTATTGATTTTATTAGGCGGGGCAATGGGGAGTGATCCCATCAGTGGTATCCTTGGATTGGATTTCACCTTTTCACCGGTACGCCCAATCATTGTGTTGCCAGGTGAAGTCGTTTTTCGGTGGCCAGAAGGCAGTCCATTGGATGGCCCATTTTCATATGGGTTGACCAACACCTTTATTGCCGCCCTTATCACCTTTGTTGTCATTTTTGTCATCACGTTTATTTTGCGACCACGTTCACGCACGGCCGATGAAGTGCCCACTGGCTTCTACAACTTTTTCGAGTTGATATTTGAGGGGGCGTACAACTATGTGGAACGCTCGGCCGGCAAGTGGACTAAAAACTTCTTTCCCTTCTTTATGACCTTTATCCTGTGGATTCTCATTTCCAACTGGATCGGGCTGGTACCTGGCGTAGACTCCATTGGCAAATGGGAAAACATCCCCCATTATCGCGCCGAGCAGGCGGAAAAAATCGAATATGAAGCGGCCATTGCTGCCGGTTTGTCTGAAGAAGAAGCAGAAGAACGGGCGCACGCCATATTTGAAGAGGTGGAACACCAGGTTGAAGAGCAGAACGACGCCGCTTTGCAGCGTGGCCCTTTCCTGGTCAATCCGCGTCCTGACGAAAACGGCGAGAACCCGGAAGGTGCGGTGTGGGCGATTGTGCCCTTTGTGCGGCCGGCCGCAACCGACCTTAACTTCACCCTGGCTGTGGCCATTATTTCTGTCATTATGACCCAGTATTACGGCATGAGGGCACAGGGAATGCGCTATTGGAAGAAGTTCTTCGTCTGGGATGGCAACAAAATTGCCAAAAGCCCATTAGCCGTTATGGATACCGGTGTAGGTATATTGGAATTCATCAGCGAAGTCTTCAAAATCGTCTCCTTTGCCTTCCGGTTGTTGGGTAATATATTCGCCGGAATGGTGTTGTTGTTTGTTATCGCTTCCTTGCTGCCCGTAGCCAACCTGGCATTCTACTTCCTGGAATTTGGTGTGGGCGCATTGCAGGCTGTTGTATTTGCCCTCTTAACCCTGACCTTTATGGCCGGGGCCACGCATGGGCACGGTCACGACGATCATCACTGATCGTGTGGCATTGTTATTAGAAACCAAAGTAACCAACTATATTGATTGGAGGATAATCATAATGGATCCAGAATCCGCAATAATTTTAGCAACCGGCCTGAAGTATTTGGGTGCAGGTTTAGCCATGACGGGCGCTATTGGCGCTGGCGCTGGCGTGGGTATCGTGGTGGGTGGCGCGGTACAGGGTATTGCCCGCAACCCCGATGCCTCCGGTGAAATTCAAAGTAACATGATCCTGGGTGTGGCTCTGGCGGAAGCAGTAGCTATTTACGCTCTCGTAGTTGCTTTGATTCTGATTTTCGTGGCCCCGGTGGGCAGCTAAACTATTCATCAGCTTGCTGATTTCATTGTATCATCAAGAGGACTGAATTGAGAGGAAAAATATGGAAGCTTTAGGTATTAATTTAGGCTACCTGATTATGCAGATAATCCTCTTTACCATCCTGCTCTTTGTGCTGCGGGGCTATCTTTATAACCCTATTATCCGGGTTTTGGAAGAGCGGAAAGCGAGGATTGCGAAAGGATTGGAAGATGCACGTCAGGCGGCCATTGCCCGCGATAATGCTGACGCGCAGGCCAAGAAGGTGCTGGATGATGCCCGCGCTGAGGCGGCAAAAATTCGTCAAGAGGCAGCCGGACAGGCTGAAGAGCAGGCCAGAAGTATTCTGGCTCAAGCAAGTGAAGAAGCCAAAGGTGTGGTGGCAAATGCCAGCGCAGAGGCTGAAGCGGAACGGAACCGTATCTTATCTGATCTACGTGGTCAGGTGGCCTCGATCGCCATCGCGGCTGCTAATAAACTGGTTGGTGAATCGTTAAGTGAAGAACGGCAACGTGCGTTGATTGCCGATTTCTTTGCTAAGGTACCGGCTGATGTAAGTGGTTTGAGCGGTGATGTGGCTGAAGTCACCAGCGCGCTGCCGCTGACAAACGCGGAACAGGCGAATGTAAAAAGCGCGCTGAAAGTGACGGATGTTGCCTTTAAGGTGGACCCGCGTATTCTGGGTGGCCTGATTGTGCGTGTGGGCGACCAGGTGGTGGATGGCAGTGTGGCTAACCGCATGGGCGCGTTAGGTGAATCATTGAAATAATGATGAGACCTGACAGGTTTCTTAAAACCTGACAGGTCTTTGTTTTTGCTCTCGTTATAAGCGAGGAGAAAATGGTACGGCCGTACCCGTAGTCACGGCCGTACCCAACGCCCTATTTACCAAAAGGCCAGGAGTTCCCTGGCTTTTTTTATGGCTATGAAGCAATTACCGGATGAATTTTTACTGCCTGCGTATGACGGCCGTTCTATTGCCAACATCCCCGCTACAGCCGCCGAGATTTTGCATATCCCATTTCAAGGATTGCCACCGTTGTCCCCTGAACTGTGGCAGCCGGTAGCCGATGGCACTAAACGGGTGGTTTTGCTGGTGCTGGATGCCTTTGGCTGGAATCTGTTGCAGGCAGAAGCGGCCAATCTGGCACGATTGATCAAAAAGGCTGATGTGGCAGAACATCTCACATCCGTTTTCCCTTCAACGACGGTGGCCGCCCTGAGCAGCCTGTGGACGGGGGCGGCACCGGCCCAGCATGGCATGTTAGGGCTGACCATGTTTATCCCAGAATATGCTACGTCTACCGAAATGATACGATTTACGCCGGTGTTTGGGCATCATCCTGATGCGTTGGTAGATGCGGGACTGGAGCCGGAAACATTTTTACAATGGCCGGGCCTGGCCGAACAACTGGCGCGATATGGCGTGCCTGCCTATTCTTTTAAAGGGCGGGAGCTGGTGAATTCGGCATTGAGCAAAATGCACAGTCGCGGTGTGGTGGCTGATCAAGGGGCGGTAACATTTGTAGACCTGCTTTGGCAGGTGGGGCAGATATTACATGACAGGGCGGGTGAGTCTTTGTTCCTTTTTGGGTATTGGCCGGTGATTGATACGCTGAGCCATTTCCGGCTATGGGATGGCACAGCAACACGCGCAGAAGCGCGGATGTTGTTCCACCAGATTGAGTATGAATTTTTGAACCGGCTCACGGCCGTTGCCCGGCAAGACACCCTCTTTTTCATCACTGCCGATCATGGGCAAATCACTTTACCGGACTACATTTTCCTGGAAGACCATCCACATTTGCAGAAGATGTTGTTTATGCGGCCAACTGGGGAACATCGAGTGAGCTATTTGTATGCTAAACACGGCCGTACCGATGACATCCTCCACTACCTGCAAACCCATCTGCACCATGCCCTGGTAGCCATGCGCTCGGAGGAAGCACTGGCGGCGGGATTGTTTGGGCCGGGGCCGCACACGGCCGTAGCCCCCGAACGCCTCGGTGATGTGGTGGTCATGATGCGCGGCGGTTACAAACTGCTCCCCCGTGCCGAAGAGAAAAAAGCCCGCCTCATGTTGGGCGGACATGGCAGTCTGACCAACGCCGAAATGTTGGCTCCCTGGTTGGGTTTTCGGTTGGACGGCTGGTAATTTAGTTCCGTGACTCGTAGCCCATAACCCTTTGTCCGAAAGATGGCCCCGCAGGTTACGGCTTACAAACCACAAAAGGTTGACAGTCTTTCCCACTTTCGATAGCATCCCACCTCATCCGGCGGCGAACGAGGAAGAGAAAATCATGGCCCAAACCGATGCCAATGAGGCACCCCCCCCAGAACCAAAAGTATTAACCGACAGATTGCGGGTATACGCAAAAATCCTTATAGACCCTATCGTCAATTTCCTGGCAAAGTATAAAATCTCGCCTGATGTATTAACTGTCTTAGGCATGTTGTTCCATTTTTTGTTTGCCTGGCTCATTGCCAATGGGCAGTTTCGCGCAGCTTCTATTGCTATGTTACTACTCTCGCCTTTGGATGCGTTGGATGGCTCGTTGGCGCGGAAGATGGGGCGCAAACAAGGTGGGTTTGGAGCATTTCTTGATTCTACGCTGGATCGCCTGGCAGAAATTATCCTTTTTGGCGGGTTCATTTATTACTACTGGTTGCAAGAAGATGTGACCATGATGGCCGTCTCTTATCTGGCCGTCACCGGTTCCATCATGGTCAGTTACGCCCGCTCCAAAGCGGAATCGTTGGGGTATAACTCCAAAGTTGGCATTGCCAGCCGGGTTGAGCGTTATTTTTTGATGATTGTGCTGCTGTTCTTAAACCAGCCGGAAATCCTGTTAATAGTGCTGGCGGCGGCTACCTATTTCACCCTTTTCCAGCGCGGCTACCATGTCTGGAAACAATGGATTACCGATCTGAAAACTGAAGAAAGCGGTAATCAAACTGATTGATTAGACTGATGCGCAAACAATTTTCAACCTGGCAGCAGCGCATGGGGCTGGAGCCTTACTGGTATCTGATTTTTGGGGGATTGATTTTAGTCGCCGTCCTCTTTTTTAACCATCTGCGCACCGGGCAAACGCCGGTCGCCACCGCTTTTGTCGTGCCAGTTCTAAATTTGCCGGTATTCTGGTATGGCATTTTTATTGTGGGGGGGATTGCGCTGGGTGCGTATGTGGTTTCCCGATTGGCAAATGAACGGGCCATTGCGCTGTTTAATAAAACAGTGCCGGAACGTGTGCGGGAGCAGGACACGGCCGTACTTCCCCTCAGCGCCGAACTCCATCTGAAATTAAAACAGCAGCACATCACCACACTGGGCGAACTGCTCTTCCGTTGGGGGTTGGATCCGCGTAACCTGGGGCTGAAACCGGCCGATCTGGACACGATGGGGCAGGCGTTAACCGAAACGCCTGACGTTAACCCAACCTGGCTGACAAACGCCCCCTGGCGCATCTGGAATCCAGACCATGTGTGGAATGGGTTGATTGTCTGCCTGCTGTTTGCTGTGGTGGGGGCGCGCCTGTATCACGTGCTCACCCCCTCGCCGAGCATGGCCGCCTTTGGCATTGAGACACCCTGGGATTACTTCCAAAACCCCATGCAGTTGATTAACATTCGCGCTGGCGGGTTAGGCATTTACGGTGGGTTGGCCGGTGGGGCGTTAGGGCTGTTCATCTACGCTCGCCGTCAACGGATTCCGGCGCTGGCCTGGGCCGACCTGGCCGTGGTGGGGGTGGCGTTGGGGCAGGTGTTTGGCCGGTGGGGGAACTTTTTCAATCAGGAGTTGTACGGCCGTCCTACCACTCTTCCCTGGGCCATCACCATCACCGAAGCACACCGTTTGCCCGGTTACGAAGAGTTTAGTCAGTTCCACCCCGCCTTTTTGTACGAATCCCTCTGGAATTTACTGGCCTTCCTGGTGCTGTACACCCTGGCGAAGCGGTACAGCACCCGCCTGCTCACCGGCGAGTTGACCGCCCTCTACCTCATCTTCTACGCCGTCGGCCGTATTCTGCTGGAAACGGTGCGCCTGGACAGCCGCACGCTCAACCTGCTTGGCCTCGACCTGAATATGGCTGTCGCCACCTTTGTCTCCCTGCTGGTAGCCCTGGCCATGGCACTCTGGGTAAGTGTCCGTCGCTGGCGGCGAAGAGCGGTAATCGGTAATCAGTAATCGGTTATCGGTGTCCAATTACTACTTGCTCAATTACCTATTTACCCCCACTCCCTGTTACTACATAATTGAACTATTGACATCCTTGCAGTATACAAATTCAAATCTGGAGGATTCGTGGTGAAGTCAATGAAAAAATGGGTACTCGCCTTTATGATCGTTTTTACTTGTAGTTTGGTAGGTTGTGGGTCTTCTGAAGAAGCTAAATCGTTCCAGGATGATATTGTTGGTACATGGAAAGCTGTCCAGGATGAGGATTTGAACATTTATGAATTTCGTAGCGACGGAACAGGATTAATGCGAGATAGTTCAGGCACTTATTACGACTTCGTGCCTTTTACATACCGGTTTGTTGAAGAAGACAAAATAGAGTTTTCGGCGCAAGAAGGATATAGCATATTTGTGAATCTATCTATGGATGCTGCTGATCAACTTGCCTGGGATGCTGAGGTAACCGGAGGGTATCACATTGATTTTGAGAAAGTCGGCAAATGCGAGTTCGATGAATTGACGGATTGTATGGTGGGGGAATGGGTGAGATATTGGCCTGATGGCGAATTCACCGTGTTTGATTTCTATAGAACGGGGGAGGGACGGGTTTTTGTCCCTGAATTTGAAGAGACGTCCCATTTTTCATTTGAGGTGCTTAATGGTGACTCTATTCTTTACCAGGTTGAGGGCGGTGAACCAGCCAGGGCGACAGTCTCAATACCAGACAATTATAAAATGATCTTTGATTTCTCTGACGAAGATGGCCCCATTACGTATTACAGGCTCGATGCACCGTTTGGCCCGTAATGCATGTCACAAATTCCTTGCTTGCGGTGTTGTGTGTGTTGGAGGGGCACGATTGGAGTGCAACCATGATTGAGATAGAAAATTTAGGCAAGACATTTGATACATTCACGGCCGTGCAGAATCTCACCCTCAATGTACCCGCCGGGCAGTTATTGGCGCTGCTTGGCCCCAACGGTGCCGGCAAGACAACGACTGTGCGCATGATTGGCGCCATCCTCAGGCCCACCACCGGTCATGCCCGTGTCAATGGCTATGATGTGGTCACACAGGCCGACGGCGTGCGCCGTTCCATTGGTATGTTGACGGAGCAGCCGGGGCTGTATACACGCATGAGTGGGCTGGAGTATCTGGAGTTTTACGGCCGTCTCTACGGCATCCCGGACAAAGAAACCCGCGCCAGAGGCAAAGCGATGTTTGAACGCTTCTACATGGCCGGCGCCGAAGACAAACGGCTAGGTACCTATTCCAAAGGGATGCGCCAGAAAGTGGGTCTCATCCGTTCCATGTTACACAATCCTGCCGTGCTGCTGCTGGACGAACCCACCTCCGCCATGGACCCCCATAGCGCCAAACTGGTGCGCGACGCTATCCTGGAACTGCGCCACGATCAGCGCACCGTCATCCTCTGCACCCACAATCTGGCCGAAGCCGAACTGCTGGCCGACAAAATCGCCATTATCAAACAGGGGGAGTTGGTGGCACAAGGCACGTTTGCCGAATTAAAGCAGCAATTGCTTGGTCAGCCGCAGTTAGAAGTGCGTGTAGACAAACTGCTAAACGGTCAGGTAAAAGAGCTAGAAAACCTGGTCACGGTTGAATCTGTCACCACTGATACCATTCGCTACCGCACAGATAACCCAGACGTGACCAACCCCCAACTGGTACGCTGCCTGCACAACCTCGGCCTGGGCGTCATTTCCCTACAGCCTGTTTCGCAGAGCCTGGAACAGGTGTATTTACGTGTGATTGAAGAGATAGAGGTAATTGAGTAATTGGGTAATTCCCCAATTGCCCACCAAAAATATCCATGACCACTTTAACCCCCGTTCTCCCCGTTAAACAAAATTCCGTCTACATGGCGTTGGTGATCGCCCGGCGCGAAATTCGCGACTCCTTTCGAGACTGGCGCATCATCATGCCTATTTTTCTGCTGACGCTGGCTTTCCCGGCGTTGATGAACTTTACGGCGCGCCGGGCTATCTCTTTTGCCGACCAATATGGCGCGGAAATCATTGCTACGCAGTTGATTCCCTTTTTGCTATTGGTGGTGGGCTTTTTCCCCATGTCCTTTTCGTTAATTATTGCCCTGGAAACATTTGTTGGTGAAAAGGAGCGCAACAGCCTGGAACCGCTGCTGGCTTCGCCGTTAACCAACACGGAATTATATGCCGGGAAGATGTTGGCAGCGCTGGCGCCGCCACTATTAGCCAGTTATATGGGTATGTTGGTGTATATGGTCAGTTTGTGGACGAATCTGGATTGGCGGCCAGAACCAACACTGATTATCCAGGTGATGCTGCTGACAACGGTGCAAGGGGTGATTATGGTGGCGGCGGCGGTGGTGGTTTCCAGCCAGGCGACGAGTGTGCGGGCGGCTAATTTGCTGGCGAGTTTTATCATTGTGCCCATGGCGCTGTTGATCCAGTTTGAGGCGGGGGCGTTGTTTTGGGGTAACCATGTGGGGCTGTGGTGGTTGATCGCGGGGTTGGCGCTCACGGCCGTTGTCCTCATTCGTATGGGTCTCTATGTCTTCAACCGCGAGGAACTGCTGGGCCGGGACATTGACCAGATTCGCCTGGGCTGGATGTTTCGGGTGTATTGGCAGCGATTGAGTGGGCAGGGGTGGAACGGCCGTATGCCGCGCCCCCTTGCCTGGTATAAAGAGACTCTCGCCATTTTCCCTTCACTATGGCAGCCGATAGGTATTCTGCTGCTTGCCTTTGCCGGCGCCGTCATTTTTGGCATCTGGTTAGCGCACCAGTACGTCCTGCCGCCAGACATTCAGGCACAGCTTACCGGCGAAAATATGGCGGCTAACCTGGAACAATATGCGTATTTGCTGGCCGCGTTGCCCATGGTCATCATCTTTCAAAATATGCGGGTGGTTGCTTTGCAGGCGTTGTTGGGTGTATTTACGTTTGGTGTGTTGGCAGTGCTGATTTTCATGTTGCCCTGGGGGGTGATCGCGTTTTTGGTAACCCAATTTTATCTGGCCGGACAGGACCCTTTTCAATTCCTGCTGGCTGTCTTTTTACCTCATGCCATCCTGGAGTTTCCGGCATTGTTAATCACAACGGCCGCTATTCTGCGCTGGCAAGCTGTCATCATCCACCCTTCACCTGACCACACGCTGAGCGAGAATTTTCTTATGCGTATGGCTGATTTTACCCGTATCTTCCTCGGTGTGGGTCTGCCCTTATTGATCGTGGCGGCCTTTGTTGAGGCGCACATCACCACGCGGGTATTACAGATGGTTTACGGATGATATTTGCGTTGCCAGACCGATTACGGCAACGCAAACCGCAACGTTAACCGCAACGTCCACAAACGCTGTATGCCATGAATGGGCAACGGCCGTTTCCTACACTGGTCTTAGATTCAGTGAAAGGAGACGGCAAGATGTTCGGAAATACGGCGCTCATTCAACAAAATCTACAGCACACCGGCAACGGCCGTAACCCTTCCCAATACCGTTATCGGGCTGTACAGGCTTTCTGGCAGGTTTATTTCCAGGCTAATTTGTACGCGATATGGGCCAGACTGAGGGGACAAAACAGCCATCTGGAAAGTGTGTCGGCGAATGAACATGGTAACGGCCGTCGCCTGCCCGGTGTACAAATCGTCCCTATCAGCCAGATTCGCGGCAGCGAGGGGCGAACTCAGGACTTTGATTCAGCTTTTCGGCCTCGACAGACGCACAACCTGGATCGATGGGTGAACATCGCCGTTGCCCGTGAGCGAGGTATTCCACTACCACCAGTTGACCTGATCCAAATCGGCCACCATTACTATGTTCGTGATGGACATCATCGTATTTCCGTTGCCTGTGCCCAGGGGCAGGCTGATATTGAAGCTCATATAACCGTGTGGTGAAAAAAATTACGCTGTCGGCAAATGGGGAGAATACCGGTTTTGACATCCCTTCAAATTCGGATACGATTCCCACAGACAATACACAAGACCTGACAGGCTTTTAAAAGCCTGTCAGGTCTTTATCTACTCCAATGGGAGAATATCTGTGCAAAAGAAATTACAAGAACTGAGAGCGCGCTTATTGGAAATTGATGATCTGTCAGCCGCAGGCAGCCTGTTGGCCTGGGATCAAACCACTTACATGCCGCCGGCCGGTGCGCCAGCACGAGGTCGTCAAATGGCAACGTTAGGCCGGATTGCCCACGAAAAACGCATTGATCCAGAAATCGGGCGGTTGTTAGATGCGCTGGAACCCTGGGCGGAAACATTGCCCTATGGCAGTGACGAAGCTGCCCTGATTCGCGTGGTGCGCCATGATTATGAGCAGGCAATCAAAGTGCCCCCCCAGTTATTGGCGGAATTTAGTGAACACTCGACGGCCGCTTACCAGATGTGGACACAGGCGCGCCCGGCTAATGATTTCACGGCCGTGCAGGACAGCCTGGCCAAAACCATTGACTATTCACGCCAGATTGCCAACTGCTTCCCCGGTTATGACCACATCGCCGATCCGTTGATTGACTTCTCTGACCGGGATATGAAGGCAGAATCAGTGCGCGCTCTTTTTGCCGAACTACGCCAACAGCTTGTGCCTATTGCCAAAGCAATTACGGCTCAGGCTCCCGCCGATGATAGCTGCCTCAAACAGGCTTACCCAGAAGAGTTGCAACTGGCTTTTGGTATGATGGTCGCGCAAAAATACGGTTATGACTTGAATCGTGGTCGCCAGGATAAAACACACCATCCCTATATGACCAACTTTTCAATAGACGATGTGCGCATTACCACCCGTGCCAAAGAAAATGATTTGAGCGAGGCGTTATTTAGCACCTTGCACGAAACAGGACACGCCCTGTATGAATTGGGCGTCAGCCATGATCTGGAAGGGACGCCATTGGCCGGTGGCACTTCGGCTGGCGTTCACGAAAGTCAATCACGCTTATGGGAAAATCTGGTGGGGCGCAGCCGCCCATTTTGGAATCATTATTACCCCCAACTACAGGCCGCTTTCCCGCAGCAGTTAAAGAATGTGCCTCAAGATACATTTTATCGGGCTATCAACAAAGTGCAGCCTTCACTCATCCGTACTGATGCTGATGAAGTGACCTATAACCTGCATGTGATGATCCGCTTTGATTTGGAACTGGCATTGCTGGAAGGATCGCTGGTGGTGAAGGATTTGCCGGAAGCGTGGCACGCTCGTTATGAGTCTGATCTGGGTGTACGCGCCCCCAGTGACGTAGATGGGGTGTTACAGGATGTGCATTGGTATGCAGGTACGGTGGGCGGCGCGTTTCAGGGGTATACGTTGGGCAATGTGATGTCGGCGCTCTTTTTTGAGCAGGCATTACAGGCGCACCCATCTATCCCGTCTCAGATTGAGCAGGGTGAGTTTGGCACGCTGCATGGCTGGTTGAAAGAGAATATCTACCAACACGGCCGTAAATTCACCGCCAACGAATTGATTGAACGGGTGACCGGCGGCCCGCTGACGATTGAGCCATATATTCGCTATCTGCGCGGAAAGTATGGAGAGTTATATAAACTTTAGAGGGGTGGTGGAGGACGTAAAACGTAAAACGCAAGGAGCTGCGTTTTACGTTTTACGTTTTAATTGGGTGAAAATGTGCCCATATCATGCCGGGGAATGAGCCGCAATTCCCTTTTGTAAACACCGGCTAGATATTTCAGCAGGTTCGAGGCTTTGCGTGCGCCCAGCATGGATTGTTTGGTTTCCAGCGAAACCTGCAAAATGGCGGCTGCCAGGTAACTGAGTTCTTCGGGGTCTGAGGGAATCTGGCTGGCGTCAATTTCGTCATCGTCATCCACCTGGGCCAGCACGGAGAAGTAGTCAATTACCAGGGGGCGCAGGTCGGCAACGGCCGTTTTCAACACCTTCTTGTCTTCTTCCTCAAAATCAAGCATCTCCACCTCGCCAACCAGATAGGGCTTATCTCGTTTTAGCCGATGAATGCGAAAACGCTCCTGACCGACCGTCATAATATACAGACGGCCGTCTTCCGTTCGCTCCAGTTGGGTAATGGCTACGGTGCAGCCAACACGGTATGGTACAGCCGCCGTATCAAACTCCGCGTCCCCTTCTTCGATGAGGACAATGCCAAAGGGTTGCTGCTCTTCTACACAAAAACGTACCATCTCCTTATAGCGTGGCTCAAAAATGTGCAGCGGCATCGGCCAACCAGGGAATATAACCGTGTTCAAAGGGAATAAAGGTAAATCCATCATCTGATTCATCCTTTCCGCACCCTTCGCCGGGCGCGTGTAAACATTATACACATTCTACGCCCGGTTTATTAGCCTGTCTTTATCAACTTATCGGCTATTCAGCGACGGCCGTCATACCCCCAACATGACCTGCCCATGACTTTCAGCACATCAAAATGGGGCATAGCCATCTTATACTGTTTTCATCTTAACCACAAAACAAAACGAACACAGATAGTGATTCGAGACGACAGTGGAGGTCGAAAATGAAAAACAGAAAAAAAGAAACAATCGGTGGCATTTTCTTAATTGGCATTGGCCTTTTAGTGCTGCTGGCCCAGTTTGGGCAAATGCCCAACATCGGTTTGTTATTCCTACCGGCGTTAGGCGCCCTCTTTCTGGTGTGGGGCATCCTCACCCGTGAAGGCGGCCTGATGATTCCCGGCGGCATCTTGAGTGGTATTGGTTGGGGCGTTTATGCGATGTCCGGCCCCTTCGCCGACGTTAGTGGAGATGCAGAAGGCGGCATCTTTCTCCTCATCTTCGGTGCTGGATTTGCGCTCATCACCCTGCTGACCGCTTTGTTTACAGAAGAAACGCACTGGTGGGCGCTCATACCCGGCGGTATCCTGGCAACTATTGGTGTTGCCATTATGACGGATGGTATGCTGTTGAATGTAGTGGAACTGGTGGGCAAATACTGGCCGGTCACACTGATTGCGGTGGGGCTGTACGTCATCTACAAAGCGATGAAAGGGAAGGAGACGGAGGCAGAAAAGTATATCGAAGAAAAACAGGCGTAACGGCCGTGACCCGGCCCATCTCTTCTAAAGCAAACTCCTGCCGTGCCCGACACGGTAGGAGTTTTTTGATCAGAAGTTGTCAAATATACGGCCGTCGGTTACTGGCGATTTTCTCGTATAGACATCCAGGCCAGGGGTACGGCCGAAAGCAGCAGCAATAACAGGGTGGGAACGGCCGCCCGCACAAAAAACGCCTCGCTGATGTTCGCCCAGACCAACATCGGCAAGGTACGGAACCCCAAAGGACTGAGCAAAAGGGTAGCCGGTAACTCCTTCATCGCGGTCAAGAAGACCAACCCGCCGCCGGCCAGTAAACCAGGCCGCATCAGCGGCAGCGTCACCTGGCGCAAAATATCCCAGCGTGATCCCCCCAGGCTGTAGCCCACTTCTTCTAGCTCAACCGGAATGCGCTGTAAGGCGCTACGTTCGGCCGTAACTGCTAAAGGCACAAACAACACCATATATGCCGCCAGCAGCAAGGGAGTGGTCTGGTATAGTGGGCGCAGATAATGAATACCGACGTAAACGAAGGCCAGGGCTACCACAATGCCCGGCAAGGCGTAGCTGCTGTAACTGAGCCGCTCAAACAACGCTGCCAGACGGCCGTTGCTCCGCACGGACAGGATAGCAATGGGAAGCGCCAGCAGCACGGCCAGCACCGCCGCCACCAGCGATACCAGGAGTGAACTCTGGGCTGGTTCCCATAAATCAACCCATAAAATTGTGTTATCACGAGCCAGTCCCATACTGTCTGGCAACCATTCTTGCTGGACGCCCCGCCCAATCCAGTAGAGTAAAACGCCAACGGGCATAAACAAAGAAACAAAAGCCAACGAACCGACAAAAAGCAGCCCTACCCATCGCCATCCACGCAACTTCACCAACTTGCTGTTGCGGTGGTCGCTCATTTCGGTGGGCACATTCTCTTTATGCTCCCGTAAACGGGACTCAAAGAACATCATAACGCCGGTCATCAATACCAACATCAGCGCCATCGTGGCGGCCTGGTCAAGTTGAAATGCCTGGTACCGATTGTAAATGACCCGTGTAAAGGTACTGTATTGCAGCAAAGTCACCGCACCAAAATCACGCAAGCAGTACAAGGCCACTAACAAACCACCGGCAGTGACGGCCGGCCATACATACGGCAACAACACATGCCGCATGATCTGGCGTTTCCGCGCTCCCTCCGTTTGCGCAATTTCCAATAATGTGGGGTCCATCTGCCACAGTGCGGCCTTCACCGTTAAGAAGATATAAGGGTAACTGATGAGTGTCAGGACGATGAAAGCTCCCCAGAATCCATAAACGGGGGGGAGGCGTTCAATGCCGAACGGCCGTGCCAACAACTGCTGCAACAGACCTTTGGGCGACAAAAAAGA